>JAWLFY010000049.1:29026-31096 GCA_041685355.1 Pirellulaceae bacterium | reverse complement strand
CGAGCAACCGGTCGATGTCGCTTCGTACGAGGGGCCGATCCCGTTCGAGCCGCTCGACCTTCAACCGGTCAGCTTGGCGGAACTGATCAGGCAATGTCGTATCGACCATTCGGTCGCGCCGGTTGCCGATACGCCGGGGGGGACGCGTGCGGGATACGCGCGGTGGGAGGCGTTCAAAGCCGACGGCCTTGACCGCTACGCCGCACGTCGGAACGACGCGTCGGATCACGGCGGCGTCAGCCGGATGAGCGCGTACCTGCACTACGGCATGGTGAGCCCGTTCCGGATCGCCCGCGAGGCGGACGCGGCGGGCTGCGAGAAGTATCTCGACGAGTTACTGGTATGGAGGGAGCTATCGTTTCACTTCTGTCATCACGCCGGTGAGAACCTCGACACGCTCGACGCCGTGCCGAGTTGGGCGCGGGAGACGTTACGCGAACACGCCGCGGACGAGCGGGAGTTTGACTACAGCTGGGAGACGCTCGCGCGGGGCCGCTCGGGGGACCCGTTATGGGACGCTTGCCAGCGGAGTTTGGTACGTCAGGGAGAACTTCACAACAACGTTCGGATGACTTGGGGCAAGGCGTTCCTCGGGTGGGCCGATTCGCCCGGTCGCGCGTTGCACTTGAGCATCGACCTGAATCATCGCTACGCGCTCGACGGGCGTGACCCGAATAGCTACGGCGGAGTCCTTTGGTGTTTCGGGTTGTTCGACCGACCGTTCGACCCGCCCCAGCCGATCACCGGTCGGGTCCGTGGGCGGCCGTTGAGCCACCATCGGCGGCGGATCGACATGACGCGATTTCGCGGCGTCGTCGACCGACCGATCGCGGCGGACCTCCCGTCGGTCGCGGTCGTCGGCGCGGGGATCGGCGGTTTGACCGCGGCGCGGACGTTGACAGACCATGGATTGCAAGTGACCGTGTTCGAAAAGTCTCGCGGCGCCGGCGGCCGGATGGCGACGCGTCACACCTCGGACGGGCTCGATTTCGACCATGGCGCCCAGTACTTCACCGGCCGTGATCCGCGGTTCGTGAAACACGTCCAAAGCTGGGTCCATGACGGGATCGTCGCACCGTGGTTGGGGCGAATCGTCGAGCTCGGCCAAGGGGGGCGAGTGATCGCGGAGAAAACGGGGACGCCTCGTTACGTCGGGACGCCGTCGATGAACGCGATCGCACGTCACTTGGCGAGTGACTTGGACACGCGTTACGAGACCGAGGTGGCCCCGCTGACGAAGGCCGACGATTCGAAATGGGTGGTGCGTGACCGAGCGGGCGTCGAGCTGGGACGCTTCGACGTGGTGATTCTGAATGCCCCGGCACCGCAGACCGCGGCGTTGCTCACCGACGTCGGGCACGACTTGGCAGCGTCCTTCGAAAGGGTGGGTCTGCGGCCTTGCTGGGCGGTGATGCTACAGCCGACGAACCGGGTCGAGACCGACTACGACGCCGCGTTCGTCAACGACGGGCCGCTGTCATGGATCGCGAGGAACGACCGGAAACCGGGACGCGTGGCGACGGAGACCGGTTGCTGGGTGTTGCACGCCTCGGCGGAATGGTCGCAACAGCACCTCGAGTCGTCACCCGAGGAGGTCGCCGGTGCGTTAATCGATGCGTTCGAGCTCGCGACGGGGGTCGAAGTCGGCGCCGGTTCTCGTGGCATCGCTCACCGCTGGCGTTTCGCCGACCCGATCGAGCCGCTCGATCAGGACTGCGTATGGGACGCCGCGATCGGGCTCGGGGTGTGCGGCGACTGGTGCGGCGGCCCGCGTGTGGAAGGGGCGTTTCAGAGCGGTACGGCGGTCGCCGGGGCGGTGCTCCGGCACCTCACGATCGACCGAGCCCCGGCGAGCCGACGGTCCCAGCCGAGGCTGTTTCAGGTGTGACCGGCGGATCAGCCTGACCGCCACGGATCGCCAACGGTTCTCCTTGTGGCCGTCGGCAGATCTGTAAGAATCGCGAACTCCCTGCGTCGCGGCAACCCGCGTCGGGGCGTGAACGGGCAGCGTCGGGGCGTGAACGGGCAGCGTCGGGGCGTGAACGGGCAGCGTCGGGGCGTGAACGGGCA
>JAWLFY010000049.1:0-28926 GCA_041685355.1 Pirellulaceae bacterium | reverse complement strand
GCGTCGGGGCGTGAACGGGCAGCGTCGGGGCGTGAACGGGCAGCGTCGGGGCGTGAACGGGCAGCGTCGGGGCGTGAACGGGCACCGCGAGTTTGAACCGACAGGGCGAGTGCGACCGGTCGCGGCGGCGGCCGGTTTAGCGATATCCGACGATTACGAAAAAGGAACACGCGATGAACGTGCGGAAGCTGTTGACGTTGAGTATGGCCCTCCTGTTTTTGGCCGCGGCGTCGCGTGGGATCGCCCAAGACCCATCCGCTCAAGACGCGTCGCCGGACGAGCCCTCGGCGGAGAACCCAGAACAGCCCTCGGCGGAGAACCCAGAACAGCCCTCGGCGGAAGTCGCGGAATCGGGTTACGTCCCGGTCACGACACTCGATCCTCGCGTCCCTCAGGAAGAGTTGTTGTTGATGGTCCGCCCACTGACCAAGTCGGAGTTGGAGGTCGAGGCCGAAAGTTGGTACCGATTGTTGCGGAGCAAAGCGAGGCAAATCGCAGCGGTCCGTCTCGGGGTGCGCCGCGCCGGGGAGTTGCTCGGCTCCGAAAACCCCCAGGCTTCGGCGGAGGCGCTCGAGGAGGTCGAGGCGGTCAAGCGATACGTCGATGACCTGGCCGAGAAGACCGAAGAGGAGATTTCGCAGGCCGCCCGCGAGAGCTTGGGGGTGGAGCCGGATCTCGCCGGTAACGCTGCGAGTGACGAGCCAGCGTCAGAGCCAGCGTCGCGGGAGGCGTCGGAGCCAGCGTCGGAGGAGGCCGTTTCCGAGGATGGCGGGAGCGATGTCGAGGCGGAGCGGAGCGGCGGCGAATCGGAAGGATCGGGTGACACGCCCGAGTCGGATTCCGCGGCCGATGCCACCCCCGCGGCGGTGGCGGCGGAACGCCGCCAGGAACTCTTGACGGACATCCCGAAGCTGCAGGAAGAACGGAAAGCACTCGGCGACCGGCTAGGGATCGTCCTTGACTCTCTCGAGCAAAAGGGAGGCGACGTCACCGAATACCGTCAGTACGCCGCGGCGGTT
Organism: Pirellulaceae bacterium; assembly: GCA_041685355.1. Lineage (GTDB taxonomy): Bacteria > Planctomycetota > Planctomycetia > Pirellulales > Pirellulaceae > JAWLFY01. The sequence goes on along the minus strand of JAWLFY010000049.1, from coordinate 27,907 downwards.
TCCGGGTTGGAGGTCGATACGTCCGACTTTGGCGCGACATGGACGGCAATCGTGGGTTGGCTGCAGTCGCGAGAAGGGGGACAGCGTTGGTTATGGAACCTCGCCAAATTCGTGTTCATTTTGTTGCTCACCTACTTCGTCGCGAAGATCGTCGCCGGGTTGGTGAATTGGCTCCAAGGCCGGCGGTTGCGGCTGACGGAGCTCGCCAAACGGCTGATCTCGGGGACGATTAAAAACGTCGTTTTCCTGATCGGGTTCGCGGTCGCGCTGACCGCGCTCGAAGTCGACATCACGCCGGTGTTGGCGGCGATCGGGGCGACGGGTTTGGTCATCGGTTTGGCGTTGCAGGGAACGCTGAGCAACTTCGCCAGCGGGCTGATGATCCTGGTCAACCGTCCGTTCGACGTCGGCAACGTCGTATCGGCCGCCGGCGTGACCGGGACGATCCACCAGATGAACCTCGTCTCGACGACGTTTCGCACGTTTGACAACCAAACGATCCACGTCCCGAACAACGAGATTTTGAACGGCGTGATCACGAACATCACGGCGAACAAGACGCGTCGTGTCGATCTGGAGTTCGGCATCGGCTACGACGACGACTTCGAACAGGCGGAACGGATCATTCGCGAAGTCGCCGAGTCGCACCCTCTGGTCCTCGCCGACCCGGCCGCGGTGATCGTCACTCACGAGCTCGCCGACTCGTCGGTCAACATCGTCTGTTGGCCTTGGGCCAAAACGTCTGACTGGTGGAAGGTCAAGACCGAGATCACCCGCGAGGTGAAACGCCGGTTCGACCGCGAGGGGATTTCGATCCCGTACCCCCAACGGGACGTCCACGTTCACCAGGTCGACGGTCATCCCCGATCCGAGGAGATCGGTTCGACGCGAACCGGATAGCCGAGGGGCGATCGGACGCCGACCTTTTCACAAGTTCTTTCGCGGGCCCCCTTGACCGGCCACAGCCGACGGGGCAAATTGACAACCACAGTTTGATAACGAGTCGCAACAGCGATAGTGATTCATCTTGGACGCCCGAGAGAGACGGCGACGGTCCAGGTCGGATCACGTCGGCTCCGGGCGTGCTGTCATCACACGTCCACGCGTTTCGGAGCTGAACGATGAAGCGTCTCCTGTGCTCTCCCGCCGCCATGTCTCGCGGCGGTCTCTCCTTCGCCCGTCGGTCGACCCGCCCCCTCGGATTCACGCTGGTGGAACTGTTGGTGGTGATCGCGATCATCGGGGTACTTGTCAGCCTTCTGTTGCCGGCGGTCCAGCAAGCCCGCGAGGCGGCGCGTCGGATGTCGTGCCAGAATCATCTGAAACAGATCGGGTTGGGGATCCACAACTATGAGTCGGCCTACCGCCAACTCCCGGCCGCGAACGCCGGCGGGTTTTCGACGAGCACTTTGAGCGGCGGAAGCCTGTTCACGGCGATTTTGCCGATGATGGAGCAGGCGTCGTCGTTCGATCACTACGATTTCAATCTCACGAACTCCGACCCGTACAACGTCGAAGTGACGGGCCAGCGGATCCCGTTTTTTCTCTGCCCGTCCTCCCCTCTACGGCGTGCGGTCCCCGGGTGTGACACCGACCGGGGGCGAGCCCCGGGTAACTACGCCGTTTCGATGGGATCTCGAGACTATGACCAGTATTGGTCGTTTCGGGGAAACCCGCGTCCGCAGCTGAACGGGGCGATCGTGTACACCGACACGGTCGAGGGCAGGACCAAGTTCCGCGATATCACCGACGGGACCTCTTCGACGCTGATGGTCGGGGAAACGGCTTACGACCTCCCCGACTACACGTTCCGAAGCGGGGACTGTGCGGGTCAGTCCCGGTTTTCCTTCACGTACTGGGGCGTCCCCTTTCCGGGGTCGACCGTGGCAACCACCCAGTACGCGTTCAACCCCAGAGACATCGCGAACGACGGCATCTACGACTCGGGGTGGGTCCGTTCGTTCCGGAGCGATCATGTCGGCGGGGTGCAGTTCGTGTTCGTCGACGGATCGGTCCATTTCTTGACGGACTCGATCGACGCGTTGATCCTCGACGCGTTAGCGACGCGTGCGGGCGGGGAGGTGATCGATGCGACATCGCTGTGACCGAACGTCGGACGCGTCGATCGCGACGACGATTCACTCCGGCGGACGGCGGTGCCGCGGTTCGACCGTGGCGTTGGCCATGGCGAGGGCTCAATTCGTTTGCGTCGCATGTCTTGTCGGGCTCTCCGTTGGCTGTGGGGGACAAGCCGATCCGTTCGATCGGGTTCCGGTCGAGGGAACGGTGACGATTGACGGCGCCCCACTATCGCGAGGAACGATCCGCTTGATTCCTGACGAGTCGACGACGGGGCCGAAGGTCGCGTTGCCGGTCGTCGACGGGTCGTTCCGGGGCGACCGCACGGTCGGCCCGGTCGCAGGCGGGCATCGGATCGAGGTCGAGCCCGACGAATCCGACGAGTTTCCGCATGACGGCGAGGAGGTTTTGGAGCAGCTCGTCGAAGAGGGGAAGCGTCGTCGCGGGGCTCGGGCTAAGTCCCCCCGGTCGACCACACACACGTTCGCCGCCGGCGAACCGAACGAGGCCCACTTCGATTTCTGACGTCCGCCGCATCCGCGGGGGCGAGTTTCGAGCACACATCCGACGCAACAAGGCATTCCGTGATGAAACGTTCCTCTCAACACACCTGGCATCTTCGCCGGACCGGGGAAGCTCCCGGCCGTAGCCGACACGGCTCTCATCTCGGCCGGTTGGCAACCGTCGCCTTCGCCCTCCTGTTCGCGGTGTTGGTAACCGCACCATCGCATGCCCACTTCATCTGGCTCGTCCCCGAAGCTGCCGACACGAGCGGGCAAGAAGCAACCGGGCAAGAGACGACGGCGGAGGGAGCGGAGACCCCATCGCGGGTTGAGATCTATTTCGGTGAAGACGCCTACCCGGACGATCCGGAACTGCTTTCTCGCCTTGACGCGTTGGAGGTTTGGAGGCTGATGCCGGAGGGGAAACCCGAACGCGTCAAGCCGAAACGTCGCGGGGACACGCTCGCTATCGATCTCGCAAACGACTCGGAATCTTCATCACCAAGCTTCTCGCGAGACTCCTTCTTCGTGGCGAGGCAGACGTTCGGCGTACGGGAGCGGGGGGAGGGGACCTTTCTGCTGAAGTATTACGCGATAGCAGGTCCGCCGGCGGGTCATCCCAATTGGGAGCGGATCGACCCGACGCCCGAGCTTGGGTTTGTGATCCGACCGAAAGTCGTCGACGGACGGGTCCGTTTGCAGGCAATTTTCAACGGGCAACCGGCCGATGAGGCCGAATTTCGCGTATCGGGCCCGGGCGGTCAAAAGCTTGCCGTCCCCGCGGACGCTCGAGGCGCTGCGACCTTCGCTCCGAATCGCTGGGGGCGGTACAGCATTTGGGCGCGGTATATCGAGCCGCGGTCGGGTAGCTGGCAGGGTGACGATTACGAAGTCACCCGTCACTACACCACGCTCGCCCTGGAAGTCACAAATCCGGACAGCGGGGCAAGCCCGAACGTCCTTCCGCACCGTCATCGCGCCAGTCTGCCGACGCCGCTGACGAGTTTCGGCGGTGCGGTTGCCGGCGACCACGTTTACATTTTCGGGGGCACGATGGGCGGGTCGCACCAGTATTCGATCGAGGATCAGAACAATCTCCTCTATCGGCTTCCGCTCGAAGGGGAGGGCGATTGGGAACCGATTTTCGAAGGCCCCCGGTTACAAGGATTGTCGATGGAAGCCCATGACGGCCGGCTTATCCGGATCGGCGGTTTCACGGCCATGAACAAACGGGGCGAGGAGCACGACCTGCGAAGTCAGGACGGCGTCGCGATGTTGGATCTGTCGGAAGATGAGCTGCAGTGGAGACCCTTGCCTCGACTCCCCGAGCCGCGATCCTCTTTCGATTCGGCCCTGCTCGACGACACGCTGTACGTCATCGGCGGTTGGTCGATGGGCGAGGCGAGAGAAAGGGTCTGGCACGAGACCGCGTGGTCCCTCGATCTGAGCGAAGATGGGGCCGAGTGGACGGCGATCGCGGCCCCGCCGTTTCGACGTCGAGCACTCGCCATCGCCGCACACGACGGACGGGTCTACGCGATCGGGGGGATCACGTCCGATGGCGAAACGACGCTTCGGACAGACGTCTATGATCCTCAAGAGGATCGTTGGGAGTTGGGGCCGCCGCTGCCCGGCGAGGATCCGATCGCGGGCTTCGGCGGAGCGGCTCATGCGACGGGGGGTCGCCTCTACATGAGCACGGTGACGGGACGACTGTTCCGACTCGCCAAGAGCGGGGAGACTTGGGAACCGGTCGGCCGGACGCCGACCGAGCGGTTTTTCCATCAAATGCTGCCGGTCGATTCGGAACGGTTCGTGGTCGTTGGGGGGTCGAACCGCGAGGGACGCGTGCGGCAAGTCGAGGTCTACCGGGTCGATACGGAGGCCGAGTCCGAGTAGCAGATCCCTCTCCCGCGCGATCGATGGACACCCCGATTTCCGTTTCTCGGAAACGGGGTGGCGATTCCGGTCCGCATCTCGTTAGAAGGTTCGATCCGATCGTCTCCACGAACGGGTCCGGTCGGGCGGAACGTTCGGACCGGGTAAACCGGGACGATCGGGTGAAGTTGGCCGGCGCGGCCGGTCGATGAACAAGACGGGATGTCCGAACGACGATCGGGTCGTCCGAGAAGCGATCGGGTCACCCGAGAAGACGAACGCCACGACGAAGGGAATCGGCTGTGAGCGACGAAATGAACGTTTCGGCGACGGGTGAATCGGCCGCCGGGGCGGGGCAGCGGGCTTCGGGGACGCTCTCCGCGAGCCTTGGGGTGTTGGCCTCCGGCGGGTTTTACCTGGTCGTTTGGGCGTCCGGCTCGGCGGCGTTATCCCGTTATTTCCTCGGCCATCCGGTCGCGATCGTCGCGACGACGTTGTTCTTGGTGGCCGTTGCGGTGTTGATCCAGAAACACGTTTCGGTGTCGGGACAATGGGCCCGATTTCGCCGGATCCGGGACAACGACCTGCTGCCACCGCAAGTCTCCGATTCGCCGGGTGGACGTTGGCGGGAGCGTCATGATGCCGGGCACGCCGCCCGCCAGTGGTTGGGCTCGCTCGAGGAATTGCCGGGGGTGACCCGCGGGAGCCTGTTGGTTGGCCGGCTCCGTGAGCTGCTGACGCGGCAAACCCACCGCGGCACGACGAAGCACTTGGCGGACGACCTGCGGGAGCTGTCGGTCCGCGACGCTGACGCCGCCCACGACTCGCTCGGGTTGGTCCGCGTGATCGTGTGGGCGATCCCGATGCTGGGATTTTTGGGGACGGTGATCGGGATCACACAGACCCTCGGTGGGCTCGACTTCAGCGACGGGACGGCCGCGGTCGACCGGCTCAAGAGTGGCCTGTACGTCGCCTTCGACACGACGGCCCTGGGGTTGGTGCTGTCGGTCGTGGCGATCTTCCTTCAGTTTCCGATCGAGCGTTCGGAGCAACGGTTACTCGCCGAGGTCGACGCTCGTGTCGGCCACCTGTTGTCGGCGTGTTTACCGAGCGACGAGGCGGCGGACAATCAGACCGCGTTGGTTTCCGATTTGTGCGAGGGGATCCGCGCGGCGGTCGCCGAATCGATCGCCAGCCAAACGGACTTGTGGCGGCAAACGATCGACGAAGCGAACCGGCACTGGCAGGAAGTCCGGCAGAGCGGGGTCGACGAGTTCGCCGAATCGGTTGCGGCGACGCTCACCCCGGCGCTCCGCGAGCACTCCGAATCGCTACTCGGGCACTCCGAATCGCTACGCGGGCACTCCGAATCGCTACGCGGCCACGCGACCACCCTCGACGAATCGCTCCGGGCGGCGAACGAGCGGACCGATTCGCAGGTTCGGTATCTGGTCGAGAGCCTGCACACGGCGCTCCGTGACCACAGCGGCGCGATCGACGAGTCGGCGCGGTTCGCCGGAGACCGCTTCGAGAGCCAAGCCGAAAAGTGGCGAGACGTGCTGGACGACACCGCCGAGTCGCTGCTCTCGCATCATCAACAGTTGGCGGTGCAGTGCGCCGACTTGACCGACACGAACCGTCGTGCCGAATCGCTGCAAGCCGTGCAGGCATCGCTCGACGCGAACCTTGAGCGGCTTCGCGTCACCAACGACCACGTCGCGAAGAGCGTCGACGCGGCCGGCGGGGAAGGGATGGCCGAAGCGATGAGGATTTTGGCGCGGGCCGTCGACACGCTCGCCCGGCATTTGCCGGAACGTCCCCAGCTTCTTGACGGGGCGGACGAAGTCACGTCGACCGCCGACGGTACCGCGAGGCGAGCCGCATGAGTCGCCGACGCAATGAGCTCGCGCCGACGTTGTTTCCGTTCCTGGCGGTGCTCGTGTGCACCCTCGGCACGCTGATCCTGTTTCTCGCCCTGGTGGCCCAAAACGCGACCGAGGCGGCACAGCACGATGTCGCGAATTCGGACCCCGCCGACGAGGAGGTTGCCCCGCGTGCGGCGACCGAGCTGACGGCCGACCAGGCCGAGCGGCTGATCGCGGAGGGGAAATTCCGTGTCGAGCAACTGGTGTCGTACCGCGTCGAACAAACGGCCGAGCTCGAGGAACAACGTGACCGGCTGACCCATCTCGACGAACACGTCGACCGGCTCCGGGAGAAGCTCCGTCGGCTCCGCGAGGAGGTCGAGGCGGCGACGTCGACCGCCGAGGGGCCTTCGGCGAGCCGAGACGAGATCGTGCTTTTGAAGGAGCAGATCGAGGCGGAAACGGAAGAGCTCCGGCGGCTCGAGGCGGAACGTGAGAGCCGCGAACCCCGGATCGTCATCGTCCCCCACGACGGGCCGAACGGGACGGACCGCCGACCGGTGTATCTCGAATGCACCGACGACGCGTTGACAATTTGGCCGGAAGGGACCCGGCTCTCGTTCGAACAACTGCTCGCGTCGACCCCCGCCGCGAACCCGCTCGATGACGCGCTGCGGATCATCCGACATCACGCGATGCATCACTACGGCGACGAGAGTCCCCCGTATCCGCTGTTGATCGTCCGTCCCGATGGCATCGATACGTACGCCGCGGCGCGTCGTGCGATGACCGATTGGGACGACCAGTTCGGCTACGAACTCGTCCCCGCGGCGACCGAATTGGCGTTCCCGGAAGCCGACGCGGCGCTCCGCGATCGGATCGAACGGGCCGTCGCCGAAGCGGTCCGAGGCCAGCAGGCGTTGCAGGCTTTCATCGCCGGCCATCACGGAACCGGGCAGCGCGGATTCGGAGGCGGATCGGCCTTCCCCGGCGGCCATGGCGGGACGGCGGGCGGGGTCGCGGGGACCGACGGCCGCGACCGGCGGGGCCGAGATCGCGTCGACTCGCGAACCGGAGCGATCCGAGACGGTTCGGACCGAGACCGCGGGACCGGAAAAGGATCGGGCGGGGGCGAGGCGGCTTACCGGGAACCCCCACGTCGCCCTCTCCCAAGTTTGTCCGCGGCCAAACTCGACCAACTCGCCCGCTCGAAAGGCTACCGGTCCGCGGGAAGCTTCGACGCCGCCTCGGTCTCCGACCCGTTGGGGCGAGCGCGACGCAGTTACCCGCCGCTCCCCTCGATACCGGAGTCGCGAAACGAGCTGAACTCGGCCCCGTTCTCGGGACGAGGAATTCCCGTCTCGGGACGAGGAATTTCCGGAGCCGCCTCGGCAACCGGTGACGGAGAGCCCGTAGGTAACGGAAGCTCGGCGAGTGATCGTGATTCGGCCGGAAAAGGTGATTCCGTCGGAAAACACGGTTCGGCCCGCGAGAGCGACACGGGAACGGAGCGGGCAGGGGAGAAGACCGGCGACGAAGACGCGGCACGTCGCGAGGCCCCGACCGCCGACAGGCCACTCACCGCGGCGAACGGGAGCACCGAAGGGGAAGTCCGCGGCGGCGAACGCGACGCGGGCGAGAGCCAAACGGGCATCGGTACCGCCAACGACGAGGCGGCCGAAGGGTCTGGGGACGGCGGATCGACCGCGGGTGGCCCTTCGAACCCGGCACCCACGGCGGCGACCCCGAGCGGGGGCACGTCGTCGGCCAGCGGCAGCGGGTCGCCTCCCCCTGAAATGGCCGAAGCGGACCGCGAGCGCATTCCCCCGTCAGCGAACTCCGCCCCCGGCTCACCCCGGTCGCAACCCCGTTCGGACCTGGTCCGCCGCCAGGGGAGCCGGTGGGGAATTCCTGACCACATGTCGGGCATTCGCGGGACCGCCGTTGTCCGTGGCATCCGAGTCGTCTGTTACCCCGACCGTTACGTGTTGTTGCCGCCTTCGAGCGGAGGCGCGACCGAGACGTTCGGGTTGACCGACGGGGACCCGCGACGTGCCACGCTCGAATTGGCGACCGCCGTCCGCGACCGGGTCGCCCGCTGGGGGGCGCCGCTGCCGGGCGGCCGTTGGCAACCGCGGCTTGACGTTGAAGTCGCCTCGGGGGCCGAATCGCGAGCTCAGTGGCTTCGCGAATTCATGACCGGCAGCGGGATCGACGTCCGTCCCGTTCCCCACACCGGAAGCCCGCCACGATGAGCCACTCACGCCGAGGCAACCAGCTCGAACAGGGACACGACGCGTTCCTCGACATCGTCGCCAATTTGGTCGGCATCCTGATCATTCTGGTCGTCGTGTTGGGGACGCAGTCGCAGCAGGTGATCGAGCAGATCAAGCGTGAAGAATCGGACGACGGGATCGCGACGTCACAACAGCTCGACTCGCTCGAGGACCATGCGGCCCGGGCCGCGGCGGCCCAAGCCGACTCGGACCGGCTGGAATCCCGGATCGTCACGCTCGGACGCCAAGTCGAGGCCCGCGAACAAGAGCGGGGGATGATGCTCGACCTGTTGGCCGAGGCGGAGGCGGCGTGGGACGAGGCGAAGCGGAACCTCGACGAGAAAGCGGTCGCCGCGGCCGAGCGGGAGACCGAGCGGAAACGCGTCGAGGCCGAGCTCGCGGCGATCCGCGGGCGACGCCAACGGGCCGAACGAGAGGACGCCCCGGTCGTCGCCGTCGCCCATCTGCCGACCCCGATGGCGAAGACCGTGTTCGGCGACGAGATCCACTTTCGGCTCAAAGGGGACCGGCTTTCGTTGGTCCCGATCGACCGGCTGATCGAAGAGATCCGGCGTGATTTTTCGCGGATGGTATCCAGCTCACGGGACGGCCAGTTCGACGCCGACGTCGGCCCGGTCCGCGGGTATGTCGCCCGCTACGCGATGAGCAAGAACAACGAAACGATCAGCCGCGGCGGACGGGTCGGCGTCGCCACCCGGATCCAACTCGTCGCGATGAAGGTCGAACCGCTGAAGGAACCCCACGGCCAACCGATCGACAAGGTGCTCTCGGGAAGCAGCGAACTCGACATCGAGCTCGCCGGCCGTGACCCCGACTCGACCACGATCACCGTGTGGGTCTACCCCGACAGCTTCGCGTCGTTCCGCAAGCTGAAGGAGCATCTCTACGCCCGCGGCTTCGCCGCCGCCGCCCGCCCGCTCCCCGAAGGCCAACCGATCATGGGCGGCCCCCAAGGAAGCCGCAGCCGGGCCCAGTAGATTCGCCACGCCCGTAGACATCAAAGCAGCAGGCATCAACCAGGAAAAGGGGAAGGGGGTAGATTCAGCTTATTACCCCCTTCCCCTTTTCGGATCTGTCCGGTTTTCTCGTAAAAACGCCCTATGTTCTGCTGCTGAGCGTGACCGGAATCAATGTCGTCCCCGCAGGCCGTCTAGCAGGGGAAGCGGGACCGATCGAGCATTACGCTTCGCCACGCGCGATCAATGGTCGCGCCGGGCTCTTCCCCTCGCGTTACCAGAGCGATGAAGTCGATCGCGCCGATGGCAAGATGGTTCGTCAGTGCAATCGCAGACTCCGCTCCGCGGCGATGCAGATCGCAGAGAACCTGATCAAGTGCCACCCGTACTACCGCGGCTTATCGAGATGTTGGGCCCAGCGGAAAGTCGATCCGAGAGACCGTCGTTGCCGCGTCGCCAATCGGGCCATGCGGATGGTGTTTCAGCTCGTCAGCGGTCGCCAGCTATGGCACGGCAAAGGAGTCGATCGTGAGTACCTGCTCGGCAAATTGCAAACGTTTCACCAACGCCACGAAACACCGATCGCTCAGTCGGTCAAGGAGCTCGGTGAAGCGTTCCAGTGGCTTCCGCAATCAGCGTACGCTGACGAAGCCAAACCGTTGCGGGAACTCGTTCGCAAGAAGTGTCGCAGTGCCAAATCGATCGGCGACTTGTTGATACCACTGCTAGCTCGTCTTGGAGTCGATGAGTCTGACGCGATAGAATCGATCAAGTCCGAAGCTCGAAGCTCCCGCTGACTTGTTCGGCCAGAGAAGCACACCAACAACGTCGTCTTGACCCCGAGGGCAGGCGCGGTCGCCAGAAGCGTCCGCAGTCAACAAGCCCGTGGAAAAAGCGTGATGTTCTGGTGGCGGTTCCAACGCCGGATAAGACAGTGTGGAGCCTTCGAGCTTCGGATATCTACCAGGGTGGCGAGACGGAACCCCTGATGCCGCAGAGAGGTGCTCTGTGGCCTCGAGCCAGTGGATAACTGAGCACGAAGAAACTACCCTCGCAGGTAGAGCGCTCAGCGTATGCGATTAGTCAAAAAAGCAAATTCACCCATGACAGTGCTTTGATGCCCCCGATCGCTCGGGGCCGCGGTTCGACAGCCACGGGCGCGAGGGCGGGTGCGGCCAGCGGCGAGTCCTGATAATATGTCTTGCTTCCAGCAAGGCTGAGACGGCGTGGGACCTCGTGGGAGGCCGCCCGCGATCGACGGAGATTCTCTGGTTCAAGGGCGTAGGCGATGGCTCAGAAACAACTTCCCGGGATCACCCACCTGACGGTGGTGGGGATCGCCTTGATCGTGTTCGGGGCGATCTGCCTGGCCGTCCCGGCGATCGTCGGCGGTGCAGTGACCTACGTCGTCGGCGGGCTGCTAGTCGCCGCCGGTGTCTTGCAGGTGGTCCAAGGCGTTCGCGAACCGTCGCTGGTGAGCAAGCTGCTGCCGATGATACTCGGCGTGGTGATGATCATTGCCGGCAGCTCGGTGCTGGCGCGTCCGCTGATCGGCATGGCCGTGTTGACGCTCGTGCTCGCCGCCGCGTTTATCGCCGAAGGGATTTGGAAGATCATTGCCTCCTTCTCCTATCGCCCGGCGGCTGGCTGGATCGGGCTGCTGCTCAGCGGGATCCTGGCCGTCATCATGGGTGCGATCATTTGGGCCCAGTGGCCAATCTCGGGGCTGTGGGCGATCGGCCTATTGGTGGGTGTCAATCTGCTTTTCACCGGTTTAACCATCGTCTTCCTAGCGACCACCGTCCGCCGCACCGCCGACTTGCTCAGCGAAGCCGAGCCGGCGGGCGGGAGCCGCCCCCGCGACGCGACCTCCACGACGTGAACTGACCCGCCCGGCGGACAACCCCTCGCGGGAGTTCGGAGCTGCCGGGAGTTCGCAGCTACCGGGTGTCGGACGAAAGAAAGCGCCCTGAGTCCTGCCACCTTTTTCGGCCCCCACCCGACTGTGCTAGCAAACCGACCAGTCCCCGCAACTGGGCCTCGTCGACATCGACAAGCTGCCGGAGAGCTTGCCAATCATCCTGACTCAGCTCGGCACGGGGACGATGCGGGAGAGTTCTGAGATCGCCCCCTAGAAATCGCCCCGGGTTTTCCGTGCAGCGGTCCGCGTTTCGCGATGGGTCAGGCCCCGAATTCGCTCGTGCTGGCAAAAATGGGAACCGCCGCATCCATTGAATTAGTGATTCTTCTTGATACACTCACGACACGAGGGCTGCTGCGAGTCGATTGGCGATTCGAGCGAGTCTCGCCGCGGGGGGATCAAAGTTAGCCTCGCCGGGCGAAAAGACCGGATGCTTCGGAGGTCAGGAGACCGAAAAACGCGTTCCACCGGCTTGCGCGTTCCACTGGCTTGGCGGCGCGGTTCGGGCGACGAGGTGAAGGCACCGCCACGTCGCAATCCCGCGGTCAACGTCCCGCAGCCCAGCGGTCAACGCCCCGCAGCACCCACCGAGTCCAAGGGAACACGTTCATGTCTTTAAGCGGGGCTCGGCGGCTCTTCGCCGACGTCAAACTGAATCGCGTGTTCGTGGTGTCGCTGGTGCTGGTCGCCGCCTTCGCCGGATGGGGGCTGACCGATCCGGAGGGGATGAGCGGCACCTCGCTCGGGTTCACCAACTTCGTGCTGACCAGCGTCGGCTGGTATTGGCTGCTGATCTGCACCGGCTTTCTGCTCTTGTCGGCGTTCCTGGCCTTGGGTCCTTATCGCCACGTGAAGCTGGGCGCGGACGATGAAGAGCCTGAATTCTCGACGGTCTCCTGGATCGCGATGCTGTTCGCGGGCGGGATGGGCGCCGGCTTGATTTTCTGGGGCGTGGCCGAACCGCTTTATCACTACCGCGCCCCGCCCGGAATCCCGGGCGAGACGCCCGAGGCAGCCCGGTTCGCCTTTGTGCTGACCAATCTCCACTGGGGGTTGCACGCCTGGGCCACGTACGGTGTTTCCGGGATGGTGATCGCCTATTTCACATTTCGCATGAACCGAAAGCCGTTGATCTCGGCACCCATCGAGCACTTGTTCCCGGGCGTCACCGGCCGGCGGCTCGGCGAAATCGCCGACGTGCTCGGCGTGTTCGCGGTCGTGTTCGGGCTCGCGGGATCCTTGACCATGGGGACGCTTCAGATCCGTGCCGGTCTCGGTGAGTTGGTCGGGACGCCGCGTGATTTCGGGATGTCGCTGCTGATCATGGGGGCCATGTATGCTACCTACATGACCTCGACGGCGGTGGGCGTCGACCGTGGCATCAAGCTGCTCTCGAATACCAATATGGTTGTCGCGATCCTGTTGGTGGTCTACATCACGCTGGTCGGCCCGACGGCATTCATCTTCGAGTCTTTTGTCGACTCGATCGGCCAGTACTTCACTCAGTTGCCGGCAATGGCCTTCCATCTTTTGCCGTTTGAAAACTTGCGAAACTGGAGCGCCGAATGGACGCTCACCTACCTGATTTGGTGGCTGGCGTGGGGACCGTTCGTCGGTATCTTCATCGCCCGCATCAGCCGGGGCCGCACGATTCGCGAGTTCTGCGCCGGCGTCATCCTGGTGCCAACGATCTTCTCGATGTTTTGGTTTGCGGCCCTCGGGGGCGCCGGCTTGCACATCGAAATGTTTGGGGTCGGCGGAATCGCCGAACTGGTATTCCAGGACGTCACGCGTGCGTTCTTCTTGGTCCTGAATTTTTACCCGCTGGGGCAGTTGCTAGGCTTCATCGCCCTCTTCCTGATCTTCATTTTTCTCGTGACCTCGGCCGATTCCGGCGGGTTCGTGTTGTCGATGATGACCAGCGGCGGGACGTGGAACCCGCCGCTGCCTTATAAGCTGATCTGGGGGACGCTGGTGGCAGTCCTGACGGTTGCGACGCTCTTCAGCGGCTCGGTCCAAGTCGCCAAGGCGATGGCGGTGACCGGTGCGGTTCCCTTCTCGGTGGTGCTGCTGCTCCAGGTGGTCGCGTTCCTCCGCGCGATCCGAGGCGAGCAGATCGGGCTGGCGAGCGGTACGGAGGACCGTGGCATCCAAGAGAGCGAAGACCCGGCCGCTGGCGGGGACGCCCCGGAGTCGGTACGAGCCAGGGGGGACACATGAAGATCACAAAGGCGATCGTTGCGACGCTAACGATCTTTTTGCTGAGCGGGTGCGGTGCCGATCGCAGAACGCTCGTCGTCGGAGGTAAGCATTCCGCCCAGGACGAAATCGCCGCCGAGATGCTTGCCACGCTCGCCGAGGACGCCGGCATTCCGGTCACGCGGCGGATCGGATTTGAATCGACCCGCCTGACACTCGCCACGATCCAACGCGGTGACATCGACATCTATCCCGAATACACCGGCAGCGGTCTGGCGATGCTCGGACTGTCTCCGATGTCCGATTCGGATCCCGCCTTACAGCTCTTGCGGGAACGCTTCGACCCGTTGGCTCTGGGTTGGAGCGACCTGTTGGGCTTCGAAAACGACTACGGGCTCGCGATGCTGCGAGACCGGGCACAGTCGCTGGATATCCAGACTTACTCCGATCTTGGGAACCGCTCCAATCAGCTCGTTATCGGGGTGGAAGATGAGTTCCGGACACGGCCCGTCGACGGCTTGCAACCGCTGCGGCGGCGTTACGGGATGCGGTTCGACCGAATCGTCGATGTCCCCTTGGCCCAGCGTTTTGAACTCTACGAGAAGCTCACCGAGGGCCAAACCGATGTGTCGCTCGTCCACACCACCGACGCGCAACTCGAAGAGTTGGAGCTCGTGTTGCTCGAGGACGACCTGGACTTTTTCGCCAAATATGCTGCCGCGTTCATCTACCGCGATGCCGCCTTGGAGCGTTTCCCAGCACTCGAGCAGGTGCTCGGTCAGTTGGCGGGCTCGCTCGATGACGAAGCCATGCGGCGTCTCACCGATCGCGTAGCACTCGGGGGGGAGTCTCCAGCCGAAGTGGCCCGGAGCGAGCTGATCCGTTTGGGGCTACTCAGCGGCGAGCCCGCCGCGACAGAGCGACCGAAACTCCACCTCGCGGTTTCCCCGTCGGCGAACGCCGGCGGCGAAGCCGCCGCTGTCATCCGGGCGCTGCGTCGTTCGTACCCGCTTCGCAATATCCGGCTGACGCCATCGTCCGATCCCCTCGCGGCGGTCCAAGACGGGACGGCACGATTGGCTTTGGTCAGCGCCCCGGCATTCTTCGCGGCGGGCTCGATCGACCCGGCGATGGGTCGGCCGCCGCTACGCTCGGGTGTCGAGGCCGTGGCGCTCGCCGGGTCCAGCTATCTGCACGCGTTCGCACTCGATCCGAAGCTGGAACGGTTGGCCGATGCCGACCGGATCGCGACCGGACCCCAAGGCTCGAGCAGCCATCGGGCCGCGCAGTCAATCGTCGTTGCGCTCGGCCTGTCTGCGCAGCTGACGCCGGTGGGCGCCGAAGATGCCCAGGGCTTGGCCAACGCCCTCGCCGCCAGCGGGGCCGACGCGGCGATGCTGATGCAACCGATCGGGAACGCGACAGCACTGGAGTTGCTCGAACGGGGGCTCCCGCTTCTCCCGGTGACGGGCTGGAATCAGGCCAGCAACCGGCTGATCTTCCCCTACTTTCAACCCGCGCAGTTAACCGCGAACGACTATGCACCTTATCTTTCGGGCGATCAGTTCGCCAACGACGAGTTACCGCAACTTCGCACCCCCGTCGAAACGCTGGTGACGCAGTTCGTCCTGGCAGGGCCGGGCCCGACGCCCTATGCACGAATCGGCAATCAGGGTCCCGGTGCGGGCTTTGCCCCCGAGGCCCCGCCGCTTACCGATCTCTCCGTCAAGCGAATCAATGCGGCGTTGGATCAGACCGAACAGATCAATCCCATCCTTCCGCAAGCGGCCGCGCTGGCACCGGAACTGCCCCAACCGCCCGACCCGGTCAACCCGTCACCGACGGTCTCCGCTTTCAACGCCCTGGTGCTGGCAATGCTGGTCTGGATGCTGTGGCTCGTGGTGCGGCCCGACCGTTTGAAGCGACCCTCCGAACGGTAGCTCGGGCCGCTCCAAAATCCGCTCGGTTCCGGTTTCCGCTCGTTGAGCCCCCCGCGTTCGGCACCCCAGAGCGCACCGGTTCAGCGGAAGCCTCGCCGGCATGATCGGGGGCCTTTCCGGCTCCGGAAGCTATTCGAGGCGCACCAAAGGGGTAACGCCCAATACCCTTCGGCACAAGATTTGCGCCGCTGATTTTACTCCGACTTGGCACGCACATTGCGCCTCGGACGCGCAATGGCGGGTGGTCCGCCAGTTTGACACGAGGCGGGATCGATTGTGCCGAGCCGACTTCCGAAGCGACGAAAACCCACGCCGCATGAAGCAGGGGAACCTGCTGATCCGGCGAAGCGTGACGAGGCTGAGTTCCGTGCTGCCGATCTGACCGGCCTGAAGTTCTTCAAGAAAGTTCGGCCGTTGCTCGATTCCCTGCACGACATCGGCACCGCTCGCGACAAGCCCAGGAATCGCGACCGCCACATGGATCAGTACGGCGTGCTGGTGCTGATGTGGTTGTTCAATCCGATCCTGACTTCCCTGCGGGGATTGCAGCAAGCCAGCACGCTGTCCGACGTCCAAAAGAAGTTTCGTGTCGGGCGGGCTTCGCTCGTGATCCGAAAAGGGGAAGGGGGTAATAAGCTGAATCTACCCCCTTCCCCTTTTTCTGATCTGAATGGTCAACGGCCACTCTGGTCGTAACTTGACCTCGATTCATCCGGCATCGGCGATGCCTTGCCAAAAACTTGCGTCCGCGAGCCTCCCCATTGCCGCCGAATCGAGGCGGCTTGGTGCCCGAAATCTCCAAAAAACGCCTGAAGTCTCGCAAAGTTATGGCGAGGAATCGCGGGTTGGTCCGCGACGTGCATGTAAGGTTCCAACGAGGCCAAAGTGCTGTTCAGGTCGCCCAACGGGGGCGACGACTTACCAATCACCTGACACAAGTAGGCGTAGAAATGAATTGGGATCAGATCAAAGGCAAATGGAAAGAGGTCAAGGGGCAAGCCAAGCAGAAGTGGGGCGACCTCACCGACGATGACCTGGATCAAATCGAGGGCCGCCGAGACCAACTGGTCGGCAAAATCCAAAGCCGATACGGCATCGCAAAGGAAGAGGCCGAATCTCAGGTCAAAGAGTTTGAAAATTCCTGCAGTTGTTAGCTTGATCGGCGAATTCAGTTCCCTCGACCCTTTTCAGTTTCGGAGCAATCAAGATGAGATCGACACTACCATTTCGTTTGGCACTCGCGGCAATGCCTTGCCTCGCCTACAGCCCGGCGGTTGGCCAGGAAGTTCGCCCTGATCAAGACAGGCAAAACGCCCAACAAGGTCAAGACCGGCAGCAAACGCCCTAGGATCAAACCCGCCAAGGGCGGGCTCAGTCCCAAGCCAGGGGGACCGCCGGCCGAACGGATGAGAAGACCGGCGACACCACCGTTCGCGTCAGCCAATTGATGGGAATGAATATTCACAACAGTCAAGGCGAAAGCGTCGGAGAGATCGAAGACATCGTCCTCGATTGCCATTCCGGCAAAGTCAGCTACGCGGCCGTCTCGTACGGTGGCTTCCTCGGGATCGGGGACAAACTGTTCGCGGTGCCGTTCGAAGCGTTTGAGGTGAAGGCCGAAGGGAACGCTGCGGAGAACCGCGAACAACCGCTCACCGAGGACGACTACGCTTTGGTGCTAAACGTGACCCAAGAACAGCTCGAAGGCCAAGAGGGATTCGACGAAGACAACTGGCCGAACCTGACGGACTCGGCAATGACCCGTGATCTGGACAAGCGATACGGCGTCAATCGCGACGAGGACGAAAAGGATCGTCTGCGACGGCAAAACCGTAACCGGTAATCCTACCGACGCCTCGACATCACTTCGAACGTCACGAGCGAATCGATTTTGCTCGTGGCGTTCATTTGTTTTCGTTTAACCGTCAGCGGCAGGCGTGCGCGCATCGGGCTGTTTCGCACGCCTGAGGCGGACGGTTCAACGACGGCGAAGACGCCGCGGAAGGCATTCGGCGAGTTCGTTAGCGATCCTGCGTTTATCCGGCCTCCCCAGATTCCAAGGCATCGCCAGATTCCAGCGCCTGTTCGGCCTCGGCCCGGAGCACCATCCACTCGAATTCCGGAAACGGTTTTTTGTCGATCCGCTCCGCGGCAAGGCGAAGACTCTCGCGGGCCGATTCGAAATCACCCATGGCGACATGGACTTGGCAGGCGGCGAGCCAACTGAGGGGATCGCGATCGTCCGCCGGGATCGCGTCGACCGCCGCGGCGGCGGCGTCCCACCGGCCCGCGCGGGCGAGAGCGAGGCATCGGATCGTGCGGTGTCGCGGGGAGACGCCCGAACGATCGGGGCCACAGTCTGCGGTCAGCTCGAGAAGTTGGCTGATTCCCTCGTCCTCGTCGGGCGGAGGAGAATCGGCGGAACGGGTCTCGGCGAAGAGGATCGAAAAGGGTTCGGCGGTTGTCAGCGCGAGCAACCGAAAGAGCGCCAGATTCGTCGCGTAGGCCCGAGAGTCCGGCTGTTGCATCCGCATCACGTCGTAGAGCTCGATCACTTCCCGAATCAGGCCAGCGGTCCGAGGGTGCCGCGGGTCGATCGACGCGAGGCTCGTCAACAGGTCGATGGTGTCGTCGCCATATTTGAGGACCTGTGGGTGATTGAGAAACACCCGGCGTTTCAGCGCCAACGCTTTCTCGTAGTAGTGAACCGAATCCCGTCCGCCGTCCCGTTTCACCGACATCGTGCCGAGGTTGTTGTAGATGTTTCCCAATAACCATGCGTATTCGGGTATCGCGGGGTTTTCTCGGGTGAGTCGTTCGCGGACTTCGGCGGCCAA
Source organism: Pirellulaceae bacterium (assembly GCA_041685355.1). Taxonomy (GTDB): domain Bacteria; phylum Planctomycetota; class Planctomycetia; order Pirellulales; family Pirellulaceae; genus JAWLFY01. Next base: position 9,432 of record JAWLFY010000049.1, on the reverse strand, counting down.
CAGGAAACTGTCATGGGCGTCGTCAGGACGGGCGTTGTGATAAAGCGCCAAGGCGACGTTGTTATAGCTGCCGGCCAACGCGTTTTCGTAGCGGTGTCGGCCGGGTGCCAGTTCGACTAGGCGGGACCGCAGTTCGACGGCCTTCTGGCCGTAGTCCAGCGATGCCTTCCAGTCCCCGAGTTTGAATCCGTAGTGCACCCCGATACCCGAGTAGACGTTGGCGATCGCGTCCAGGCTCTCCGGATCGTCGCTCAGTGTTTCCAGCAACGGTTCGGCGAGGCGGACGGCATCGAGAAACAGTTTCTCGGCCTCACGTTTCTGTCCACGATTGGCACGCGTCAGAGCGATGTTGTGGGTCATTTTGGCGAGTGACAGCTGATCTTTCTGGCGGCCATGCTCGACAATCAGATCCGTCAATACTTGGGTGGCGGCGGCGTAGGCGGCTTCGGCCTGTTCGTGAGCGTTTCCCGAAAGGTGGGCATTCCCGATCGCCGCGTGGGCGTCGGCCAAACCTTCGGCGGCTCGGATCGCGTCATCGCCCTTGGTGACTTCCGAGAGTTGCTGATAGATCTGGATCGCGTTGCCGTACAGGGCGAACACGTCCTCACCGCCCGGATCGAGGATGTGCATGATCTCGCCGAGGCGGGCGTAAGCGGCGGCGGTCTCGAATCGCAGTGACGGGTCGCCGCTCGCCTCGTTGAGGAATTGATCGTAGTAGTCACGGGCCTTTTCCAGGAGCGCCCGCCGCAGCGTTTGGGTTCCGGGGGTGCGGGCCAGCACGCCGTCGCGTTTGGCGACCTCCGTCAAATATTCCTGGACGACCTGTTGGGCTTGATGGAACCGCTCGTCGGCGAGTCGTCGGGCGGCGATCGCGTTTCGGGAGGATTCGGCGGCCTCGTTCCACTGCCACGCGACCCCCGCGACGCCGATCACCGAAATGATCGCGACGGCCGATGCCAGCTGGACAACGACCTTCCGCCGCTTCCGCTCCTCGGCGGCCCGAACCAGCGCCGCGGAACGATCGATCTCGGCGTCGCGTAGCCGCCGGGCGACACCGGCGAGATAGTCCGACACGCGGGTCGCCACCTCGTCGGCGTTGGACGGCCGATCGTCCGGTGAGGGTTGCAGACAGTGCTCACAGAGCCGAATTAATTCGGGGTCGTGTCCCGACCCATGAACGGTCTCCAGCGAATCGCTTAAGTCACCCTCGGCGAGCTTCCGGACCGCCTGGTTCGTGTCGAGGCCCTCACACAAGCGGCGGCGAGTGAGGATTTCGAGCAGGATCGCGCCCAAGCCGAACACGTCGGCCCGCTCGTCGACTTGGCGGAGATCGCCGCGGGCCTGTTCCGGGGACATGCAGTGGGGCGTCCCGACGATGTCGCCGGCCCGCGTGAGACCGGAGTCGTTCGCCGCGTCCACGTCGAGAAGGTAACGTGAAGTCGGCTCGTGATCCCTTTCGGTCGGGTTTTGCGAATCGGCCTGCTCGTCCGGCTCGATCGAATCGAGCCGTTTGGCCAATCCCCAATCCATCACCTGGACCTCGCCGAACCGGCCGACCATCACGTTCGCCGGTTTCAGGTCTCGGTGGACGACCCGCTCGGTATGAGCGTAGGCGAGTGCTTGGGCGACCTGTTCGAAGATCCCCAGCAACCCGGTGACATCGCGATCGACGGCGGGCCGCCGCTGCAGCAGGCTCGCCAAGGTTTCCCCCTCGACCAACCGCATCGAAAAGTAGATCGCCCCGTCACCCAGCCGCCCGTGGTCGTAGACCGGCGGGATGCCGGGGTGCTGAAGCGTGCCGGTCAATTTCGCCTCTCGGTCGAACCGCCGTGACGCGGCGGTGTCACCTCGGTACTGATCACGCAACAGTTTCACCGCGACGGTTCGCTCGCCGTGGTTGTCATGAACCTTCCAAACGTCGCCGATCCCCCCGCGTCCGATCCGTTCGAGGAACCGGTATCGCTCGCTGATCGGGATCGGGGAGGGTTCGTCGGGCGATGGCGAAAGCATCGCTCGCCAGCTATCACGTTGGCGGTCGACGCCACCGTCGGTCCCGGCATGACGGCCGATCGAATCCCAGAGCCGTTCGTAATCCCGGTCCGCGGGCGAGTCGCCCCGTTCCCGCCGCAGTTCGACGTCAAGCGCGATCAGTTCGGCGAGCAGCAAAGCACGTTCGTCTCCCTCGGACCGGTCCAAAAAATCTTCGATCCGAGATTGCTGCTCCGAAGTCGCCAGCTCGAACCGGCTGCAAACCGATTCGATCCGGCGCAGCGACTCGACCGAGACCGACGATGGAGGTGAGTGACGTCGTTGGGACACGAATGGGATCCGGTGTTGTTGCGGTCCGGACAGTTTCCGTTTTGTCTCGGGCCGACGTGCGACCGACGCGGCGTTGGCCCATCACGGATCACGCGGCGGTTCGATCTCCGCTTGCCAAATGGTTCGGATCAGGTTCAATCGCCGCTCGACCGAACGCCGAGCGCACCCGACGCGTTCGGCGATCTCGTCGACGCGGTACCCCTCCACCCGTAACATCGCGATCGTCTGCAGGGTCTCGTCGCCGAGCGCGTCGAACAGACCTTCGCACTGTCGGGCGAATTCCTCGTTGGTTTCCGCGACGACGGCGGCATGGGGGACTTGGTCGATCCCCGCGTCGCGATCGGCGGAGTCCCCCACCAGGAAGATTGACTCCCCGCGGACTTTCCCGCCACCACGTTTTTGGCGGGTCTCGTGGCGAACGTAGCCTTGGGCCTTGCGGGCGGTGATGCAAAGCAGCAGCCGCCAAAGTTCGTCACGTCCCTGAACGTCTCGAAGCGATCCGTGGGCCGCTCCCGAGCAGAGGCTCTTGAAGGCGCTGAGCGCGACGTCTTCTTCGTCGAGCACCCGCCGCATCCGCTGCGGCAACCGGCGCCGCGCGTGGCGGAGCAATCTGGGATAGCAATAGGCCCACAACCGCGTGGCCGCTTCCTGGTCACCCGCTTCAAGCTCCCGCAACCAGACCGTGACGTCGGAGTCCGCCTGTCGTCCTTCGTCGGTGGAACCTTGCTCACGCGATGAGTCCCCCGACGCGACGGACGTGTCTGTGTCGACGGGCGGGTCCGTGTCGACGGACGTGTCTGTGTCGACGGGCGTGTCTGTGTCGACGGACGTGTCTGTGTCGGCGGGCGTGTCCATGTCGGCGGGCGTGTTGGCAGGCGGGTACATGTCGGCGGGCGGGTTCGCATCAGCCATGAAGCCAACCTTTTCTGAAAGCGAGGAGGGAACCGCTGGCGGTTCGGCGGAGGCGACGGTCACGACATCCGTAGCGGTTCTGCGTGCCCCAGTTTACCAGCGGTCGCACACCGCACCCCTGCTGATCCCGAGAAAACCGATGTATCGCTCCTCAAGCCGTATTGTTGACGGCCGGCCAACCCGCACCGAGGCCTGCCGAACCCTCGTGCGGGCGACGCCCCCGCGGGGACGTGCGGCGCGGCGGCGGATGTTGGTGCAGACGCTGGAACCACGACATCTGCTGAGCACCGTACCGCTCAGGCCGCTGCAACGGGATACGCTGTCCAACCATCTGGATCACTTGGTCCATTACGCCGAGTCGGTGGAATCGTCGGCTTCGCTTGGCCGACCGTTGCCGCTAGTGGGGCAGAGTTTCGGGTCGCGTCTGGACGTGTCCGACGTGGTGCAGGAGCGGCTGGCCGGTCCGTTGAGCGATTACCTGGTCGGCGACGGCGCGAGCGCCAGTCCCGTTGAGATCGCCGCGTTCCTGACGAGCGAGGCGGTGGTGGGGGAGTTCGACGGGCTGAGTTTCTCGGTCGGTCCAACCACCGGGACGGTTGGAAACGGCGATGTCGTGATCGACACGACGCTCTACGCGTCTCGCTCGGTCGACTACACCTTTCACGGGACCGCCGCCGAGGAGCTTGGGATTCGCTTTCCCGATGGGGACACGTCAGGGCGGACGATCGAGCTGAGGATGACGTGGGACCTGCGGTTCGGGATCGACGCGGCTGGCGAGTTCTTCACGGGGATCGACCTGTTTCGTGTCGAGGCCACCGACGCGATCGAGATCATCGCTGGGCATCCGGTGGCCGACCCGACGTCGTTGACCAGCCCGGTCACGCTGGACCTGCTGATTAACCGCGATACGGCCGTGGCGGTGACGCTTCCGCCGATCACTCCGGGAAACCGAACGCCACTTTCGGAGAGGCTCACCGCGGCGCTGGCGGTCCCGCTTCGCGATGCCGGGTGGGAGGGTGCCGTGACGGCGATCAATCGCGACGGGTATCTCGGTTTGCGAGTGCTGTCGCCCGAGATCCATCGCTTGGAGCTCGTCGGTGGCGAACGGCTGGACGACTTGGGATTCGCGCCCGCGGTCACCCACGACTCCGGTTTCGCCCCGCCAATCGTCTACGGCTTGCTCGACCTCGACACGCATGCCGCCGGGGTGGTGATCACGGGTCGTTTGGACATCGTCACAGACGCCGGCGGCGACGGGGTTCTGGATGCTTCCGAACTGCTCTCGCCCCCGTGCCCGACCTGTTGCCGCGTGGTGGGTCGAAGGCCACGTTGCGTGTCAGCCCCGCGGTCGACAGCGTCGCGTTGCCCGAGGAGCCCAAGATTCGCTTCACCAGCGACTTCGTGTTCGCCGATTCGCCGGTGGTGGCGGGGCTCGACGCGTCGCTCGAGGCATCGCTTGAGATCAAGATCGATCGGCAACGGACCGCTTCGCCGGGCGAGGCGTTCGCGGTCCGCTTCGACTCGGTGCAAGCTTCCGCAGCGGCTTCGTCTGCGCTCGACTTCGCCGCCAGGGTCGGGCTGTTGGGCGTGTCGGCGACCGGTTCGGCGGAACTGGATGCCGGGTTGGCGGCCACCGTGGCGGGCGGTCAGGCGATCGCCGCGGGACGGCTCCGCGAGCGGTCGATGTCGGAATTCGTGACGACATCGTCGACCGGCAGGTTCGGGTCACGACTACGTCGACGGCGGGCGGGGAAGCGACGAGTTCTTCGGGTTCGAGGGGGATGATCGTCTGTGGGGCGACCAAGGGGCCAACGACGGAAATGTCACCGATCACGACATCATCTTCGCCGGTGCGGGCAACGACGATGTGCTCGGCGGTCAGGGAACGAATGAGCTGTTCGCCTGGTCGCTCGATCCGCGGGTCGGGAGTTCGTTCGGGGTGTACCTCGGCAGCGACGGGAATCGGTATCAGGAGATCGACGAGGATCATGTCGCCGCCGGGATCGCATTTGAGCTGGAGAACACGGGGCTGAACCGGATCATCGGTTCGGGACGTGACGATCGCCTGTACGGCGGGACCGGCGTCGATTTGTTGTACGGCAACGGGGGCGACGACCAGCTATTCACCCGAGACGGGACGCCTTTCGAGAACCTTGACGGGCAGCAGGCGGGTGACTGCTCCGACCTGTCGGTGACTTGACGGGCGACGGGCTGGACGAATTCGCTTCGGTGGGCCGCAAACAGGTCGCACGCATGGGCGACTTTACCAACGATCCCGAGCCACCGCCGAGACTCCGCTGGGTGACTCACCTCTCCATCAGCGACGATGCGGCTGATCGCGAGGCGAGGCTGACGGATGAATCACCACGTCCCCACGTGACCCTCGACTTTGCGGACGCGCCGCTTGCCAACGAGACTCGGTTTGAGCCGGGGACCTTCGCGCCGATCTTCGCAAGCGTCGGCGACGTGGGGGCGGGTCGTGCAGACGCTGAGCCTGGCGGACGACTTTCCGATTTCAATGGGGATGGACTGGATGATATCTGGATCGGCTCCGAGAGTTTCAACGGACTGATCGGGCAATTCAAAGCGGGCGCCGGACGGGTGCACCTTATCCCTGGACGCCAGCGTTCGGTTTCGTTTCAGGGTGATGGCTCGCTCCCGGGTGACGGAGACTTCGAAGTCTTGGTGAACCGGGGCGACCGGCTGATTGACCCGCAAACGGGGCAACCGGTGGTGTTCGTTCCTCCGGCATTGCGAGTGGGAGAGCAAGACCGTTGGTTCCGCTTCACGACGGCCGGGGACGGTGCGGCGGGTGATCAGATCCGCATCGTGTCGCTACCTGGACCCGATGTACCGGAGACACCCGTCGACGCGTTGCCGCGGCCGACCGTCCGCATCGACCTGATTTCCGACGACGGACGGGTGCTGGGGACGAACCAGACGATCGTTGATCTTCGCAACCGGACCGCCGAGAGCTATTGGATTCGCGTCCATCGGGATTCCGCGAATCCGACAACGGCTGGACTTCCCTTCCGGCTGGAAATCGCCCCGCCTTCGCTCGGCGATTCGCATCGTCCCTCCGATCGCGATCGATTGTTCGGCGGCCCCGGCGATGACCGGCTCTCGGGCGATGCCGAGTTGGATGTACTTCGCGGCGGAAGTGGCAGCGACCTATTCCTTTCGGAACGCGAAGAACGGTTCGACTTCGAGAACGGAATTGACCGGGTCGATCCGGGTTTCAACCGTCCCGAGGAAGCCAACCATCAACGGTTGGGACAGCCTGCCGATTCGCCCATCGATATCGCCGCGCACTTCGACCGGGCTCTGTGGCGACCGATCGCCGAAGCGATGGGCCAGCCGGTGACGACAAATGCGGATTCCCGATCGGTGCTCCACCGAGCATGGTTCGCCAGCGGGTTGGCCCAGATCGAAACGCTGGACTTGTCGGGAATCCCGGCGACCGATTTGTCTGGTCTGACATTGATGACGAACCTGAGGCATTTGGATCTCCGGTCGTCGTTGCGGACAGCGATCGATCTTCCCGTACTTCCCAAGCTTCAGCAGCTGATCTTGAGTGGAAACCCGATCGAACGGGTTTCTGCGAGCGAGCTTTCGACACTGCCGCAGCTGCGGACGTTGGTGCTGGACAATACGTCGCTTGCGGACCTCGGCGGATTGGTTGGGGTGCAGATCGTCGATGACCGCGACGGGGGCTACGTGGAAGGGGGCAGTTGGCAGAGCGAGGCGTCGGCCACCGCGGACGCTTGGCTTGACGGCTATCGGTTCACCAAATCGGGAGGATCGGCGACTTGGACGGTTGCCGCACCGGCCGGCGAGGTCATCCGCCTGTGGGCAACGTGGCCGACACTGGAGAACGAATCCACGACCGCGACGACTTACCAGGTGTTTGACGGCGAGTCGCTGTTGGCGACGGTGCCGGTGTTTCAGTCAACGCCGGCCGGGGCGCTCGATGAGAACGCGATGTTCGGCGGCCGCCCGTGGGAATCTCTCGGCGAGTTCGCGTCGACCAGTGGGGATCTCTCGATCGTGTTGGCGGGGGCGGACGGCACGGTGGTGGCTGCGGATGCGGTCCGCGCCGAGCAGGTTTCTTCGCCGGCACTCTCACTGGAGACGATCTCGCTGCTTGGCAGCCCGCTCAACGACGTTTCGCGTGATCAACTACTGGGGCGGCTGCAGGCGACCAATCCCTTAGAAGTCGTGTTGACCGCCGACCCAGGTTATCAGGTCGCGTTGCACGGCTTTGATCTGGGCGGTTGGCAACAGAACCGCCAGATCACCTTCCTCGAAGTGCTCAACGAAGCCGACACGCGTGACGGAGGTGAGCGGGGCGTGGGTGGCATTGTCGTCCACTTGCTCAATGCCTTGGGGGAAGTGTCGCTATGCACCGTGACCGATGTGCACGGGAACTATCGACTGCAGGGAGGCCCGGCTTTTGAGAACCATACGGTCCAGGTGATGCTTCCCAGTGCCTGGCGGAGCACCGGGAGCGACTCGGCCTCGGTCACAAGTCTGGAGTCCACGGTCGATTTTGGTGTGGCGAAGCCGCTAGATATCGGGGCCGATCGCGGCGGTGTGGAAGGGAGGCTTCAGAGTTTCGAACCTACCTCGAGCCTGGCGCTCGGTGACATCGCGTGGGAAGTTCGCCAAGGTGCGAACGTCGTTGCGACGGGGAACTCGGCGTCGCTCCCTTTCACTCCGACAAAGCAGGGGAGTTACTTGGTGTCGGTAACGGCTCGAGACACGGTCAGCGACGTGGTCTATGACGATGAGCTGTGGCTGCACGTCAGCAACGGGCCGCCGCTTGTGGTGATTCTGGCCGACGGCGTGCCGACGGCGGAATTGACGGTGCACCAGGGTTCCGGCGTGGCATTGACTTCCGTGGTCACCGACCCCGGGCGTGGATGATCGGGTGTCGCACTATCGTTGGTCGGACATCGACGCGAGCGGCGTGCTGGTCGATTCGATCGCAGGAAGCCTGGGTGGGAGCGACCCGGTACCCGACTGGACATTCGACGCGAACTTGGCCGGTGCCTACGAAATCCGCTTGCAGGTCACCGACAACGATGGCGCGACCGGGATCGCCGATCCGCTGCGGATCGTGGTCCCGGCCTTCGTCCCCAGTTTTGACTTGACGTCGATGAACGACAAGACGTCGGACGGGTCCGGGGCGTTTGTCGGTACCTTGATCGGCCCCGGTGGCGACGGCATGCTCGGGGAAACGGACTTCGGTGACGGCACCCGCCGACCGGTGGTGATTCGCGCCGACCGCTCGTTCGACGCGGAGCATCGCTACGGCAACCCGGTCGGTATCAGGTCAAGGTTCGCATGGCGAACGAAGAGGGCGAAACCGACGAGCGATCGTTCGAAGTCAACTACGATCCCTTCGCCCCGACCGCCGTCCTCGCCTACGGAAACATCCACGAAAACGTCGACACCTCCGCCGGCCCGCTCTTCGTGACCCATCTGATCGCGGAAGACGAAACCGCTGACGATTCTCATACGTTCGAACTGGTCGCCGGCGACGGGGATCGTGATAACGGCGCGTTTAAGATCACCGGAAATCAGCTGAGGTTGCGGCAAGGTGTCGACGTCGATTTCGAAACCCAAGACCACTACACGATCCGCGTCCGCACGACTGATACGGTCGGGAACTGGCATGAGGACTCATTGACGATCGGCGTCAACGACCTGATCGAACGGAGCAAGGATGCCATCACGATCAACGACGGTTCGAGCCAACGGAGCCGGGTGACTTCGCTGACCATTCGATTCGACCAATCGGTCACCTTCGGCGAGGACGCCATTCGCGTGATCCGTCGTGATTCGGGGGCCGAGGTACCGATCGATGTCACGAGCCGCACCGCCGACGGCGACGTCACCCTGGTCGACATTCATTTCAAACCGGACGATACGTACGCGGTCGATCCTTGGGGTTCGCTCGTGGACGGGGCGTACGAACTGAACATCGACGGCAGCAAAATATGAATGACAAGCGCTTTGGACTCGACGTCCGTGGCAACGGCCGCACCGACGAGACTTTCCGTTTCGGCGACGAGGCGGCTGACGACTTCTTCCGGCTGCGGTTGTTCCGCGATTTTAGTGGCAACTGCCCAGAACGTAGGTTTTGGAGGCATTGCTGCGATGTCCGAAGTGAGGATGCGAGCGAACGCGGACAAGCTC
>JAWLFY010000200.1:0-8030 GCA_041685355.1 Pirellulaceae bacterium | reverse complement strand
TTCTTACGAAGAAGGTCTAGCCAATCACTTCGGCCTCCGGCGGAGGGGCGAGGACGGTAACGTCCTCGCACTAAGCGTCCGTACTGGGGGAAGCGTAGGCCAGCTAATGAGCTCCGAAATCAGAGCTTCCGGGTGTCGACCCTGTCATGCTGTGGGGAAGACAACATCGGTCACACCGCTAACGGCAAGGCGTGACCCGGACCCGGCGGAGTCGTTGAACCTGTGCATGCGTGGAAAATTCCAAACGCGAGAACCGGGAGATCCCATCGGTTCCTCGGGCCGCTTTCGGCGGCCACGAGGACGGTCAGCGAACCTCAAGGAGGGCACGTCTGACGTGAACGCTGCTGGGAAGTCAGATGACCTCGTAGTACCGACGAAGCGGGCGAACAAAGCTGCAGCCGCAGTGGCGGAGTCTGCGGAGGAGACGGCTCACGCCGTCCCGCTGTTGTGAGGCGTGAAAGAGCGCGTCGATCTACTCGGCCAGGCGCAGAACCGGTTTCAAGTCGATCAGCGGTTTGGCGCGGTCGGGGCCATCGATTTCAAGGCGAGCGCACCAAATCCCGGCCATTTCGATGTCGCGGCATTTCGGCAGGTTGAGCGCCAGTGCGAAGCACAGCAACGCGTGGTAACGGAGGCCCTGGGTCACGTCGAAGCTGACTCGGCTGCGGTCCGGGATCGCTTCGGCGGCGGTTTCCAGGATCTGTCGCGTGTCGTCTTCGACGTCCGCTGGCAGTTCGATCGCTTGCACCTCGATGCCGAGCGACGCCGCTTCCACTCGGATCGCACCCCATGCGTTCCGCTTCGCCTTTGGGGTTAACAAAAATGCGACGAAATCGGGCTGCTCGGTTTCCGGCAGTAGCTGGGCGAGCGCTAACGAGGAAAAGTTGGCGCATCGGACTCGGCCGCCAAGCTCGTAGGGGGTGTCCCGGGGACCGTCGATTCCCATCGACGAGAGGAGGATATGTCGGAGATGGTTGGGTGATCGGTTCGCGGTGTCGATCCCGTCCGCGTCGTCTTTCGGCGGTGTTCGGTTCAAAGGGGCGCTCCTAACGAGTCATTTCGTTACACGTCAACTGGGCGAACCTAACCGAAACCCGGTGACGCCCGGGTACGACGTGGACAGCATCTGTCCGGCCGGCTGGCGGCCGAGACCGCGTGAAAGGCGTATTCGCACTGCTGGCGTCGCAGATCGCCGGGGGGGCCGTGCGGTCGGATACTTCGTCACAGCCTTCGGGTGGGGACGCCTGACTGCGAAGCATCCGATTCGTCAAACGCCTTCACGCCGCGTTCGCCCGCGACCGAGCGACTCGTCGTTCGTCTGAGCCGGAACAGCTTGTGGCGGCCTACGACGACGACACGTGCGTCTCCGGCCTGGGTAAACTGGTCCGATTATGTCGACTGCTCGGATTTTTCCGGTTTTTCCGAACTTTAGGTCGACCTTGGGGGATGGGCCGGTCGATACCGGTTCTGTTCCCGGATCTTCGGATCACGCCGACTTTGACGGTCGGGTCGATTTCGAGGCTCCAGGAGGCTGAGGGGGGAACTCAGTTTCGGAATCGAGACGTCTAGCGTCCGCCCGCCTTGTCGGGCCGGTCGCGTGTCGTCGGCACTCCATTCCAGCATTCCATTGGTGAAACCGGTGCGTACGACCAGCTGCACTCCCCACGATTCGGTTGGCTCCTCACGGAGCGTCGTTCCCTCGGCCGTTCTCGTACTGCTTGGGCTCGCGACCACCTGGGGAACGACGTCCCCGGCGGCGGCTCAGAGCCGCCAACGGGAGAGCGTCCGCGAATCGGAACGGGTCGCCCGGGCGACTTGGCAGCCGGTCCGGTCGGCGTCCCGGGATTCCGAGTCATCGGCGAATTCTCGATCACGATCGTCGTCGGAATCGGCGAGCCGCGTGCGGGTGGCACAGCACGAAAGCGAGGCAACGCTTCCGCCGCCTCGATCGGTCGTCGAGAGGTCGGACGAGATCTCGGATGAGATGTCGGGCGAGGTTGTCGAATACGGTTCCCGGGAATACCGCGACGCGATGGCGTTAGACGGCCAAGTGATCTACGACCCGATGCCGGGGCAGTTGTCCGGCGGGACTCATTTCCCGGGCGACGGGTGCGGGTGCGAGGAGGTCGGGTGCGACGGCGGGTGCGACGGCGGATGCGACGGCTTGGTCGGATGCGACGGATACTGTGGCGACACGTCGGCATGCGGGGGCAGTTGCGGGCCCGAAGCGTGGCGGCCCTGCTTGACGTTGTGTCTCCCGCAGGACGGCTGGGCGAGTTTCGAATACCTCGCTTGGTGGCAAGACGGGATGCGGCTCCCGCCGCTGGTCACGAGTAACCTGGGGACCGGGATCGCCGGGACCGATGCCGGGGTTTTGGGGCGGGCGTCGACGGTGACGCGGTTCGGCGGTGACCGGGTGCTGGAGGAGGCGTTCGAGGGCGGCCGGCTGCGGTTCGGCGTGTGGCTCGATCGCCGTCACAAGCTCGGTGTCGGCGCGGAATACTTCTCGACGGGAACCTTGGAGTCCCGCTTCCAAGCGACCAGCAGCGGGACCCCGATCCTCGGACGGCCCTTCTTCAACACGGAAACGGGTCAGGAAGATTCGTCGCTGGTCGCGTTTCCCGGATTGATCAGCGGGACGGTTGGGGTCCGAGCCGACAGCGAGCTCGACGGATGGGGGGTTCACTTCCGACACCTTCGCGAACGAAGCGAGGGGCACGGCGGGTGGTTGTTCTGCGGTGCGGGGGACCAGTACTGCGACCGGGCCGACATGATGTTCGGCTACCGCGGGCTGCAACTCGACGAGCGGGTGCTGGTGACGGAGAACTCGGTGAGCGACGACCAAGAGCGGTTCGACATGTTCGACCGGTTCGACGCACGGAACCAATTCAACGGTGTCGACGTCGGATGGGCGTACGAGCGGACTCGCGGGTACTGGACCTTCGATTCGGCGATCCGGTTGGCGCTGGGGAACACGCGTCAAACGGTCACGGTCGACGGCCGGACGACGATCACCGACCCGAACGACCCGCCGGCACAAACGTACACGGGCGGGCTGTTGGCCCAGCCCTCCAACATCGGCACGTTTCGCCAGGACGAATTCACGGTGGTCCCGGAGATCAACGCGAACATCGGATTTCACCTGACGGACAACCTGCAACTGACCTTCGGATACACGTTCATCTACTGGTCGAACGTCGTCCGACCTGGCGACCACATTTCACGCGACCTGAACCCGAACCAGCTGCCCCCCGCGGCGGACCCGCTGACCGGGGCCAGCCGTCCCGGGTTTCAGTGGGACACGGTCGACTATTGGGTCCAAGGGATGAACATCGGCGGCGAGTACCGCTGGTAGCGGTCCCTGCGGGGATGCCGACGATCCGCAAGAGCCGGTTAAGCCGGTCGCCCCCCGGGTCCGATAACAGACAAAGAACCAATCGTCCACTACGGGATTGTCATCATGGCTTGGCAACGAATGATCGACCGCCTCACGGGAAAACGCTCGCGCCGCTCCGGACGCGACGGGGTGTCGAGCCGCAAGGTCCGGCGACGGATGTTGCTCGAGCGTCTCGATCGCCGCGAGGTGTTGGCGGCGGACATCGGCGCGATCGCGGGGGTCGCGTTTGTCGACGAAGCCCTCGACGGGCTGAGCCAAGACGATCCACGCCTGGAGAGTGTGACGGTCGAGCTGTACCAAGACGACGGGGTCGGCAGCGAGGGCGTGTTCTCGGACTCTGGCGGCGACGCCGACACGTTGGTCGGAACCACCACGACCGCCGGCGGAGGCGACCCGCAGCCCGGTTTCTACCGCTTCGACGACCTTAGCCCGGGGGACTACTGGGTCGTCCAGTCGGCCTCGGGGGGACTCACCGTGCCCGATCCGATCCTCGTCACCGTGACCAATGACGGCGGGGCCCAAGTTCAACTGATCGACGATTACTCGGGGACCGGTCAGAGTTTGACCGTCGACGGGGTGGAGGGTGATCTTGCGACCGATTCGGCCGTCGACGCGAACGTCATCGGCGGACACCGCGACATCCGTCTCGAAAGGACCAACGGAACCGGAAACATTCTCGTCACGGTCGACAACTCGGTGAGTCCACCGGAGTTGATTCTGAATCCCAGCTCCGGCTCCGAAGGCGACGTGCTGATTCAATATGACGGGGGTGACGAAGCGGTCACCTTGGACGCGGTCGGTCTCGGTGGCGTTTCGCTTTCCGGCGGCGCCGTCGGCGAGGGGCCGATCACCAACTCGGGGCTGCGAGTGTTAACCCGCTCGGTGAGCGCAGGCCAGCAGATTTTCGTCGACGTCTACACCGACGCGAACAATTTCTCTCAGGCGACGATCGACATCCCGCAGGACGCGGTTGATTTCGGCGAGATCTTCGTCCCGTTCGCCGACTTCGTCGACGGCGGTATCGACGGCGGTGCCGACTTCAACAACGTCGGGGCGATCGAAGCGTCGATGACGCTGACGGCGGATAACGACGCGTTCGTTTCGATCCTGGAATCGATCGCCCCCGAGGTCGTGACGGCGAACCTCCCCAACATCCAACCGATCGAACTCGGCGGCGAGCTGTTCCTCGACACCGGCAGCGGGGCCGGCGAGTTCAACAACGGATTGCTCGACGCCGGCGAAGGGGGCGTCCCGCCCGGGACCGACGTCGACCTGTATCAGGTCGCGGGTCCCGAAGCGTCGGTCGATGTCGGGACCGACACGCCGATCGCATCGACGACCACGGGCGTCGGTGGCGCGTACAGCTTTGCGGGCCTCGACCCGGGACATTACGTCGTCGTCATTTCCGAATCGAATTTTGAGGCGGGCGGCAACCTCGAAGGGTTCGCCTCGAGCACGGGGCTCGACCCCACGCCCGACCCGAACGATCAGGTCGACGGCGACGACAACGGTTCGCCCGTCGCGGGGCTCGGGGTGGCGACCGGGACGATCACGCTGGTCTCCAACCAGCAACCCGATGCGGATGATGCCGATCCGAACCTGAACACGACGATCGATTTCGGGTTCGTCCCGGTCGCCGACTTGGCGATCACCAAGACGCTCAACGAGGCGGAATCGGACGACGTCGCCGGTGGCACCGCGGTGTTCGACGTGACCGTCACGAACAACGGCCCGAACGACGCGACCGGCGTGCAAGTCGTCGATACGTTGCCCGCGGGATTGACGTTCGACTCGATCCAGAACGCCTCCGGTACCTTCACCCCTTCGGTCAACGGTTCGACGGTGACGGTCGACATCGGGGACCTCGACAACGGGCTCCAAGCGACGTTCCAGATCGTGGTCACGATCGGGGAGAACGCGACCGGACAGGTGACCAACACCGCGACGGTCTCGACCGGGAACCAGGTCGATCCGGTCACCTCGGATAACGACGACGACGCGGTCCTCGACCTTGTCACGAGCGACTTGCGGATCGAGAAGACCGACCAGACCGATCCGGTCAGCGCCGGCGAGCAGCAGGTCTACACGTTAACGGTCACCAACGACGGGCCTAACGACGCGGCCGGGGTGGTGGTGACCGACACCCTGCCGGCCGGGGTGACGTTCCTGAGCGGCGACGTCGAGGGCGATTCCGGCGCGGTCAGCTACGACAGCGGGACCAACACCGTCACCGCGACGGTCGGGGCTTTGGCCAACGCGGCATCGGCGGAGATCACGTTGACCGTCGAGTTGGCCTCGGATGTCGCCGGGACGATCACGAACAACGCCTCGGTCGCGGCGGATCCGAACACCGACCCCGACCTGAGCAACAACACGACCGACGAAGAAACCACCGTCAATCGGGTCGTCGACTTGGCGGTCGGCAAAGTCGCCGCCAGTGACGCGGTGGCCGGCGGGACGTTCACCTACACCGTCGAGGTCACCAACTCGGGCCCCGGTGACGCCCGCGACGTGACCGTTACCGATACGCTCGTCGGAGACTTGTCCTTCGTGAGTCTCGACGCCGGGACGTCGGGCGCCACGGTCACCGAAAATGGTCAAGACCTCACCTTCGATCTTGGCACGGTAGCCGCGGGCGAAACCGCCATGTTCTCGTTCGACGTCAGCCTCGCCAGTTCGGCGAGCGGGACGGTCTCGAACTCCGTCGCCGTCGGGACGAGTGACACCGACAGCGACGCTTCCAACGACACCGACGACGTCGATGTCACCGTCCAACGGGAAGTCGACTTGATGGTCGAAAAGTCGGTCGACTTGGCCAACGCGGTTCCGGGCGCAGACCAACTCGTCTACTCGATTACCGTCAGCCACGCGGCGGGGAGTCTGAGCGACGCGGTCGATGTCGTCGTCACGGACGTGCTTCCCGAGGGGCTCACCGGCCAAGTGATCGACGCGCCGACGGCCGACGAGACCGATTTCAACTCGGCGACCCGTACGGCGACGGTCAGCTTCGATTCGCTTGCCGTCGGCGAGTCGAGGAGCTTTACGATTACGGTGGACATCGCGGCCGACGTCACGGGCGAGCTCGAGAACCCGGCATCGGTGGTGTCGAGCGTGACCGACGAGAACCCGGCGGACAACGAGGACGACGCGACGACGACGCTGACCCCCGAGTTCGACGTGGCGGTGACGAAGGTCGTCGACGATGAGACGCCTGGCCCGGGGGCCACCGTGACGTACGCGATCGAGGTCACCAATTCGGGCCCGAGCGCCGCGACCGGGGTGTTGGTCAGCGACGTCGTCCCGGACGGGCTGACGTTCGATGCCGCGGCGCTGGACGGCGAAGCGGGGTCGCTCGATTCGGGGACCGTTGAGTTCGCCGCGGTCACGGTCGCACCCGGGGAGACGCTGACCGGGACGCTCACCTTCACCGTCGACAACGACGCCGACGGAGAGATCACCAATACCGTCACCGTCACCGCCGACCCCGGCGATACGGACGACACGAACGATTCCGCGTCGGACTTGATCGACGTCACCCCGATCGCCGACTTGGCGGTGTCGAAAGCGGTCGACGTCACCGAGAACGCCCAGCCCGGCTCGGAGCTCGTCTACACGGTCACCGTCACGAACGAAGGCCCCTCGCCGGCGGCGGGCGTCCAAGTCGTCGATACGCTCCCCGCCGGCGTCACGTTCGTCAGCGGGACTGGGCCGAACGACGAAGCGTTGTCGGCGAGTGGTGATCAAGTGACGGTCGACGGCGGGGCGTTGGAGGACGGCGGGAGCTTCAGCTTCACGATCATCGTCGAGGTCGACAGCGGGGCATCCGGTTCGCTCGAGAACTCCGCCACGGTGAGTAGCGACACCTCCGACCCCGACGATTCGAACGATTCCGATTCCGTGAACACGACGATCGACACGGCGACCGCCAGCATTTCCGGGTTCGTGTACGTCGACGCCAACGCCAACGGCACGCGAGACTCGGGCGAAGAGGGGATCTCCGGCGTGCTGATCACGCTGACCGGCGTCGACTTGCTCGGGAACACGGTGGACCGTGTCACCAACACCGATGCGGACGGGCTGTACAGCTTCGAAGACCTCCCCGGTGGGACGTACGAGGTGAGCGAGACGCAACCGGCGGGCTTCCGGAACGGCCAGGAGGAGGCGGGGACCGGTGCGACCGCGGTCGTCAACGACGACGTGTTCACCGAGCTCGGGCTCGATCCCGATGCCGAAGCGGTCGACTTCAACTTTGGGGAGCTGATCGAGCCCCTTTCGAAACGACGTTTCCTCGCCTCCGCGCAAGCGAACTGACGTTGACTCGGCCCGGTCACGGGAGCCGGTGGATGATCCCCGGGCCGAGTCATGGTTTGCTTTGAGGCGTCCGTCTCCGTCGAGACGGGAAACGGTAACGCTCGGCCGTCGGGGGGATGGCCGAGCGTTTTTTCGTTCTTGTTCGTCGGCTGCCGCGGACTGGGGGCGGGCTGGCTCGTGGGGGGCTGACTCGTGGCGGGCGGACTCGTGGCGGGCTGACTGGGGGCGGGCTGACTCGTGGCGGGCTGACTCGTGGCGGGCTGGCTCGTGGGGGGCTGGCTCGCCGCGGTCACTTGCCGATACAGAATCGGCTGAAGACACG
>JAWLFY010000199.1:0-8068 GCA_041685355.1 Pirellulaceae bacterium | reverse complement strand
CACTAAAATCGCGGAACAACCTTGTATTCGGCACCCTGCCCGCCGATTACCTTAGATGCTTGTGTTTCTGTAAGGCGTACGGGCGAATCTATAATCGGTGGACCAGCGACGAGCAGCGCTACGCACAAGCATGTTGCCACAGGGACAGAAAGCATCGTTCGAGACATCAGAGTATCTCCAGGAATAGGGAATTGAAACACTTGCGGGTTGAACGCTTCGCAGTAGCCTGCGTTCAGCGGTTTTTCTGACCGAACTTGGGTCTGGCCCGCAATGCAGTGGAGATTCTATGGCCGGGCGGGGGGGGCCAAGCTTTTTTTTCAGAATTATCGGTCGAGTCCGGTTGACCTGCCCCCAGAGTTGGTGGACGAGACGGAGTCGAACGTTGAGTCGGAGGGGCCGGTCTCGGTCGCGACCGGCGGGGGTGCGTCGGAGTTGATCGGGCAGCCGCTCAGCAAGGTCGAGCGATGGGTGATCGAGGAGACGCTCCGGTTGACCGGCGACAACCGCGAGGAAGCCGCGAAGATCCTCGGGATCGGCGCGCGGGCGCTCTATCGCGGGCTGGATCAAAATAGAAAGGAAGATGAAGAGGCGATGGCTTCGGCGGGCGGAGGTGGGTCGAATCAAGACAGCGGCAGGTCGCATCAAGAACGCAGCTTCTGTCGATTGATGCTCTCTAGTCTTCGTCGGTCGGGCGATGCTCGGTCCGCCGAAAATACTCGATCGGAAACACCGCCTGCGATGACCGCTCAGGATGACGCCATGGGAACACCGTCCCGCGGTCTTCCAGCAACGGCATCTCCTGACCGCCCGTCTCCGACAGCATCCGCCACAGTTTCTCGTTGAGCGCCTCGACCCGCTCCGCATGCGCGTCGTCGTTGATCAAGTTGTGGAGCTCTTCCGGGTCCGATTCCAGATCGTACAGTTCGTCCCGGTCCCACAACCCGTGACAGCGGATGTACTTGAAGCGTCCGCCGATGATCGCATGCACCGTCGGCGTCTGCGGATAGTTTCGCTCCCAGTAGTACTCGTACAGCAGCTCGTCGCGGTCGAGCCGCGATGCGTCGCCGGCACAAGCCGCGGACCAAAAACTTTCTCCGTCCGCCTCCTCCAACGGCTCCGCGCCGGCGGCCTCGAGCAGACTCGAGGCGATGTCGATGTTCGCGACCAAACCGTCAAACGGCTCCCCCGCAGGGATTCGGCCCGGCGCCTTGATCAACAGCGGAACCCTCGCGCTCGCCTCGTACGCGACTCGCTTGTCGATCAACCCGTGGTCCCCAAACTGGAACCCGTTGTCTCCCATGTACGCGAACACCGTGTTGTCGTCCAAACCCGTCTCGCGAAGAAACGCTGTTATGCGACCGACATTTTCGTCAACGGCAAGCAACGCCTCGCAGTAACGTCGGTAGTACGCCTGGGCCGAAAAGTCGGGCAAGTTGTAACCGAAATCGGCCCCGTGTCGGCTGTTCCGTTGGTTCCGCACCCACATCGGAAGCTTCCCCTTCTCGAGCTCCTCGTTGGTCGGAATCCGGATCGGGACCGACTCGTCACGATACCGGCCGAGATGACGATCGGCTGGGACGAAGTCCGAGTGGACCGCCTTGTGGCTGACGTAAAGAAAAAACGGCTTGTCGCTGTCTCGATTCTTCAGCCAATCCAACGCGTAATCCGTCAACTCGTCGGTGATGTAGCCCTTCTGCGGAACGCGACGCCCGTTGACATTGAATCCGTCGTACGCCGTTTGTGGGACCTCGCGGGTCGTCCCGCGGCCGTCCGGCCAATAGGTTCCCTGGCCCTTGAAAGCGACCCAATGGTCAAACCCGCGTTGACGATCGTCGACGTCCCCCATGTGCCATTTGCCGATGAAGGCCGTCTCGTATCCGGCACGCTGCAAATGCTCCGGAAAGAACACCAGGTTCCGGTCGACTTCGTGGTAATTATCGACGACCCGATGATTGTGCGCGTACTGGCCGGTCAAGATCGACGCGCGGCTCGGTGAGCAGAGCGACGTCGTGACATACGCCCGCGTGAACATCGCGCCGTCACGGGCGAGCGAATCGAGATGCGGCGTTTCGAGAAACGGATGGCCGGCCGCACCGAGACAATCAAACCGGTGGTCGTCGCAAAGCACGAACACGATGTTCGGTGGGCGATCGGTCGAACTCGTGGAACTCTTCGAAGGCGACTCCGCACATACCGCCGACGTCGCGACGAACCACACAATTGACCAAACGCAACCACGAGGCACACAAGCAAACATCCGAAAGACCCGGGAAAGGGGGAAACGGGGATCCGATCCGACCGCTATCTTATCTCCCCGAACCCGACGAAGCACGCGTTCAACACCATTCAACCACCCCGTGGCGATGCGGTCGAAAACCGGCTCGCTTCCCCAAAGACGACACCAAAGAAGCCTGACCCCTTTGCTGCTCGGCGCAAAAGCGGCGCAAAATCCGCTCCGCACCAAGCACGCACCGAACGAAAAAACCCCCGGAAAACACGGGCGAAACTGCTGTTTCACCGATGGTTTCCGGGGGTTCCCAGATGGAGGCGGGGGGAATTGAACCCCCGTCCCGCGATGCATCCACGATAGCGTCTACGTGTGTAGTTCGACTATTTGTGTCCCGAAGGACGATTCGCTTGCCCCGGCGCTGCCAAACAGGCTCCGGGGCTCGCTAGCCCGAAACATTTTTTAACCCACCGCGTCTCGAGCAGGACGGCGGGCGATCCGGAATTGCGGCTGGCAGTCGGGCGACTCCGGCGACCCCCCTCAGCCAGGGCTACCTATTCTTAGGCGGCCAGTGCAAAACTTTCGTCTGCAACTAAAGTTTCGATCAGCTTTTTACGTGGCCTGCTGATCAACCACGACACGCAACCAGCGCTTCTTGACATCCGGTCGAATCCAAATCGCCCCCGAAACCGGCCTTGGCCGTCAACAGGCTTCCCCCGTCAACCGCGTCACCCGGATCGGGTCAACTTGCCGACTTCGTGGATCGGCATCCCCAAACGAGAGGCTGCCAAACTGACTGGGCGGCGAGAGACGAACCGACGAATGTGAGATGGTGCAAATGGAGGGCCAAACGTGGCGACCGAATCGTTAGGCCGGTTTCTTTCAGGCAAGACCGAGCATTTCGATTCGAAGCCGAGTACGAACAGCCGAGTGCGAACGGCCGGCTACGAAAGGCGTTCCCAATTGCGTCATCTGACAACGCTGTCATCATAAAGGGTCGCTCGGCGGGTGGCTAGCTGAGCGAGGACTTTTGCGGCGCAAACGCGGACCCTGTGTCCTCTCATTTCGGGCACGCGGTCCTCCCATTTCGGGCACTCGATCGACGGGCGGAGAACATGACCGAGGGGCTGCGGGTGCTGTACGAAGACAACCATTTGCTGGTGGTCGACAAGCCGTCGGGGATCGCCACGATGGGGGCGGAATCGGGGATGACGGCACACCGCTGGGCGGCGGATTATTTGCGGACGAAGTACCGCAAGCCGGGACGGGTGTATGTCGGGATCGTGAGTCGTCTGGACGTGGTTACCAGCGGGGTGCTCGTGTTGGCACGGACCAGCAAGGCGGCATCGCGGTTGGTTCCGCAATTCGCGGCGAATTCGGACGGGGCGTGTAGCAATCGGGCTGCCGCGTCGAAGGTCTATTTGGCGGCGGTCGAGGGGACGTGGGGGGGTGGCCACGGGGAGCTTCAGGACCAGCTCTGGAAGGACGACGCGGCGCGGCGGATGCGGACCGGCGGAGCGCGTCGAGCGGGGGCTCAGGAGGCGCGGCTCCGGTACCGCAAGTTGGGCGATGTCGCGGGCGGTTCGATCTTGGCGGTCGTGTTGCTCACCGGTCGGAAGCACCAGATCCGGACGCAATTCGCCGACCGGGGGTATCCGATCTGGGGAGATCGAAAGTATGGCGGGACGCGAAAGTTCCCCGTCGGGATCGGGCTCCACAGTTGGCGTTTGGAGATCGAGCATCCGACGCGAAAATCGCGGATGGAGTTCGTCGCGGACGTGCCCGGATCCTGGGGACGCTTCCGGGGGAAGGCGGGGCGCGGGAAAGCGGGCCGAGGTGCGGCGGGGGAAGCGACGCTTGGCGGGGCATCGGGATGGACCGCGGAGGTCGATTCGTGGGTGCCCGCGAGAATGGAGACGGGGCCGTGACAGAGGAGACGGGGCCGTGACAGAGGGGGGATCGCCGGTGGCGGGGCCGCGGCGGGGGGCCGGGCCGGCGCGGATCGTATCGGGGGGGCAGACCGGGGTGGATCGCGCCGGGCTCGACGCCGCCATCGCGGTCGGCTTGGCGTACGGCGGGTGGTGCCCGGCGGGAAGGCTGGCCGAGGACGGGACGATCCCCAGCCGTTACGACTTGGCGGAAACCGGGTCGTCCGATTACACGGTTCGGACCGAGCAGAACGTCATCGACAGCGACGCGACGTTGATCCTGTACGAGGGGAAATTGCGCGGCGGGACGTTATTGACGCGGCGTTTGTGTCATCGTTGGCGGAAGCCCGTCTGTTTGGCGAGGCTGGATCGGGGCGAGGCCGGTGTGGCGGGCGAGTTGGAATCGGTGCGGCGATGGATGTTCGACGAGAGCCCGAGGACGTTGAACGTGGCGGGGCCTCGAGAGAGCAGTTCACCGGGGATTCACGGTCGGGCGTTCGAATTCTTGCTGCGGGTGCTCGAGCCGGGCGGGTCGGACGATTAGCCCGTCAAAATAGGAAATCTCCAGCGCAACCCGAACGGGGGCGGAGAGCCCCTACGTTTTTCCGACACGCTAGAGCAAGCCCAGCCGGCAGAGTCACCGATATCGCTGGTGTGCTCGCGGCGCCGGCCTCCCCAAGTTCGGCGGCGAGCCGTAACCGACCCACCCCACCGCAACGCCGTGAGGCGTGCCGGCTCGCGTTTCTTGCGAGCGAACGCTCGGACCGCGTTCGTCACGGAGGTTTCTCCGCGGCCGCCCCCAGTCATGAGGACCCGACCGATGCCGAATCGAACATCACGCCGTCTCCGCCGCCTAATCCTGGGTAGTGTGATCGCGGCTTCGTCCGCCGCGTGGACGCCCTTGGCGGCGAGCCCCCCCGAGGCCCGCGAGGACCTCGCGTCGCGGCCGGTGACTCGGACGTCAGAGGCCTACGAACGGGCGATCGCCGCGGTTCCCGGTGGTGGCCGAGCCGCAGGGCTCGGAGCTTCGCTTTGGCGATTGGCCGAGGCGTTCGCGTTGGTCGAGCCGACCGGGGTTGTCGGGCTGTCGAGGGACCGGGGCCCGGCAGGGGACTGGAGGCCTGCGGGGGACTGGGAGCCGTCGTCGGGACACGCGGAGGCGGGCGTCACCGGCGGGAACCGTCGACCGCCGGATTGGGACAGCCGCGACGACGCCAGCTTCGACGTCGTGACGAGTGCCGACCTGATCCGTCGGGAGCTCGACGAGCTGCCGAGCGAGAGCGTCGCGGATGACAACGCGGGTGACGACCGGGTCGCATCCGAGAATCGCGCCGCCCCAGAGACCGAGCCGCCTCAGGCCGCGACAGAGTGTTTGACCGCACCGCCAGGGCTGGCCGGCGGCGGTTCGCCCGTGATCGTGACGCTCGAATGGTCCGATCCCCATTTTGGCGAGGAATACTGTCCCTACGACTGCGAAGGGAATGCTTGGATCGGTTCCGAATGGGCCGAATCCCAACGGGAGGAAATGTCTGCCGAGGACCCGAAGGGACAACATTCCGGTGGGTCGGGTGCAGCCGAGAATGTGGCAGCCGAGAATGGAGAGCAGGCGGAATCGGTTGGGGCCTTGGAGGACGAAAGCATCGCGGAGGCGTTGAAAGTTGGCCGCGAATTCGCCCAGCGGGCGATGGCTCTGGCCGGTCGCGTCGAGCGGGCGCTCTCCCCCGCGCTCCCTCCGGCCCTGGAGCAGCGGGCATCGGCCGATCAGGCACTGTCCCCGGTCGATCGGTCCCCGGTCGATCAGGCACTGTCCCCGGTTGATCGGGCAGTCGATCAGGCACTGTCCCCGGTTGATCGGGCAGTCGATCAGGCACTGTCCCCGGTTGATCAGGCACTGTCCCCGGTTGATCGGGCACTGTCCCCGGGGGTCGATGCGGCGGGGACGGAAAATGCCGGAACCGCGTGGCATCCGCGGCTTGCCGGGATCGCCGACGTTCCCCGTTTTGACCATCCCGACAGCCAACGGAACTGCTTGTTCCGCGGCGCTTGGTCCCCTCGCTTGCCGTCGTCCGTGAACGATCCGGACGGGCCGATCGAGCCGCTCGTGGGAACCGAACAGGCGGGAACCGAACAGGCGGTGTCCCCGACCGGCGAGTCACTGTCCCCGGGTGAGTCACTCTCCCCGGCTGTCGTTTCGGCCGATGTCGAGGAAGCGATCGGGGGTATCATGAAGGGGTTTTCCCAAGCTCGCACGTGGTGGTCGGAGCATTCTGCTGCGGTCCGCCCGATCAATTGGGGGCCGCAGATCTACGGATGGGCCGCCCAGGCGGAGGTTGCCGTGTCGCAGGCGACGGGGAAGGTCGTTCGTCGGTGGAACGTGCGACCCCAGCCGAAGGCCGGCGGCGAGGGGGCACGGTTGTTGGCGCGAGCCGGTGCCGTGGAAGCGGCCGAGGCACCGCCGAGGCCGCTTCCGGCCGTCGTCGCGGAGAGGGTCGCCGAGGCCCCGACGGCGGAGCAGATTGACCAGGCCCTTAAGATGCTTCGGTCTTGGTGGGAATTGGCGGAATCCCACGGCCGGGCCGCCCGCCGCGTCGCCGGCCTGGACGACGCAGACGTCCAGTCGCGGTGAGGCGTCGGAAGTCCTCGCGACGTCCGCGATGGGATCATGACACGTCCGGTTGTGATGAAGATTCCGGAAAATCCGCCGAATCCCCGTTGACCAAACCGACATTTTAAACAACTGTTTTAAACAGTTGTTTCGAATCCGATCGGCTTAGCGGGGACGGTGGACTCAGGATGTCGACAGGGAATCAAGACGCGGAGCGGGTTCGATCCGCCGGGGGCGAGCCGGCATCGGGGCACGTTCAGTCGACATCGGGGGACGTCCCGGGGCGACTGTTGGAGGCAGCCGGACCGATCTTTGCTCGCGACGGGTTCGAGGGGGCGACGGTTCGCGACATTTGTGGCGCGGCGGGGACGAACGTCGCGTCGGTCGCCTACTATTTTGGCGACAAGATGGGGCTTTACCGGGCGGTGATCCGCCGGGTGCGGGACGCTCGGGAGCGTCAATACCCGGTCCCGACGTTGTCCGACGACCCGGAGCGGCGGCTGTTCGGTCTGATTCAGACGCTGCTTTCGCGGATGCTTTCGTGCGACGAATTGAGTTGGCAGAGCCAGCTGATGATGCGGGAGATGCACGCCCCGACCGCGGTCTTCCGCGAGCTCGTCGACGACTATTTCCGTCCCTTGTTTGAGCACTTGACGGGGACGATCGCTTCCTTGGTGTGCGACGAGACTCCGCCCCACCGGTTGGAGCAATTGGCCCTGAGCGTGGTCGGCCAATGTCTCTATTATCGGGTCGGGTCGGGGGTGCTCAACCTGTTGATCCCGGACGATCGACGGGCGAAGTACTACAACCCCGAATCGTTGAGTCGCCACATCACCGCGGTCACCGTGGCTGCCGCGCGTGACCTCGGGCGTGACGATTCCGATTCGGCTTTTCGAGCGTGGTGTGATCTTGGGGCTGCCGGTAACACCACCACCTCCTCTTTCGCGAATTCGAAAACCGATGGTTGATCCAGTTTCGACAAGGGGCTCGCGACGTCTTCGTTCCGGCGATGGGGAGGGCCCGTCGGAGCGAGCAAGTTCCGCGCCGGAGTTGTCGGACCGCGAGCCGGTAGATTCGCCGGGCGGTGATCCTCCGGACGATCTGTCGAGGACATCGCACGCCGAGGGGTTGGTCCCGCCGTTGCCCACCGGAGCGGGGAAGGCGTCGCCAAAGTTGCGCTGGGTGATGTTCAACGTCGCGTTGCCGGTAGCGTCGTTGGCGGTCGGCGGGTTGGCGATTTGGGCGCTCGGGACGGTCGAGCCTTCGCGTCGGCCGGCGGCGGACACGAGTCGCGAGGGTCGGTTACGC
>JAWLFY010000048.1:0-31409 GCA_041685355.1 Pirellulaceae bacterium | reverse complement strand
GCAAAGCGTGATAGAGCGTGGAGGCGGCATACATGCCGACGATCGTCACGACAAAGACGCTCGCCCCGACGACGCCCCACGGTTTTCCGTGCCCCGCCGCACGGGCAGTCAGGAACGGGCCCGCGACGAGGGCCAATAATAGGCCCACGCCGTGGCTCACGCTGTTGGCAATCTCTTCGCCCGTGGAGGGTTGACGTTCGGAGGAACTGCGGAGCTCGGTCACAGTCGGGGAGGTTGCTGGTGGGAAGCGGTCGGATCGTCGATTATTGATCGGCAACGGGGTGCGGCGGTAGCCGGGGATTCCGGCGACGCGATCGCGGTCGTCTGACGACGCCAAGCAGACGAGACGTCATCGGCCCGACCGGGAACCCCGCCCGACAGGGGCAGGATGAGGTCGATCCAGAAGTCCGTGCTCAGGCCGATTGCGGCCGTCTGGAGCTCCGTCCTTTTGAATGGTCGACGTTCACGTTTGCCGCGAATCAGGTCACCCTGGCGGAGATTCTGCCAGCGCTGGCCGGGATTCCACCGGAGTTATAAACGCCCCATCAGGAACATGATTAGAAGGATGATTAAGATCAGTCCGACAATACCGCCTCCCCCTGCCAAAGCATTGTTTCCCCTGCTGAATCCATAGCCGCCACCGAACAGGGCTAGGACGAGGAGGATGATGAGGATCAAGACAAGTGGGCTCATGAGTCATTCCTTTTGATGGTCTGGGACGCGGTATACGAGAAACGAGGGTTATCTACAGCACGTTTCGTGCCGCATGGCATTTGCGGTAGCCCAGGATTGGTGGACGAGGGTCAGGTATTTGTGGCCCCGTCGGTAGGCGATCTCGTCGAAGCCGATCGCCTCAATCTCCCCGATTTTCCGGTTCGCCACGCCATGGCGGACGACCCAACGGACCGCGCGATAGACCGTGTCCCAGCTCGTGCCGAAGACCAACGCGGTCTCTTTCCAGCTTAGCCGCTTGGCCCATGTCGCGAGAAACACCCGGTAGCTGAGCGTCGAATGGTGCTTGCCCTCGGTCCAGGGCACCTTCTCGACCTTGACGCCGCAGTCTGGGCAATTCACCCGCCGCATCGCATACGCGAAGAAGACCGAAATCGC
This sequence comes from Pirellulaceae bacterium, assembly GCA_041685355.1. Taxonomy (GTDB): domain Bacteria; phylum Planctomycetota; class Planctomycetia; order Pirellulales; family Pirellulaceae; genus JAWLFY01. The sequence continues at coordinate 30,299 of JAWLFY010000048.1, read as the reverse complement.
CCACAGCGGGACGAACTCGAAAGGCTCTTCCGCGATTTTAGTGGCAACTGTCCAGGGTGCAGGTTTTGGAGGCATTGCTGCGATGTCCGAAGTGGGGAGGCGTGCGAGCGCGGACGAACTCGAGAGGGTCCTCCGCCGGCAATCCCCCAATGCAGGACGCGAAGCACCTTGGGCGCATCGCAGACCGGGGGATTCCTCGGTAGATTGCTGCTCAGCAGTGCGCGCCACCGCATCACCTGGCGTCGCTTGGTGTACTTCATTCACCATTCGGACATCGCAGCGATCCTGAAAAAACCTCGCCGACGCCGGCCCGCGAGCCACGAAAATCGCGGAAGAGCCCGTCATGGGCTTCCGTGCTTGCAGATCCAAACGATGCCATCGATGATGTTCCTGTCGGTGACCCACCGTCGACGTTCTTTGCCGGTCTGTTCTTTCGGTAGAGAAATGGGTCGCCTGGAACTCTCGAGCCGTGAGACGGCGATGGAGCGTTCGGCTTCCTCCTTGGAGCGTGTTGGTAGGTGCCTTGGGAGGTTTCCGTCTCTCTTTCGATCTCGTCAGATCGATTGTTCAGAATGCCTCTAACGTTTCAGCAGGAGAATCGAGGATGGGAGCTCTCGGTTGGATTCTGATTTTCGGGATCCTCATGAGCTGCATTGCGCTGGTCGGCAGCGTGACGTTGGTCCTGAGCCACGAGACGCTTGACCGGCTTTTGTTGCCGCTGGTGGCGTTCGCCGCAGGCTCGCTGATTGGCGGCGCTTTCTTTCATATGGTTCCTGTTGCCGTTCGAGAGATGCAAAACGGCACCAGCGTGTACGTGTGGTTGGTCACCGGATTTGTTCTGTTTCTCGCGCTGGAGCAGTTCCTCAATTGGCATCACAGTCATGCCGCGACCGTCGTCGAAAAGCACCCGCAGACTTATTTGATCCTGATTGCTGACGCGCTGCACAATTTCATCGGCGGTCTGTTCGTGGCGGCGAGTTTCCTCGTCAGTACGGAACTTGGCGTCGTTGCCTGGTTAGCCGCGGCCGCGCACGAGGTTCCGCAGGAACTCGGAGATTTCGGCATTCTCGTCCACGGCGGATGGTCACGGGGGCAAGCGCTGTTTTGGAATTTCGTCTCCGCATCAACGTTTCTTCTCGGAGGCGTGGTCGCCTACGCCGTCTCAGCACAAATCGACGTGGTGTTCTTGATTCCCTTTGCGGCCGGAAGCTTCATTTATATCGCTGCGGCGGATTTGATCCCTGAGATCAAGAAAAGCCACAGCGTGAAAACCAATCTGGTTCACTTCGCCGCTTTCAACATCGGCTGGATCCTGTTGTTGGTGGTGCGGACCGTGCTGCCGCATGGGCATTGACCGCCTGGAGGTGATGTGTTGACTGACATTGTGCTTTCGACCGGAGAGAAGGCACGCGTCCGGCCACGCTATGTTGTCGATGCGCGAACCCCGCCCGAGCGGTTGGCGCGAGAGTTGCTCCGGCAGCTGGCGATAACACCACTTCTGGTGGATGGGTGGATCGTCCGTTGACGTTCGAATCGACCATCTTCGACACACTTGATCGAACGCAGGCGGGCGGCAAGGCCGGTCGGATACCCTCTGTGATCGGCGCTCCGCAACCGGCCGGTGCCCGGCGAGATTTCCACGATACGATCGCTGTACTTCGCGATGCCGGTTGGGTCGCCGCCGTCCCCAGGGACCGAGCCTTCCGGCTGGCCTAGAGTCAGTTCGCGACGAGTCGACTGGCGACGGGGGCATGCCGATGGTTCCTGGTTGGGGACTCGCATCGAGGATCGCGACCAACTGCTAGCATGGGCGTCAGTCGGGTCACGGTCTCCCGGAGCATCAAACGGACGCCGGGGCGTTTTGCGAATGGTTCGCGTTTCCCGAACGATTCGTTTGGGCAGACACCGGCAACGTCGGCAGCCCCTCTCCGCCCACTTTCCCAAGGAACCCCGGATAATGCGGCGACACCTTGAACGACCGGTCGGTTTTCTCAGGTCGACCGCGATCGGCGGGATCATATTTCTGCTCCCGCTGATTGTTGTGGGCTGGCTGTTGGGCAAGGCCGGAAGCGTCGTTTACATGATCGCGATATTCCTGAGAGACACGCTGGACATCCACACCGCCTACGGTTATTCGGTGACTTTCGCCGCCGCCGTCGCGGTGACCGTGTTGGCTTGCTTCGCCGCGGGCGTCGCCGCACGGATGGCGCTGGCCAAGAAAATCAGCGGCGCGGCGGAAAAGCATTTGACCATGCTTTTCCCTCGCTACTCGATTTACAAGGACCAAGTCGCTGGCGGAATCGGAGGCGACTTGGCCGGGGACCGAATGAAAGCGATCATGGTCGAAGTCGCCGGCGTCCACCGCCCCGCCGTTGAGATCGAGCGTGCGAATGACGGGACCGTCACCGTTTACTTTCCGAATTCGCCCGATCCCTGGAGTGGCACGATCGGATTCATGCCAAGCGAAAAGGTCCTGCGGCTCGAAGTCGACTTCGGTGAGTTCATCGCCATCTTCGAGCGACTCGGCCGTGACGCATATCCCTTAATCCGAAGCCGAACGGTCGCGTCCGCCAACTCACGTTAAACGAGGTCTCGATGAAAACTGGCCTTGATGGAAAAACGGTTGTCGTCATTGGTGCCGCTCGGGGGATCGGACGCGCGGTCGCCGGCGCGTTCCTCGACGAAGGCTGCTCGGTCTTCGCGGCGGATGTCGATGAAAGGGTGCGTCAGCAGTCTCACGCTTCGGCGACCGGCATGGTCGTCGACATCACGCAAATCGATCAGGTCAAGAAGCTCGCAGATTCGGCCGAAGACGTGTCACACGTCATCTTTACCGCCGCCATTTCGAGCGGATCCGTCGGTTTCCCTTTTTGGAATGTCGATCCGTCCCAGTGGCAACGCGTGTTGGAAGTCAACCTGATCGGGGCGGTAAACGTGGCGCACGTGTTCGGCCCGCGTCTTGCAAAACGTGGCTCGGGGAGTTTTCTATTTTTCACCTCGGTCGCCGGTCAGATCGGCTCGCAAACCGACCCCCCTTACAGCGCATCCAAGGCCGCACTGATCAATTTCACCCAGTGCGTCGCCAGGGATCTCGCGTCCTCCGGTGTGCGTGCCAACGCGATTTCACCGGGGATGGTGAAGACGGATCTCAACCGTTCGGTGTGGGAAGCCACCCGCCGCAACGATCCGCAGCCCGAGAATGCGAGCTACGAAGAATGGGCGGAGGCAAAGCTTCAAAAGGTCTGTCCGCTTGGCCGTTGGCAAGAGCCCGATGAGATCGCGAGTGCCGCCGTTTTTCTTGCGTCCGACGCGGCCCGAAACGTCACGGGACAAACCCTGAACATCGACGGCGGACAGGTCATGCATGCCTGATTCGCCGGGCCGCGTGACAAGTTCTCAGCTCAGAATGTCGTGCAAGATATTCCCGTGCACGTCGGTCAAACGGAAATCGCGACCGCTGTAGCGGTAGGTCAGCCGCTCGTGATCGACACCCAACTGGTGCAGCACCGTGGCCCAGAGATCGTAGATCGTGACTTTGTTTTCCGTCACGTGGTAACCAAGTTCGTCGGTGGCTCCGTAGACCGTCCCGCCGCGGACCCCGCCGCCGGCCAGCCAAACGCTAAATCCGAAGGGGTTGTGGTCGCGGCCGTTGCTCCCCTGGGAGAACGGCGTGCGACCGAACTCGCCCGCCCAAACGATCAGCGTTTCCTCGAGCAGTCCGCGATCGCGGAGGTCCTTGATCAGCCCGGCGATCGGCTGGTCGACTTCGTGGGCCATCGCCCGGTGGCCTCGCTCCAAGTCGCCGTGTTGGTCCCACGGGTTGGCCGCGCCGCCGGCACCGACTCCCTTCGTCAGGCAGCTCAGTTCGATGAAACGCACGCCCCGTTCGACCAGTCGTCGAGCGAGCAGGCATTGACGCCCGTACGCGGCTTTCTCGGTATCCTGCGAGTCGATCCCGTAGCGGCGAAGCGTCGCCTCCGACTCTTCGGAGATATCGCATAACTCCGGGACCGCCGATTGCATCCGGAAAGCGGTCTCATAGTTGCGAATCGCCGCCTCCACCTCGGCGTCCTGGCCGGCCGCTTGAAGAAACTCGCGATCGAAATGGCGAGCGAAATCCAACCGCCGTCGTTGATCTTTGCGGACGCCCAGCGGTCGGATGTTGCGGATCGCCTCCGCCTTGTCGGCCTGCAGAATCGAACCCTGTGAATCCGCCGGTAGGAATCCGTTGCTGTAGAGGCTGACGCCCCCGTGAGGCGGCGCGGCGGTTCCGCTTTGCAAGACGACATAACCGGGCAGGTTCTGGTTCTCCGACCCTAACCCGTAGGCGCACCACGCTCCCGCGCTCGGGTGCCCCATGAAGGGGAAGCCGGTGTGCATGAAGAAGTTGCCCTGGGCGTGTTCGTTGACCGTCGAGGTCATCGAGCGGATGACGGACAACTCGTCGGCCACGGACCCGATCTCCGGGAAGATGCTGCTGACCGGCAGCCCCGATTCGCCCGAGCGGTGGAACTCGAAGGGGCTGGCCATCACGTTGCCGTTGTTGTTGAACTGGGTTCTTTCGACCCGGACCGGCATCGGCTTGCCGTGCAGTTCGCGGAGCTTCGGTTTGGGGTCGAAGGAGTCGACATGCGAGACGCCGCCCGACATGAAGCAGAAGATCACATGCTTGGCGCGGGGAGGATGGTGCGGCTGCGATAACGCCGCGTTCGCGGGCAAGCCCGGCGTCGCGCCGTAGGCGGCGTCGCTCATCAAACCGGCGAGCGCGGCGGCCCCGAAACCGGAGGATGCCTGCGCCAGAAATCTGCGTCGCGACGGGTTAGCGAACATAGATGAACTCCTGCATGGTGAAGAAGACGCGAGCCAGATCCGACCAGACCTTGATCGCGGGCCGGTCTCCGACCGTCGGCTCGTACTCTTTCAGCTTGTTGCGGAGTTCGGTTGCCTCCGCTCGCCAGGCTTCCACTTCACGCCTCGAATCGGCATCGAGCGAGGCGAGCACGACGTCATCGGAAACGTCACCCGCCATGGCCGCGGCGGAACGCGCCACCTCGTCGGCGGTCAGGGCTCGATCGTACAGGTTCGCCTGCAGCACGCGGCCGCTCAACAAGCGGTTCCCGCCGGCCGGCAAGTGCCGAACGCCGAAACCGACCACCGTTTGCCCCGCCTCAAAGACATGCGGCCCGTCGCTCTTGTAGGGTCGACCGTAGGGCTGGCCGTTGCGGTAGGCGGCAACGGTTCCGTCCGCATGATAGGCAATCGCCACGTGCACCGGCCTCTTTTCGGCCACCGTTTCACGCTCACCCTGCAACGATCGCGTGCGAGCGAAGGAGTTGCTGCCGGCGAGCCACTGGCCGGGATCTTTCTCGCCAAACACGATCGCGTCGAAGATCGCTCCGTCGGGTGTCATCAAGGTCATCACGCCGCCTCCTCGCTGCGAGAGGCGATCCAATTGGACCCACGCTTCGAGCGTCTTTTCACGAAGCGGCCGGTCGAGCGGCTTGGTGACCGCGTAGCCACCGTTTCGGACGATCAAGCCGCCATCGTCGAAACTCGCCCCGCCCCGCAATTCCGCCTCACTCTCGGCGATGGCGTCGTCGCCGTCTCCGTCGAAGGCCCAACTGCCGACCGGCTTGGGCGCCGACTCGCGAGCCGCCTGGACGTCGTCGCGAAGCTCGGTCTCCAAACGGCGTCGCACCGGTCCGAGCACCGATTCGACCTGACGTCGCTTCTCCGCGATCTCCGACTCCCACGCTTCCAAGGTCCGGCGCCGCTGCTCGTTCCGACTTCGGGTCGTTTGCAGATAGCTCTTCAGCCGCTGAAGTTCCGCCTCCGTCGCGGGCCGTCCGAACGCCGACCAGAACATCCGCCCGATCCTTGCTTCATCCGACGACAAGGCTTCGTCCGCCAAGAGCCTCCCCGCCCAAGACTCCGCGTCGTCGGCGATGCGAGGGTTGTTCATCATCGCCAAGGACTGAGCCGGCACGTTGGTCACATCCCGACGTCCCACGGTGCTGAACGGCTCGGGAAAATCGAAAACACGCAGGAACGGATCGGGCGAATTACGAATCACGCGGACGTAAACGCTGCGACGGTCAGATCGTCCGGCCACGGGGGCGCCGAAAAGTTGTTGGGCGAGACGTCCGGAAACGGTCAGCAGTTTGTCCCGAATCGCCTCGGCCTCGATCCTCCTCACGCGGGCGTGCGAGAGCCAACGGTTATCCGGATCGGTGCGTAAGGCTTCGTCCGATGGCTGCGAGGAAAGTCGCCATGTCTTGGACGTGACGATCAGCCGGATCAGGCTCTTGAGCGACCAACCGTCGTCCTCGAAGCGGGTGGCCAACCAGTCGAGCAACCGGGGGTGCGTCGGCTGCTCGCCGAGGCGTCCCAGGTTATCGGGCGTGGCGACGATTCCGCGACCGAACAGGTGATGCCAGACCCGATTGACGATCACCCGACGTGTCAACGGGTTGTCGTCGCGGAGAAGATCTTCGGCCAACTCCATCCGTCCGCTGCGTTGCGTCTCGTAAGGCGTCGGATCGATCGCCTCCAGGAAACGTCGCGGCACCGGTTCGCCGGGCTGCTTGTGGTCGCCGCGAATGAACAGCGGCTGATCGCGACCCTCGGTCTCCTCCAGTCCGGGAACTCGCTTGGCGACCGGCGCGGCGCTCTCCGCGCGACGGTATCGCTCGAGCAGAGGGGCCGCGGTGGGGAGTTCCGCCATCCGGTTCGGAAGCAATCCGTCGCGCAGGCACGCGTCCAGCAACAGGGCCTCCGCGTCGGTCGCCGATTCGTCCCGCCAGGCCTCGACGGCGCCTTTCACCGCTTCGCGGTATCGGGCCTTGAGTTCCACGACGTTGCTCGGCGGCGACGCCTTCGCCGCTCGCATCAGCGGCGCGAGATGTTCAACCGACTCGGCCGGTGAGGCCTCTCCCTTTCTGACCAGCATCGCCTCCCGCACGCCAAACCACGACCTCGGTTGGTTCGCCGTCAGCAACGGCGCGTCTTTGGCCGTGCTCAATTCAACGTGCAGGCGGTCGCCCGACCAATACGAGAGATCGAAACGTCGCCAGGACCAGTCGCCGCTCAGCCGATTCACCGGATAGACCGTGCCGCTACGAGGATAATCCTGCACCACGTACCGCAAACTCGCCTGAGACTCACCCGTTGCACGAACCCACAACTCGTAGTCGCCGTCAACTGGAAAGTCTTCCGACGTCAGACGGGCGGGAGACTTCGCCGACAGCGTGTGCGAATAAACTCCCGAGGGATAAACACCCTCCAGCGCCCGGTCGCCCTCAATGGCCACCGCGAATTCGCCCGAGCGATGCGGCCGCGCGGGCAACCCCGTTCCGGTGGCGTACCACCGTTCGTAGTCATCTTCACGAGCCAGATTCCAATGCCGGGCGTAATCGCGATCGCGGTGCTGCCTCCAAAGGTCCGCCTGCCGACGGTATTTCTCAACTTCGCCTTGCCATACAACCTCAAACGGTTTCCCGGCGGCGACTTCGTCGGTTACCGACCGGACGGGATGCAACAGCGTCGGGCCGCCGTCTCGCGGCTTGTTTGGCTCGGGTTTTCTGTTTGCGTCGGATTGGCCATTTGCGTCGGGTTGTCCATCTAAGGCGGCGTGCAATCGCGAATCGAACGCCTTCAGATTGGCGAGCCAGTCGCGGGCGACGGCCGCACGCACTTTCGGCTTCAGGGCAGCCAACGTGTCACGGCTTTCCCGCGACGGTCCGGGAAGATCGACGACTTGGCGACCCGGGCGGCAGGACGCCAGGATCCCGAACAAGGCGTAATAGTCGGCCTGGCTGATCGCGTCGAATTTGTGGTCGTGACAACGGGCACACGAGACGGTCAGTCCCAGAAACGCTTTGGAAAAGACGTTGATCTGATCGTCCGTATAACGGACGCGTTCGTCTAAGGCGTCCGTGGGCGCGAAGCCATGAAAGACCATTCGCCAGTGCGCGGGCCCAATCGCCGATTCGTTCAGCCCCAACGCGACGTTCCGCCGTGGCTCATCGAGCAGATCTCCCGCGATGTGCTCGCGGACAAGTTGATCGTATGGAATGTCGGCGTTCAGGGCCCGAATCAAATAGTCGCGATAGACCCAAGCATTCTCGTTGCTCGGATCGCCCTCGCTCCCGTGTGACTCGGCGTAGCGAATCCAATCCATCCAGTGTCTTCCCCATCGCTCACCGAAATGGGGACTATCGAGCAGCGTATCGACGAGTTTTTCGAACACGGCTTGCCGATCTCGCTCGCTCGCCTGATCCAGACGCTCCGTCCACCGCGCCGCCTCCTTTGCAGAGGGTGGTAGCCCGAGCAGGTTGAAGTGGAGTCGACGCACCAAGGCGTACGCGTCGGCCAGCTCCGACGGTTCCAAGCCGGCCTCGCGACGCTTTTGATCCACGAACCGGTCGATCGGATGGGAACTCCACGTCGAGTCGGGAGGCGTGGGCGATTGGATTGGCTGAAGGCTCCACCACCGTTTGCGGCGAGCGAACTTCGCGTCCCACGATGTCGAGGCGGCGACATCGTCGGCCGTCGGTGCCCCGTCCCGCGGATCGGGCGCTCCCATCTGTATCCAACGGGCGAAATCCGCGATCACCTCGTCATCCAGCTTGGGCCCCCCTTGGGGCATCTCCATCCCTTCGATCTCGTGCCGCAGGACCGGCAACAGACGGCTTTCGTCCGGCTTTCCAGGGACCATGACCGTTCCCCCGGCGCCTCCTTCGAGAAACGCCTGCCGGTGATCCACCGCCAACTCACCCTCGGCGATCTCGGCCGAGTTGTGGCATTCGTAGCAGTGCTCGATCAGGACGGGCCGGATCTTCGACTCGAAAAACTCCCGCTCCTGCTCCGACAGCGATCCCTCCGCCCGGCTGGACGAAGGAACGCAGCACAGGGTGCAGGCCAGGGCGGCGGCCGTTGCCAACGTATTCTTCATCGCTCGCGTCACCCGTTCGTTCATACTCGCGTTCCCACTCCCCTGCGTCCCCGGCAAAAGGTGGCGTCCCCGGCAAAAGGTGGCGTCCCCGGCAAAAGGTGGTCGCCACGGCGTACCGGAGAACTCTTGAAACGGGCCCGCGGAAAGTAGCCTTCGTCAGTGAGGTCGTCCCCCGTATGGTACCGCCGCGTGGACGTGCCGGTCAGCGAACGTGGCCGTTGCCCCGTGATTTCCTCTTTCATCGGGCGAGAGCATCACGTGCTTCGGTCGAGGCATTCCGATCACCGTCCGGCCGGCGGCAAAAGCGGACCGAATCAGGCTAACAGGCCAGAAAAGGCGGAAATATCCGGACGGACTTTTTCTCGTCCCCGTTTGGTCCCGAAGCGAATCCTGAGAAAAAAACTCCCTGGACTGTTGCGAGCGTGGGGGCTTCAGACAGTCCCCACAACTGCGACCGCTACCGTGGGAATCCGTCGCACCGGCGAGACGTTAGCGGCGAAGTTCCGCCCGCTCCGTCGTCGACCGATCCGTCGAGCCGACGGGCCGCTTTTCGTCCGGTGGGAAAGCAGGAGCGAACCCGCATTGACCCACCGAGAGCACTACCTATAGTCCGGGCCGCGACGCACGGATGACCAACCTGTGTGTGCTTCTTTGCACGACGGCCTTAAGGGGCCGCTGCCATCATTGACGGCGATGCGAGTGGGCAACTGTGTCCCTTCCTTTTGTCCGCCCATCTTCATCCCATAAGGGATCGCCTGCACGGAAACGACATGCTGAACTTCTTTCGTCCTCAATCCGGCTCCATCAAGAACGACCTTCTGTCGGGTCTGACCGTCGCGCTAGCGCTCGTTCCTGAAGCGATCGCCTTTGCCTTTGTTGTTGGCGTTTCACCCCTCATCGGCCTCTATTCCGCGTTTTTCCTCTGCTTGGTGACGGCCATGATCGGCGGTCGCCCCGGGATGATTTCGGGAGCCACGGGCGCGATGGCGGTGGTGGTCGTGGCGTTGGTTAGCCAGCACGGCGTCGAGTACCTCTTTCCCACCGTCATCCTGTGTGGGCTGTTCCAGATCGCCGTCGGACTGGGCCGACTCGGCAAGCTGATTCGCATGGTTCCGCATCCGGTGATGCTCGGCTTTGTGAATGGGCTCGCGATCGTGATCGCGTTGGCGCAACTGGGAAGCTTTAAAACGCTCTCGCCCGCGGGCGAACTCACCTTCCTTCGTGGTCCCCGGCTGTGGCTGATGCTCGCGCTCGTTGCCATGACGATGGGGATCATCTGGCTGCTACCCAAATTCACTCGTGCCGTTCCTGCATCGCTGGCCGCCATCTTGACGGTCACCTTCGTGGCGATCGCGATCAACCAAGCGAGCGGACCGAAACAGAAAGAAAACTTGCTGGCAAACGTCGGTGATATGCTGCAAACGAACAGCCAAGCGGCCGCCATCGCCCGTGCACAGACCGAGACGATGGCCCAGACCGAGACGATGGCCCAGACCGAGACGATACCCCAGACCGAGACGATACCCCAGGCCGATACCGCGGCAAACCTTGAAACTGATGCATCTGTGCCGCTGGTCAGTGGCACGAGTCAGGCGATTCTTGGAACGATGGGGAGCGTCCCAGACAAGGACGCCGCACAACTTCGCGGCACGACCCTGGCAAGCCACGCCTCGACACCCGTGCGAACGGACGCCCCACCTGTTGCAGGAACCGGCTCGCAGGATTCAGGAATCAGTGGCGGCTTGCCGCTGCCGTTCTTCATGCAGTACGCAACGGTTCCGCTCAATTTGGAAACGCTGTGGATCATCCTTCCCTTCGCCGTGGTGTTGTGTGGCGTCGGGCTGATCGAATCGTTGATGACGCTCACGTTGATCGACGAGATCACGGAAACCCGGGGCCAGGGCAATCGCGAATGCATGGGGCAAGGAGCCGCCAACATCGTCTGTGGCTTGTTTGGCGGCATGGGGGGCTGTGCGATGATCGGGCAGTCTCTGATCAACGTGAACTCGGGTGGACGCGGACGTCTGTCAGGAATCGCGGCCGCGGTTTCCTTGCTGCTGTTCGTGCTGTTTCTTGCCCCACTGATCGAACAGATTCCGATGGCCGCTCTGGTGGGCGTGATGTTCATGGTGGTGATCGGCACCTTCGAATGGGCTTCGTTGAAGATGTTCCGGCGGATGCCGCGGAGCGACGTGTTCGTCATGGTCTTGGTGTCCGGCTACACGGTGCTCATGCACGACTTGGCGTCCGCGGTCATTCTGGGCGTGATCGTCTCCGCGTTAGCCTTCGCTTGGAAGCACGCCACTCACATCGGCGCCGACACCAAATACAACGAACATGGCAGCAAGATCTATCAGCTCCACGGGCCGCTGTTCTTTGCCTCGGTCGCCTCGTTCAAGGAGTTGTTCGATGTTGCCGGTGATCCGGATGACGTGGTCATCGACTTTTACTACACACGCGTGTACGACCAATCTGCATTGGAAGCGGTCAACGTGCTGGCCGAAAAATACGAGGCAGCCGGCAAGCGGTTACACCTCACCCATCTGAGTCCCGAGTGCCGAAGCTTGTTGGACAGGGCGGGCGATCTGATCGAGATCAACCTTTCCGAAGACCCGCAATACCACATTGCCAGCGACCGATTGGGGTAGAGCCGGTGCATCCCCCGGCGGTTCACAACAGCGTCTCACGTCGGTCGCGTCACGGCTAATCGCCGGAAGGCCGGGACGTCGGAACGGCGATGAAATCCATCAACAATCCACGTTGACCGGGGCCGACCGCGGGGAGGGCGACTTTCGAGGCCGCCGGAGGACGCTCGGGATCGTAGAGTCTCGGACGGACTTCATTCAGGGCCGCGGAGACGGCATCGTTTCCGACGTAGTAGGTCGCTTTCGCCAAGTGCCGAAAGTCGGTGCGGCGATTCCGGGCCATCCGGTCGAGTTGGGCGAACGCCGCTTCCACTTCCGCCACGGGCTCGGCCGCTTGCGGGGCCGCGATCCCGGCGAAGTAGATCAGGGTGTCGGAATGAACTCGGGCGACGCGGCTGAAGACGGGGGAAGCTCGATCCCCGGGTGGCGTATGGAAAGTCACGGTCTGATCGGTTTCCTCGCGATCCGGCGCCATCACGACCATTTCGATCTCGGTGGGCAGCGAGGAATCCCATTCGACCACCGTGACCGCCGGGGGTGGCGTGTCCCCGAAGCTCTCGGTGATCGCTCGGCGCGCGGTGGCCGCGTCTTCCATCGGTCGGATGAACGCCTTGACCTGGACCACGTCGCGGGGACGTGAACCGAAGTGGCCTGCGGTGGTGAACAGCGACCCCATCGTTTCGGTGACTGCCGTGCCGAGATCTTCGGTTCGCGCCGCTCGACCGGAGACGAACAGGATGTCTCGATCCGGCGAAATGATGCGACCGGCGTTCCGTTCCATCAAACGCATCGCCGTCGCTTCGCTTTCCGTTTTCAAGATCACGTCGCCAGCGACCGCCCGGCCATCGGGGTTGCGAGACGGAACGGCTTGGAACAACGGCCGCGAATCGGGATCGGGGAACTGGACGGCGATCGCCTCCGCGACGTCGTGGCGTGATAACTGTTGCGGGTCGTAGGAAAGGGAAACGAGCACCCAATCCGCAGATCGGTCGTTGCCGGAATTCGCCCGATCACGGGTCGCTTGCAATCGCTGGAGCAGCTTCCCAACGGTAGAGCTGTCCGCCTCAGGGGCCGGTTCGGTCAGCCGTTGCGGGGAGACCCAAAGCCAACCCCGTCGGACGGCGACCGAACCGGGCTGCAACGGATCGACGGCGGGCATGGAAGTCCCGGGCGTCGGTGCGGGGGAAGACGGGGTCTGGGCCGATTGGGCCCACGCGGCGTGCGGCGCGGTGAAAGCGACGCCCGCGACGATCGTCGCCGACACGGCGCCAATCACGACGGAAGCGACGGTCGAGCGGTCCGGGTTTCTGGGCATCATGTTCTTTCGTGAAAGGGGGTGAATGCGTTCCGACGGGGGAATCAGCGGTAATCGAATCGCGGTAATCATCGCGTGCTGTCCGGCACGACCGTCGTACCTTCCGCGGGGTCCCGGACGAGTTGGCGGAACCACTCGCTCACGCGGCGCGTCACCGGCCCGGGGATCTGTCCGAATTGCCGGTCGTCCAATTTCGCGACCGGCGTGACTTCCCCCATCGTCCCGGTCACGAACATCTCATCGGCTTGCGCCAACTCCTCCGCCGGCACGTGGCGGGTCTCCGCCGCTTGGCCGTGCCGATGGCAGAGCTCCAAAATTGCCGCCCGCGTGATTCCCTCGGGACAGGCCCGCGTGGTGGAGGTGATCACGACTCCGTCTCGAACGAGGAACACGTGGGTCGCGTTGGTTTCCGCCAACATCCCCTCGCCGTCTAGCATCAGGGCGTCGTCTGCGCCGGCTTCGTTCGCCTCGATCTTGGCCAGGATGCTCGTCAGCTGGTTGCAGCTGTGGATCCGCTGGTCGAGCACATCGGCGAAGGGACGCCGCTGTTTGGCGACGATCAGCACGACGCCCGACCGATTGTCGTAAACGGGCGGCTTGTGTTCGGCCAAGATAAAAAAGGAACAGCCACGGCGGTTGATCCGGGGGTCCAGGCCGCTGGTGTATTTTAGCCCACGCGAGACCGTCAAACGGACGTGAACGCCGTCAACCATCTGGTTGGCGTCCAACGTCCGCCGCAGTTGCTCCGTCAATGTCGCGTCGCTCGGCATCCCTTCGTAACGGAGCATCGCGGCACTCTTGCGGAGCCGCGTTAGATGTTCCTGCAAGCGAAAGACGCGTCCCTGGTACAGCCGCAAGCCCTCCCACACCGCGTCACCGTTTTGGACAGCGGAGTCGAACGGCGAGACGCCTGCGCGGTCTCGATGGACCAGTTCTCCGTTGACGTTCACGATCAGGTTGGCGTTGGCCGGGTTTTCAACCTGCAGCATCGCGATGTCCTGGTTCGGGGAATGCGTTCGGCTTCGGGGAATGCGTTCGGCTTCGGGGAATACGTCCGGCTTCGGGGAATACGTCCGGCTTCGGGGAAGACGTCCGGCGAGGCGTCAACACGCCGGCATGCTCATCGCCGCTCGGGAACGGCGAGGGCGTGCTCCCGGAGTCGATGATAGATCTCGACCGCCTCCTCCAGATAATCCGCGTCGGGGCGGGGCGGTTCAACGTCCGCGTGCGGGGAGACGACGAAACCGGTCGAGTCCCACGTCTTGGTGTACCAGTGGGGTCCCCAAACGCCGTCGCTCGGGTGCGGGCCGGCCGGCCACCGCAACATGGCCGGATCGTACGGCAGCCCCAACGCCTCGCAGATTGCCATCAGAGTCGCTTCGGGGGCCCGACTCAATTGGTCCATCCGGGTTTGTCGTGGGTCATCCTGGGGAGGTGTTCCGCGGGTGGCGGTGCGCTGACCCCCGGCTACGTGCCGGGATGCCTTCGGGATCGGGGCCGGGCGGATTCCGTTTTCTGCCGGTCGGAACTGGGATTGATTCGGCCGCCCTTCTGCCGATACCAGTAAGAGTTGTGCTGATACCGGTGAGGCCTGTGCCGACCGCTGCAGGGCCGGCGCCGAACCCCGCAGTCCCCGTCCGTCCCGATTGACCGAGAGGCTTGCAGCGCCATGCGTCTACTCCTGATCCCCACGACGTGCCTGATGGCCTCCGTGATGATGGTGAATCTGGCGTTTGCCCAACACCAGACCCAACGGGGCGCGACGCTCGGGGGGTTGGCCGGGGCGGTCGCGGGAGGACTGATCGGTGACCACAACGGCGAAGCCGGGGCGGGGGCCGCGATCGGCGGCGCCCTCGGGGCGGTGACCGGCGGGTTGCTCGGGAACGCCGCGGACAAGGACGCGGAGCTCTCCCGCCAACGGGCGTACCAAAAACAGGTCTACCGGCAACAGGCGACGACGCAGCAGCACGCGGTACGGACGCAAGGGGCGGTTTCGATCCGAGACGTGATCTCGATGTCCCGCAGCGGCTTGGGGGATTCGGTGATCATCAACCAGATTCGGACTCGCGGCATCGATCGTACCCCGCAAGTCTCCGACATCATCGCGATGCACGAGCAAGGGGTCCGTGAAGGGGTGATCGCGACGATGCAAGAGGCGCGGGTCGCCGGGGAGTCTTCGGCGCCCCCGTCCTACCCGGCGGCAACGGCCGCCGCCGCCCCCTCGCCGGTGATCATTCACGAGCGCGAGGTCGTCCCCTACTATCCGCTCCCCAGGTACTACGGCCCGCGGCACTACCACCACTACTACGGCCCCCCGCACCCGCGACACCGACGCGGCTACGAGTTCCGGATCGGGTTTTAACTGGCGTCGATGACGGTTCCTCCCGGCCGGTACGGATGGTCCTCCCGGCCGGTACGGATGGTCCTCCCGGCCGGTAAGGATGTTCATCCCGGCCGGTACGGCTGGACGACCTCTTCCACGGTGCAAAGTAAGAAACCGGGATCGGTGGGGTCGGTTTCCCACTTCGAGACGAGTTGTGAGCGGCGGACCAAGTCCCCGGTGTGGTCGTCAATTTCGACCGCGCCGTCTTCGGGTCGCGCGGGAGCGAAGCGGAGCGAATCGCCATCGGTGACGAGCCGTAAACGTGGCGGGGTTTGTCCGAATTCGGGCAACGCCCGGCGCAGATTGTCGATCGGGACGCGGTATTGGTTCATTCTCTCCATTTTGATTCGCCCCGGCCGACGGTCAACTTTTTTGCGTTCTCGCGGTCGGTTGTGGGGGCGTCGGAAGTGTGCCAGATTGAGTGTCCACCGTCCCCAGATCCCGTCCCCGCGACGTCCCGGTCCGACATGAGCGAACCCCTCGCCCCGATCGCTGAGATCCTCGTCCCGATGGACTTCAGCGACTGTTCAAAGAACGCCCTTCGGTATGCGATGCGGGTGGCGGCGCCGTGTGGCAGTCGGCTGCACCTGTTGTACGTCGATGACGATCCGATGTTGGTCCAGCCGACGACGTCGTCTCAGATGCGTGACGAGTACGAGGCGAGGATGGCGGAAAAGTTCGTCGATCTGATGTCGCCGGAAGATCGGGACCGTTTTCGCGCCGTGACCGCGGTCGAATGCGGCACGGCTTACCACGAGATCGAGCGTTACGCGGCGGACCATTCGATCGACCTGATCGTGCTCGGTTCGGTCGGTCGGTCGGCGATCGCCGACGCGTTTCTGGGGAGCGTCGCCAGTCACGTGATCCGCAAGGCGAGTTGCCCGGTGTTGGCCGTGCGTCAAACCCAATCGTGACGGATGCGGCGATGTCGCCCAATTTTGCTTCTTGAACCGGAGACCGGATCGTGTGGGTTCTTGACGTCATCAGCCGGGTGGTCCATGTGGGGACCGCGATCGTGTTGGCCGGCGGGAGTGTGTTCCTGTTGGCGGTGTTATTGCCGGCGACACGGGAGCTGAGTGAATCGACCCGCGAGTCGTTCTCGGCGGCGATCACGGGGCGTTGGAAGCGTTTCGTCCATGGCGGGATCGCCCTGTTTTTGCTGAGCGGGTTCTACAACTATTTTCGGGCGATCCCCGATCACAAGGGGGACGGGCTATACCACGCGTTGATCGGCACGAAGATGTTGCTGGCGTTCACGCTGTTCTTCTTCGCCGCGGCGTTGGTCGGCCGCAGCCCGGCGCTCGCTTGGGTGCGACGCGACCGGCCCCGATGGCTCGGCCTCGTCGTGCTGCTGGCGACGGTGATCGTGATCATCTCGGGGTTCGTGAAGGTGCGGGGATTCTAAGCTCGCGGGGCTTTCGAGCTCGCGGGGCTTTCGAGCTCGTTGTGATTCGACGCCTGGGCGTCGCAGCGGTAACCTCTTGATTCGGTCGCGGCGTGGTGAGTTGCTCGCGGCGGGGTGGGGGTCCATAATCGGATTTCTCTTTCGGACGCCTCGACGGCGTCTCCCGCCCCACGATCCGTCTTCCCCACGATCCCCCAGCGAGCCCGATGAGCCGACTCCGATTCTTCCGCCTTCTGAAACCCGTTCCCGGTCACGTGAAGGCCGGCGCCCGATCGGGGCCGCCCGGTCCCTTTGTTCCGCTGTCGATCGCGATCGGACTGATCGTCGCGACGCCGCTCGCGGCGGAAGAGTATTTGAGCGGGATCGATTGGCAGGAACCGCCGGTGGTGAGGCCGGGGGAAACCGATTCGGACCCGCCGTCGGACGCGGTCGTGTTGTTCGACGGGAGTGACCTGTCGCGTTGGAGCAACGCCGACGACTGGACGGTCAAGGACGGGGCCGCGGTGGTCGGGAAAGGTCCGATCACATCGAAGGACGAGTTCGGCGATTGCCAGTTGCACCTGGAGTGGTCGTCACCGAAGCCGGCGGAGGGTCAGGGGCAGGGCCGAGGCAACAGCGGCGTCTTTTTGATGGGGCGGTACGAGGTCCAGATTCTCGATTCGTACGAGAACGAAACCTACTTCGACGGCCAGGCGGGGGCGATTTACAAGCAAACGCCACCCGCGGTCAACGCGATGCGTCCGCCGGGCGAGTGGAACACGTACGACATCTTTTGGACGGCCCCGCGTTTCGACGACGACGGCGAACTGACGTCTCCGGCGTTCATCACGGTGGTTCACAACGGCGTGTTGATCCTGAACCATTTCGAGCTGGAGGGGGACACGCCGTTCAACCGGCCGCCCCGTTACCGCGCCCATCCGCCGAAGGGTCCGATCATGTTGCAGGACCACCGCAACCCGGTCCGTTTTCGCAACATTTGGGTGCGGGAATTCCGGCCCGCCCAAGGCGAACGGGTTCGCGAGCCGTTCCTCCGTGACCGAGGCGAAGAGCGTCCGATCCGATCCGATTCGACTGACGACCAGAGGTGAACCGATGAGACGACGAATGACGGACGGGCAAGGGATCATGGGCATGGTCGCGGCGACGATGGTGTCGTTGGTTGCGGCCGGGGCGACGTCCGCGTGGGGTGACGATTCGGACGACGGGTCGCGACTCCGCGCCGGGGCGGCGACGGCGAACATCACGCCACCGCTCGGGCTGCCGCTGGTCGGCGGGTGGTCGCCGTTGCCGGCGAAGGAGGTGCATGACGAATTGCACGTTCGGGTGTTGCTGCTGGACGACGGCGAGCGACGCGTCGGGATCGTGCTGGGCGACAACGTGGGGATCACCCGCGAAGTGTTCGACGACGCGCGGGGCCGGATCACCGAGGCGTTGCCGATCGCGGCGTCGAACCTGTTGATGGCGTCCACGCACACGCACTCGGCGGCGTCGGCGCGGGGCGCCAACCGGATGATCCCGAGCGACCCGCTGGCCCGGTACCAACAGTTCATCGCGGATCGGATCGTCGACGCGGTGCGGATCGCGTACGAACGACTCGAGCCGGCGAAGATCGGGTGGGGATCGGTCAACGACGATTCGGAACTTTTCAACCGCCGTTGGTTCGTCGAGGAGGAGTCACAGCGGCGGAACCCGTTCGGCGGGGTCGACCAAGTGCGGATGAACCCGGGCGGGGCGAGCACGCTGGTCCGTCCCGCGGGCCCGGTGGACCCGGAGATCTCGTTCGTCTCGGTTCAGTCTTCGGACGGACGACCGATCGCGGTGCTGGGGAATTACTCGTTGCACTACGTCGGTGGGGTCCCGTCGCGGACGGTGTCGGCGGACTATTTCGCGGTGTTTGCCGACCACCTGGAGAAGCGACTCGGCGTGACGGGCCAGTTCCCACCGTTCGTCGGGATCCTGTCGAACGGGACCAGCGGCGACGTGAACAACATCAACTTCACCGACCGGCGGTCTCGGAGCGAACCGTTCGAGCGGATCCGGATCGTCGGCGAGAAGGTCGCGAACAACGTCTTCGCGGCGCTGGAGTCGGTCGAGTACCGGGGCGACGTGACCGTCGACGGACGGTTCGAAGACCTGAGTCTCGCGGTCCGCAAGCCGAGCGAAGAGATGCTGGAGTACCTGCGGGAGCGGCGTGAGCTTCGGGAGAACGGGGAGCCGGCCTATCACAGCCGCGAGCTGACGTATGCCGACCGGGTCGAGCAGTTGGCCGACACGCCCGACGAGGTCGACGTCCCGTTGCAGGTGATCCGGATCGGCGATTTGGGGATCGCCGCGATCCCGTTCGAGGTGTTCACCGAAACGGGGTTGGAACTGAAGGAGCGTTCGCCGATGGGGGACACGTTCACGATCGAGCTGGCGAACGGTTCGTACGGCTATTTGCCGACGCCGGAGCAGCACGAGTTAGGCGGTTACGAAACGTGGATGGGGACCAGCAACGTCGAGAAGAACGCGACGCGAAAGATCGTCGCCCGATTGTTGTCGATGTTCGACGACGTTCGCGCCACCGCCACCGACGAGAACTGAGCCGCCGATGCCCGATTCGCCTCGATCGACGACGACGCCGCAACGTGAACTGACGTTGCGGGTGGTCGTGCTGGGTTTGTTGTTGTCGATGGTGATGGGGGCGGCGAACGTCTACGTCGGATTGAAGGCGGGGATGACGGTTTCGGCGTCGATCCCGGCGGCGGTGATGGCGATGCTGCTGTTCCGGTTTCTGTTCCGGCGGTCGAGCATCGTGGAGGCGAACCAGGTTCAGACGTGCGCGTCGGCGGGCGAGTCGCTGGCGGCGGGGATCATCTTCACGATGCCCGCCTTGGTGATGGTCGGACATTGGCAATCGTTCGACTTTTGGACCGTCACGATCGTCGCCTTTACCGGCGGCTTGCTGGGGATCTTGTTTATGATCCCGATGAGACGCGTGTTCGTCGTCGGGAACCGCGATCTGCCCTACCCCGAGGGTCTGGCGTGCGCCGCGGTGTTGGAGACGGGCGACGCGGACGAGGCGGAACCGGGGGCGGCAGCGGGGCTGATCGCCGGCGGGTTGCTCGGCGGCGTGTTCAAGCTGGCCAGCTCTTACTTGGGCTTGCTCCATGACACGCTGGAGGTCGCCAGGACGGCCGGGGGGCGGGTGTTCTATTTCGGCGGCGACCTGTCACCGATGCTGGTCGCGGTCGGGTTCATCGTGCGGCTCAACGTCGCGACGTTGATCTTCATCGGCGGGGCGGCGGGCTGGTTGATCGGGATCCCGTTGTTGGGTGCCGGCGACGCGGAACAGTCGCCGATCGACCAAGCGTGGGGGTTGTGGAGCGGCCAGATCCGGTACGTCGGGGTCGGGGCGATGGTGATGGGAGGGATCAGTTCGCTGATCGCGGTTCGGCACGGGTTGAAGAGGGCGGTGGTCGAGGTTTGGGGCGGTGTCCGGGGCGGGGGCGATGACGCCGCTGACGAGGACCGGGACATCCCGTCGCTGATGATTCTCGGTCTGGGGCTTTTGTGTACGGGGTTGTTGGCATACATCAATTACCGATTTCTCGGCGACCCGTTGCTGACCGCGGTCGCGACCGGGGTGATGTTGGTGATGGGCTTCTTTTTCACCGCGGTGGCGAGCTACATCGTCGGCTTGGTCGGAAACTCGAACAGTCCGGTTTCGGGAATGACGATCACCGCGGTGCTCGTCGCCGGCGGCGTGCTGTGGCTGTCGAGCCAATCGGGTGAGGGGACGATGGTGGCGACCCTCGGGATCGCCGCGGTCGTGTGTTGCGTGGCCTGCACGGCCGGCGACGTGTGCAACGATTTAAAGACCGGTTCGATCGTCGGGGCGGCCCCGTTCCGGCAACAAATGATGCAGATCGCCGGGGTGTTCGTCGCCGCGTTCGTGATGGCACCGGTGTTGAACCTGCTGCACGAGAACACACCGGGAGGGATCGGGGGCAAGGACCTTCCGGCGCCACAGGCGGGGCTGTTCGCGAGTTTAGCGAGCGGGTTTGCCGGGAAGACGGAGCTGCCGTGGGGGCTGATCGGCGTCGGGGCGCTGATCGGGGTCGGCGTGTTGGCCATCGACGAGGCGCTTCGTCGGCGGGACGCCCGCTTTCGTGCCCACCTGATGCCGATCGCGGTCGGGATGTATTTGCCGTTCGGGTTGGCGGTGCCGATCCTGGTCGGAGGGCTGATCGCGCACGTCCATAGCCGTGGGGTTCCCGCCGAACGCCGAGACCGGACACTGCACCGCGGCGTGTTGTTTTCGTCGGGGGTGATCGCCGGCGAGGCGTTGACGGCGGTCGCGTTGGCGGGCCTCGCGGCGGCCGGTTATACGGCGCTCCAGTGGGGTATTGGTGACGAAGGAAGGACCTATGTCGCGTTATTGACGGCCGCCGGGATCGTCGTGAGTTTCTTCGCGATGACGAAGCCGCGATAATGGGAAGCCGCGATCATGGGAACCCGCGATCATGCGGGGTCGCGATGATGCGGGGTCGCGATGATGCGGGGCCGCGATGATGCGGGGTTTGGCGTCGCCGTCCGCGGCGGACCCGAGAAAACGTTTCGTCCTAAATCGCAGATTTTGAGGAGAACCCATGAACGGCTACTCGCCGGGCGATGAAGACCGGGCCACGTTCGATCGCGACGGCTTTCTGATCGTCCGCTCGCTATTCGATCTCGACGAGATGTCGGGGCTGTTGCGGTTCGCCAAAGCGGATCAGGCGATCGTGTCGGAGTCGTACGTGCGTCGCGACAGGGGCGGCGGCCAGACGCGGTTAGCGGTGCGGAACGATTTAGACGGCGAATCGATCTACTCCGCGATCGTTCGCAGTCGCCGCGTCGCGGGCACGATGACGACGCTGCTCGGTGACGAGGTGTATCACTACCACCACAAGATGATGTTGAAGGAACCGTTGGTCGGCGGGGCGTGGGAATGGCACCAGGATTACGGCTACTGGTACAACAACGGGTGCCTGTACCCGGACATGGGAAGCTGTCTGATCGCCGTCGACGAGGCGACCCGGGAGAACGGCTGTTTGCAGGTGCTTCGGGGCACGCACCGGATCGGCCGGGTCGATCATGTCACCGTGGGTGACCAAACGGGGGCGGACCCGGATCGCGTCGAGTGGGCGAGCCGGCTTCACGAGTTGGTGTACTGCGAAATGAAACCGGGGGACGCGATTTTCTTCCACAGCAATCTGCTTCACCGCAGCGACCGCAACGAGAGCGAGCGACCGCGGTGGTCGCTGATCTGTTGCTATAACACGCGACACAACGACCCGTTCCTCCGCGAGGGCCGGCATCCGAATTATTCGCCGCTGGAGATGTGGCCCGACGAACGTGTTCGCGAACGGCTCACGGCACGGGAAGCATCATGACGCGGATCGGGTTGCTGGGCGCCGGGCTGATCGGCGATTTCTACACGCAGGCGCTCCAGGGGAGCCGGGGGCGAGACCGGATCGAGATCGTCCAGTCGCGGACCGAGGCGAACGTCCGAGCGCTGGCCGAACGACACGGGATCCCGCGGTGGACAACGGACCCCGACGAGGTTGTCGCCGATCCGGCGGTCGATTTAGTGATCGTCGCCTTGCCGAACCATTTGCACGAACGGGCCGTCGTCGCCGCGGCGAAGGCCGGAAAGGGGGTGCTGTGCACGAAACCGCTCGGGCGGAATGCGGTCGAGGCGAAACGGATGCTCGAGGCGGTCGAAGCCGCGGGCGTTTTTCACGGATACCTCGAGGACTTGGTATACACGCCGAAGACGCTCAAGGCGTTGGAGGTGGTTCGTGCCGGGGGGTTAGGACGAATCCTTTGGGTGCGGTCGCGGGAGACGCATCCCGGGCCGCACAGCGATTGGTTTTTCGACAACGATCTCGCCGGCGGCGGCGCGATCATCGACATGGGATGCCACTGCATCGAGATCGCCCGGAACTTCATCGGCAAACGCGTCCGTCCCGTCGAGGTGGTTTGCTGGGGGGATACGCAGGTGCACCCGATCGAATCCGAGGACCACGCGATCGGGATGGTGCGATACGAGAACGGGGCGATCGGACAGTTCGAAGTGAGCTGGAACTTCCGCGGCGGGATGGACCTGAGAGACGAGGTCGCGGGGACCGAGGGAACGGTTTGGCTGAACCATTGGCTCCGCACCGGCTTGGAAATCTATTCGGCGACGGAAACGAGTGGGTACGTCGCCGAAAAGTCGGAGAGCAGCGGGGGATGGCTGTTCCCGGTCGGCGATGAGGTGAAGTCGCTCGGATACGTCGACATGTTCACCGACATGTTGAACGCCTTCGAGTCGGGGACGGAACCGGGGGAGACGTTCTACGACGGCTATGTGGTCAACGCGATCGCCGACGCGGCCTATCGGTCGATCGCGTCGAAACGGTGGGAGCCGATCGAGATCGACTCGTGGCGTGGGGAGACCGAAGCGGGACCGTCCGAGTCTCGTCGCGAATGGGACGACGGACACTGGTTGATCAAACGAGAAAAGATGCCTGACGGCCGTACGAAGGTGATCGTGCGTGACAAGGAAACCGGCGTTCTCTCCCAGCGATTCGAATCGGAGGGTCGTTGACGCCTATCGCCGGCGGCCGCGGTAATCTCCGCGCCCGCCCTCGCCGTTACCCGTCATCATTCTCGGCGTATCGCCACAGCGTGCGGTCGGCGTCACGAAGGTTCTCACGGCCGTATCGATACCTGACCTCACCTGAACCGAGTTCGGGGATCAGCGGGTCTTCGTCGCCGGGACGGAAGTCGCGGAGTCCGTCTTCGCGTTGCGGCAACGAGTACCGAGAACGGTACCGACGTTCCTGGTATTTCTGATACCGCTTGACCGCCTCTTCGAACCGTTCGGTCTCGGCGACCCGGCCCGGGTACGCCCCTGCGTCTCGCGTTCGGGGTTCCATCCCCTGTTAGGGCCTGAATGTCGACGGGGGGGAAATAATTCGCCTTGTCCCAGGACGCCGGATCTGCCAACGTCCGCTGGCGATTCAGTTGGCCGAATACACAGTGTAGGGAGACCGTGGACGTGTACCGAATCTTGATGCCTGCCGTCGTGTTGATGCCCGCCGTGGTGTTGATGACCGTGATGTCGTCCGGGACTTCTTGGGGAGAGGAACCCGAAACGTACTTGCTGCGGTATCGTCTCGCCAGCGGCGAGCGGATCGACTACGAGGTGACGCATGTCGCGAAGACGAAGACGCGGATCCGCGGGGCCGAGGAGGTCTCGCGGGTGCACACCAAGAGCCGGCGTCACTGGGAGGTCACCTCGGTCGACGACGACGGGACGATCACGTTCGACCACACGCTCGACGCCGTCGCGATGACGCAGCAGTCGGGCGAGGCGGAAGAAGTCCGCTGGGACAGCGAACAGGGCGACGCACCGCCCGCGCCCTTCAAACCGGTCGCGGAGCAAATCGGTGCCAAGCTGGCGACGTTGACGATCGCCCCGACCGGGAAAACGATCGATCGAGAAAACCACAGCGGAACCGACAAGAGCCTCGGGATGGGATCGCTCACGGTCGAGTTTCCCGAAAACCCGATTCCGGTCGGGCATTCGTGGAGCGTGTCGGAAGAGACCAAGGTTCGCACCGACGAAGGCGAAGTGAAGAAGGTCAAAGTCCGCCAGCTCTACACGCTCGAGCAGGTGAAGACCGGGGTCGCGACGTTACGGATCCGGAGCGAACCGCTGACGCCGATCCGCGAGGAGTCGGAGCGTGCCCAAATCGTCCAGCAACTCAGCAACGGGACGATCCGCTTCGACATCGACAACGGCCGGATGCTCGGCAAGCAACTCGATTGGGACGAAACGGTCGTCGGGTTCCAAGGGGCGAACAGCTTGATGGAATACAACGCCCGGTTCGGCGAAGAGTTGGTCGAGACGCCGTCGCGGGTTGCGCGTCGTCCCGAGTAGCCCATTCGCAAAGATCACGTCGATCCGACGGGACGTCCCGATGCGGACGCCATCGCGTTCTCGCGGGCCATGGCGATCGACTGCTCCATGTCGCCGAAAACGTTGCCCGCTTGGTCATGAAACACGCGCCCGATCAACAGGTCGGTCACGTTTCCGTGGTGTTCGGGGTGTTCCTTCATGAACCGACCGATACTGAATTCTTTCGTGTAGAACGCTTGGACGAGTTTACGGATGTGGCTCATCCCGTCTTTGAACGGATCGGTCCACTTTCCAAGCTGCGCCGCGGACAGGTCGCCGTTCGCCAGCCCTTCGACGATACAGTCACCGGCGCGGACCCCCATTTCGAGCGCGAAGTAGACTCCCGAGGAATACACCGGGTCGAGGAACCCGAACGCATCACCAACGAGAACCCACCCGTCGCCCGCGTGCTGGCGGGTCATGTAGGAGAATTCCTTCGCGACCCGCAAGTCTCCCACCCGGGTCGCCCTCTCGAGTCTCGGCTTCAGACCCGGGCAGCGGTCGAGTTCTTCCATAAAAACGTCCTCCGGCGTCCCGCGGCCTTTCAGCAGAAAGTCGTTATCGCCGACGCACCCGATACTGGTAATCCCACGGGACTGGGGGATGAACCAGAACCAAGCGTCCTTGGACTCGGTCTGCAGAATGATTGTCGCCCCGTCGTTGTCACCCTCGCCGCGAACCGCGTCGCGGTAATAACCCCAGATCGCCGCCTTCCGCAGGTCCGGATTGATCTCCTTGATCCCTAACTTGTTGGCCAGGAACGATTGCTGGCCGGTGGCGTCGACAACGACGTTACAGGCGATGAGCCGTGATTCCCCGGTCGGGTCACGAACGATTACACCGGACACCTTCCCGTCATCATCGAAGCGGACGTCAATCAGGCGGGTCTGATCGCGACAATCGGCACCGAGTTCGGAAGCCCGGTCGAACAACATCTTGTCGAACTCGCTCCGCTCGACTTGCCACGTCGTGCTGCACTCGCGGGCGTCGTGCTCGCGGAAGAAAAACGGGGCGGATTCTTTCCCGTTTCCGGTCACAAACTGGACGCTTTTCTTTTCTTGGAACCCCGCCGATCGGATGCGTTCGACCAGCCCGAGACGCTGAAGTGGCCAGAAGACCTCGGGCATCAACGACTCGCCGACGTGGAAACGCGGCATCGGGTCCCGCTCGATCAGCAGGGTGTCATACCCCGAGTCGGCGACGACGGCTGCGGTTGATGACCCACCCGGGCCGGCGCCGACGACGACGCATTCGTATCGATCTTTAAGCATGGGGAACGGATCCGATTGGGAGAACGGAACACACTGGTCTGATACCGCTAGGATACGCGGACGTTAACCCGCTGCCATCGGGGATTTCTGGAACCGTGCCCGATCGCGTCCTCCTCACGCGCCCCGTCGTCACCGACAGTGAGTATCATGGCGTTCGCGTCGCGGTCGAACCGACCGCGTTTCGGCCGGGATTCCCAAGACTCGCCCCGACGACGACGCACCCACCGTCTTGACCCGCCTGACTCTTGACCCACCTGACGAGCGCGATTTTGCCAAACGCCATGAACAACCCAGAACGAACGTCGACCCAGCACGTATCCGAAGACCGATCGGGAGAGCCGACCGCGATGAACCGAGCTGTCACGAACCGACCTACCACGAGCCTCGATCGCCGACCGAACCGACCCGATCGCCGACCGAACCGGCCCGATCGCCGCGATTTCTTGAAGCGGGGCACCGCGGCCTCAGCGGGGCTGGCGTCGGCGATGGCCGCCATTCCCGCCGTCCACGCGCAAGAAGAGGCGAAGGGGGGAGACCAATTGGTCAAGATCGGGATCGTCGGGGCGGGTGGTCGCGGGGGTGGTGCCCTGGGGAACACGCTTTCGATCAACGAAAACATCAAGTTGCTCGCGATCGCCGACCTGGACCGGGACAAGTTGCCCCGTCTGCGTGATTCGCTCGCCGCCCGGTACGAAGGGAAGGTCGACGTCCCGGATGACCGGATGTACGGCGGGATCGATGGCTACAAGCGGGTCCTCGACGATGACGACATCGACGTCGTCCTGTTCGCGACGCCCCCCGGGTTTCGACCGATGTACGTCCGTGACGCTGTCGACGCCGGGAAACACGTGTTCGCGGAAAAGCCAACTTGTGTCGA
The DNA here is from genome assembly GCA_041685355.1 of Pirellulaceae bacterium. GTDB lineage: Bacteria > Planctomycetota > Planctomycetia > Pirellulales > Pirellulaceae > JAWLFY01. The sequence goes on along the minus strand of JAWLFY010000048.1, from coordinate 3,481 downwards.
CCCGGCGGGCTATCGGATTTGCATGCAGGCCGACGCGAAAGCGCGGGAGAACGGAACGGCGATCGTCACCGGGACCCAGTACCGTCGCCAGCTCAACTACATGGAAGCGGTGAAGCGGATCCACGAAGGGGAGATCGGCGACGTGATCGGGGCGACCACGCGGTATTGCTCCACCGGGATCTGGTACCGAGGTCGACGCGAAGGGATGAGCGACACCGAGTACCAAATCTTCAACTGGATGCACTTCATTTGGCTGTCGGGTGACCAGATCGCCGAGCAAGCGATCCACAACATCGACGTGATGAACTGGGTGATGGGGGGCCCGCCGCTCAACGCGTTCGGCGGCGGCGGACGTTTCACCCGCCCGGACGACAGCGAGATGTGGGACAACATGGCGATCGATTACGAGTACCCCGGAAAGCGGTTCGTCTCGTTCATGTGCCGGCAAATCCCGGACACGCAATCGGAAAACGGCAGCGTGATTTACGGGTCGAAGGGACAAGCGACGATCCTCGGCGGAAACAGCGGCGCGTCGATCGCTGACCGGGACGGCAACGAACTCTGGTCGATGAAGGGGGATATCGGCGCGGCGTATCAGCAAGAGCACAAGGACCTCATCGATTCGATCCGCGCCGGGAAGCCGATCGTCGAGTTCGCGGAGACGACGAAGAGCTCGCTGACCGCGGTGATGGGACGGCTCGCGGCGTACAGCGGCAAACAAGTGTCCTGGGATTTCGTCACCGAGGAGTCCGAACTCGACCTGTTCCCCGAAGACTTCGATATCGACGGCAGCCTCGAAAGTCCCGGGTACGCGGTGCCGGGTAAGTACGATTTGGTCTAGCCGAGACAAAGCGTAGGCCGAGACCGAGAAGCTATTCGTGGCGTCCCGTTCGCGGGACGCCTTCGAATCTCGGGACGCCCTCGAACAGTCGCGACCCGATCCGCACCATCGACGCCCCCTCGGCGATCGCTTCGGCGAAGTCACCGCTCATCCCCATCGAGAGTTCGGGGAGTTCGATCCCGAAAGTCGATCGCAGATGATCACGCAGGGCGCGGGTGCAGGCGAATTGTCGTTTCGCTTCGCGTCCGTCGGTCCCCCACCCGGCCATCGCCATGACGCCGCACAGATTCACGCCGCCCGGCGCGGCCGGGTCACGTTCGGCCCGCCACGCGAGGCACTTGGTGAACAGCTCTTCCACGGCGTCGGCGGCGAGACCGGTTTTCGAAGCGTCCCCGCTGACGTTCGCTTCGACTAGCACGTCGACCGTGAACCCGCCAGCGACCGCTTCGTTATCGATCGCGCGGAGCAACCGCTCGCTGTCGACCGAGTGGATCAGCGGCCGATAGCGGAGCGTTCGGCGGACCTTGTTCGTTTGCAGGTGACCGATCAGGTGCCAGCGGGCCCGACCGGCGAGCGACGGGTGTTCCGCCTTGCCCCAAAGTTGTTGCGGGCGGTTTTCGCCAAGTTGATCACACCCGGCGTCGACCAACGCCGCGGTCGTCTCGGCGTCGACATATTTGCTGACGCCGATGATCTGGACCTCGGCCGGATCGCGTCCGGCGGCGACGGCCGCACGGGCGACCTCGTCGGTGACCCGCTTCCAGTTCTCGGCGATGATCGCCGTCTCGTCGGCGTTACTCATCGGCCCCCGGGACGTCGACCGTGATCAGGTCTTCGTGGGTCCCGTCTCCCATGTCGAATCGGGTGCACAAGAAGTCGACGAGCAGATGCTTGCCGAGAACGGTACGGCATCGGGGGCCGCCGAGCGAACGGTACACCATCCACTGTTCGCTGCCGAGTTGGACGCGGAACCCGACCGCCTCGTGTCGCGGAACGATTTTCAGCTCGTCGGCGACGGTCAATTGTCGCCACGTCCGAGGCCGCTTGAACCGTCGGGATTGCAAGTCGAACCAGACGGGGGCGTAAAGCCGCCGGGAGCCGTGCGTCCGATGGACCAAGGCGTCTTGTTCCGCTTCGAGTGTCGCGTCGGTCGGGCCGACCCGCCACTCCGACGCGGCGAGCGGGAGCACCATCCCACGCGACTTCTTCCCGTCGGTCAGAAAGATCTCCCGCGTCTCCGGGTCGGGCGAGGTGACGACCGACGGGTCGAGCGGCAGCCGCGCGGTGTACCCGATCGGCGACGGGTCGCGGTCGTCCGACACGGCGATCACCGCATCGGCCAACAACACGGCGCGGTCGTCACGGAGCTGCATCACTTGTCGTTGCAACACGAGGTCGCCAGTCCAGGTCTGTTCGAGTTCGACGTACTGAACGTCGTCGTCGGCGTATTCGCAGGTTTGGGTCCAGGGGCCACACGGGGCTTGCATCTCGTCGTCCCGTTTCAGCTCGACCGTCCAGGCTCCCGAGAGCAGCCGCGGCTTGCCGCCGAACAGTTCGATCTGAAGTTCGTCGTCGCGGTGGTCGATATGCACGCGGCCCCGGCGGACATCCCACTCGGGCATCATGATCGCGAGCTCGCCGGTTTCGCAGGTCAGCATCGGTTCGGGGAGGCTGACCTGCCACGCCAAGCGGCCGCCGGAATGGCTTTCCCCCAGTGCCGCCGAGGTCGCCGATCGGAGTGTTTCCGGGTCGAGCTCGACCGCCTGCCGGAGCAGCCCCCGGGGGCCCACATCGTCCCGCAAGTCGCCGGGGGCGAGCTCGCTAAACGCGACCCGTCCGCCGGGCAGCGTCATCCCGGCGACCCACGTCGCCAAGTCGGTCGCGATCTCCAGTTGGCGTTTCTTGAATCGACGCTTCGTCGTGTTTTCGATCAGGCGGCGACACCGGAGTACCGAGGCGAGAACGAGCCGGGCGTCGACCGCACCTCGAACCGCCGAGCCGATCGCGTCCGATTCTTCCGCAAACCAAGCGTCGATCGCGGCAACCGACGGCCCGGCAAGCCGTCGGCAAGTGGGGAGGTCGGCGAGCCGCCACGCCAGGATCAACCCGAGTTCGCCCCCGAGCATCAGACGCGGCGGCGCGGACGCCTCGGCAATTTGCAACGTCGAGTTGCGGAGTTCCAGCAACGCCCCCAGCAGGTCCCACCACACGCGCGGTTCGAGCCCGTCGATCAACGCCGGCATCGAGGCTCCCCAAAGGATCGCCTCGGCACTTTCGTGGATCGAAGCGACCGGACCGGTCACCGCGTCGAGGAACTGCTCCGCCGCCGTCGCAAGGTCAACCGGTTCGTTCGGATCGCTGGCCTTCGGTCGCTTCTTCGCCTTCTCCCGCTTTGTCGACGATCCAGGAAATCTGCCCGTGACGGCGATCCGCGACAGGGACACCTCGAGCGGATCGAGCGGGCGGCCCAACGCGGCGGCGAGCCCCCAGCGGAAGGCGGACCCGCCGGCCGCGATCTCCCCGAGAACCTGCGACGCCGGTGCCCCCTCCGACCGATCACGTACCTGCCAACGCAATCGCTCCCATGACTCCCCTTCAGGCACCCGCCCGTTCGAATCGCCGCCAGGGTCCTTGCCGACA
>JAWLFY010000047.1:0-31507 GCA_041685355.1 Pirellulaceae bacterium | reverse complement strand
TGTACGCTCCGGCTGGGAGATTTCCCCATCGTCACGGATCAATATTTTCGTCCCACGACTGGACCGCAAGTCAAACACCGACTCGATGGTGTACCTAGCGTCCGACCTGCCGCCCCCAAGCCCAAGCACTTGACCGACATCCTCCTCCGTGTGCATCCAACCGTCGGACGCAACGACTTTATAGTCATACCACACCGGACCTTCGCTATCAGCAGGGCGAAAGTCCTTGCGAACCCGCACGTCGATTTCAACCTTTCGGTTCCTGAATAGATCCTGGTAATCCCGTAGCGACTGAACCGCTTGCTCTCGTGCCGTCGCGTCGAGTTCCTCGGCGGCGCAGTCCCCAGCGGCAAGCAATGCGTGGGCAAGCACGGACATTCCCAACGAAAGATGCATCAAACTGCGCCCAAAAAAGGATCTCCCTGGCATTACCTCACTCTTTTTCCCCGTCGCAATGGCATCGCGACTTAGTTCGCGGATTCCGACCGATAGCTGTGGCTGCTCATCTCCCACTTTTTCTGACCGCACAGCAACACCTCAGAGACATGGTATGCACTACACGAAACGCGGTGGCTGAGCATTCCATGACGGCAGGTGACACGGAGCACCTGCCGCAGTCATTTTCTTGCGGTCAATCGTGCTCATCAACGCAGGTGTACCTTGTAATGAGCATTTGATCGAGCTTTTCCCAAATGAAAGAACATGAATGACCGGTGATTCATCAAATCCACGACGCCCTGCACCCGTGCGGCGGACCGTGAAGGACGCGTCGTCATGCTTCTCCACCTTTACCCATTCTGAATCGCAGGAAATCGAGCCGATTGAGCAAGGAAGGCCTGCGACCTCTTCAAGCGTCACGATTTCTGAGTCGGCATCCATCAGACCGCCGAGGATGGCCATCCCGGGATTGAAGCGGAAGGGGGCGTGGACTCGCGCTTCGAATGCAAGCAAATAGGGTTTGGGAGCCGTTTCGGCTGGAGAACCCAGACGCATTTCGATATGCCCCTGGTGAAGTCGCGGGGACGCGTCACGCTTGATGGTGACGAGCAATTCGCCGGCAGAAAATTCTTCGTTCCAGTCAACTTGGACCGATTCGGCGAACGGGGGGATCTTGCCTATTGTCGGCCGCCCCGTTTCGCTGGTCGTAGCCGAAAATCGAACCGGCACCTTTTCCAAGTCCGTCGCCAACCCGCTAACGCTTGCGGACTTGTGATCGACGGCATAAGGCTCAAAGAACTTCGCCTTGATGGGGATCGAATGACCCTGATACTCGCCGTCCGCGACGGTCGTGACCTCTAGTTCGCTCTCCAAGAACGTATACCAGTCCTCTCGTCGGTCACCGGTCAAACGGCGGAGCGTGATATCAATCGTCGCTTCACCTTGAGACGGAATCCTCAGTTCCGGTTGCGAGAGAGCGACACAATCGCAGTCGGCAGCAACCCGAACGACCGCGGGCGATCGATTCGGGTTGCGAAACGTCAGTCGACGGTTGGTCTCGGTTGAGAGTTCGACTTCGCCGAAATCGATCTCCGTTGGCGAGACCGTGATGTCTCGCGTCGTTCCGATCCATAGCCAGAGGAGTGTCGCCAATGACGCCGCGACACAGACGAGGATTGCTAATCGGACAGATGGTCGACGCATTTGGTGCCCTCCCAAGCATCGCAGGTTTTGTCCGGATGACGTTGATCCTACGACCCCCCCCCCACCCGGGTCAACAACTTTCGGGTCATTTTCCGAAAGAAAAATGCGAACAAATAGCCTGGAAAGTTGTCGACACGAGTTCGGAGCTCTGTCTTTTACCGACGTCAATAACGCCTCCCCTCAACTCGTTGTGCCATTGGTTGCAGCAGAATCGCAAATCGGGCGCAGGATACGAAAGGGGACGCCGCGCTATTCGGAGCGATGACGCGGAGGCTTAGCAACGCTCGTTCAATCTGAGTCGCACACGTATTTGGGAGGCAAAGAACCTCCGCGAGACCTCGGCACCCTCAATCAAGAACTTCACGCAATGCAAGCGTGAGCCCAATCCCGCGAACCGGCAACGAGCCCGGAGGGATCACAGACGAGGACCCTGGATCCGTTCATCGGTGGGTGGAGCCAAATCACGTACAAGACTCTGCGCCAACGTGAATGTCAGCAAACGCGCCGATGAGATCGGACGGAACGCGGCCGACGAGATGAAGTCCCGGCTCAACATCGCGTACGACGAATTTTTCCCAAGACGGGATCGTCTTGCGTCACCCAGAATCTGCCACTCATTGACCGCACGGTGCTTAGCGGTAGTCGGCGGGTTTGCGGCCGGGGACGAAGTCGCCGAACCCGTAGGGGGTCGGTTCGAAGTCGCCGACGAGCGAAACGTCGGCGTCGGGTTCGATTTCCGATTCCATCCCGAGACACCAGTACGTCGCGTTGACGAGCATTCGCCGGACGCCTTCGCTGAGCAGGTCGGTCGCCGCCCCCATCGTCGTCGTGAACACCCGCCCGCCTTCGTAGGTGCGGGTCCAAGCGATCGGCATCATCGGTTCGTTGCGGCCGTCGGTGACGGGCGGATCGTCCGGTTCCATCCCGTCGAGCACGGCGCCAAGGACGACAGGATGCGAGTCGCCGGGGAGGGGCAACCGGACCTGGTAGACGTCGGTCGTGCCCCAGATGTCCCCTTCGCCGATCCCGCGGACGATCGGGTGATCGGGGTCGACGATCATGCCTCGCGTCGATTCGTGTTTATGCTTGCCGTGATGGGCGATCCAAGTCTCGCCGAGGACTTGGCGGCCGAACCCGCCCTCGTATCCCTCGGCCTTGCTCTTCCATCCGTAGCGGCCGAACTTGGCCCCGGCCGGGATGTTGAACGCGTGAGTCGCGGTCCGCATCCCGATCACCGGTTTCCCCGCCTCGACGTACTCGACGACGTGGCGCATTTGCTCGTCGGCGAGGTTTCGAAAGCGGGTCGCGATGATCATCAGGTCGGCCGACTGGAGCGATTCGAGGCCGGGGATATTGCTGACGTTCTCGGGATCGATCTCGCCCGATTCGGGGTCGATTGCGAACAGGACGGTGCAGTGAAACCCGTGTCGCTGCGAGAGGATCTTGGCGAGCTGCGGTAACGCCTCCTCGCTGCGATACTCTTCATCTCCGGACACCAGGACGATCCGTTTCCCGGCCCCCGGGCCACCCTGCTCCCCTTCGAACACGAGCCCCACGTCGTGGGGCGGCCCCCGGGGGGCGCCGCCCCACGAAAACGGTCATCACCAGCGTAAGCCCGACTGCGGCAACATGGCGGAATGGCGATCGGCGAGGACCGAACGGGGCGTGCAGACGCCGGCGGGCAAGGTTCGCAACGAGCATCGGGGGCTCCGGGGTGGTTTCGGATCGGGTCACGGCGTTCGGCAGCGGGTCATGGCGAGGACGCCACAGCCTTTTGATAGATCGGATGGCTCGCGTTTCCGCCCGCGCGGAGATACGCGACCAGGTCGGCGATTTCGTCGGCGTCGAGCGTATCGAGCAGGCCCCCGGGCATCATGCTATTCGGTGCCGGCATCGTCTCTTCGATCGAATTCCGGTCGACCGCTTCGAGGCTCGCCGGGTCGAGCATGTCGGTCATCACGCGGAGCTGGTCCCCGCTCATGTTGACCACCCGCCCGACGACGACGCGGCCGTCGTCGGTCAGGAACTGCGTCGCCGCGTACTGGTCCGAGATCACCTTGTTGGGCTCGATAATCGAATCGAGCAGGTCACGGTGGGTGTACCGCCCGCCCGCGCCGGTCAGGTCGGGTCCGAGGATTCCGCCTTGGATCCCCATCCGGTGACACTTGTAGCACTGGGCAACGGCGAACATTTCGCGGCCCCGTTCGAAGTCGAATTCGCGATCTTCGTCCGCGACGACGTCGAGCAACTCGTCGGTCGTCCATTTTTTGACGAACGGCCGTGACTCGTCCTGTGATTCTTTGTCGTCGTCTTGGGGCGGGTCGATGACATCGGCGAGTTCTTCCCGGATCTTCTCGGGAACCCGCTCAAGGGCCGACGCCTTGATGTTCTCCAAGAACCCTCCGAACGACATTCCGCCGCGGGCGCCCGCCATCTGGTTGAACGCGTCGAAGTAACGACGGTAGCGTCGTTTGTTCCACCCCTTGTCGGCGACCCGCAGCGTCATCGCGTAGTGGATCTGGTCTTCCTGGCTGGGGGCGGTCTCCAACTGTTTCAGGATCTTACCGACGGCAGCGGGAACGTCGAAGTAGACGAGCACCTGGGCGAGTTCGCGGTCGACCTGGTTGTCACCGGTGGGGAACGCCTTGCCGATCGGTTGGAGGATCGCCTTCCGCTGCTCGGCATCCGGTTCGCCGAGCCGAATCGCGACGAGCCCGACGGCCCGCAGCCAATCGATCCGCCCCGCGGGAGAAAGCTCGTCCCAAGCGATCGAGGTGAGGGCATCGACGGCGGCGGGACGATCGGACGGCTCGCCGTGGCGAGCGACCGCGATCACCGCGGCGATCCGGCCGCGGGGGTTCTCGAGCGCCAACCCGCGGTCGCGCCACGATTCGAGCGGACGATGTTCGAGGGCGATTCGGGAGGCGAACCGGATCGAGCGGTCTTCGTGCCCGAGGTTCGCGAGTGCCCGTTCGATGGCTTGGCCGGGGTCGTCCAGTTCGCCCACATGGGTCGACTCGATCTTCCCCCGAAGTTCGCGAAGCTCGGCCGCCCGGCGGGCCTTTTCCGCGGACACTTCCGCGACGTCGGAGATTTCTCCGTCGGCGTTCGCCCCGTCGTCGTCGAGGTCACCGGTGTAGCGGATGCGGTACAAACCGCTTTGGGTTTTGCGGCCGCCGACGGTGAAGTACATCGCGCCGTCGCCGGGGTGGATCACGACGTCGGTGATCGGCAGCGGGGCGGCCGTCGCGAACGTCTCGTAGGTTCCCGAGTAGCTTCCGCCGTCGGGGGTCAGGTGGACGGCATACAGGTTCCCGTAGCTCCAATCGGCGATGAACAACGCGTCGCGGTACTTGGCGGGGAATTTCGCGCCGTATCCGAACGCGATCCCGGTCGGCGATCCGGGGCCGATGTTGACCGCGGCACCGAACGAGTCGGGGTAATAGGCGGGCCATTTGCCGGTCCCGTTTCGCCAACCGAATTCGGCACCGCTGATCACATGGTTGATCCGAGTCGGGCGGTACCACGGCGTCCCGACGTCCCACTCCATGTCGGCGTCGTAGGTAAACAGTTCGCCGTCGCGGTTGAGCGCGATGTCGTAGTGGTTTCGAAACCCGGTCGCGATCAGTTCGCGGTCACCACCGTCGGGATCCATCGAGAGGATGAACCCGCCCGGCGCCATTCGGCCTGCGTTGTGACCGCGGGCGTCAGGCATTCGGCCGAGCAGGTGATCTTCGTCCCAAACTTCGGGGACGCGGCTGCGGGCGATGTCGGTGGGGAGGTCGGTGTTGTTCCCCGCACACATCAAGATCCGTTCGCCGTCGGGGGTCAGGATCATCGCGTGAGGCCCGTGCTCGGACCCGCCGTTGAGCGGAAGGATATGTTCCTTCTTGTCGTACTGGTCGTCGCCGTCGGTGTCGGTCAGCCGCCACACCCCGCACGGTTCGCCCCGGGCGTTGACGTTGGCATACAACGAGCCGAAGGCGTGCAGCAGGCCTTGCGCGCCGACAAATTCGATCTCGAGCGACTCGACTTGCGGCTCGTCGCCCGAAAGGTCGATCCGAAACAGCCCGCCGTACTGGTCGCACGCGATCAGACGGCCTTCGGGGTCGACGGTCAGGCTGACCCACGACCCCTGCTCCTGCGGGGCGACCTCGTGAAGCAATTCGACGGCGAACCCGTCGGGGAGCCGGAACTGATCGGGAGACGCAACGCCGAGCCCGGCGGCAAGGGCGGCGTTCCCGGCGACGACGGCAGACGTCGCGAGCAGGAGGATTGATGCGAAACGACGGTTCATCAGGGGTGTCATCCTGGGATTTTTTTGGGGACTTCTTGGCCACATCGGGAGGCCAGTCGAAACGGCCTTCAGCGGCGCGTTGTTTGCCCATGATAACCGCATAGCGGACGGGTCTCCAACGTACCTCGGAGAATCTGACGGGCGGGACGGGCCGCGTCACCGGCGGGGGCTGCGACGGGGCTGCGGCGGGCGTCAAGCGATTTGTTATCCTGGACCCCGATCATATTCGCGCGAGCCGTCGAACCTTAGCCAGGAAGTTTGTCATGACGATGATCCAAGACCCGAGCTTGCTGCAACGGGCGGTCGGTTGGAACCGCGAGGCGGCGACCGATCCGAAAAATCGCGAACACCTGCACAACTACATTACGTTGCAGCTCGCGGCGGCCGGGTTGCTCCCGCCGGACGAGAACGTCGCGGCGCAGTCGCTCGGCAGTTTCTCGTCTCAGCTCCTGGAAAGCTTACGGGAAAAGAACCGCTTGCTCGGGAATCACCGTGCGCCGGTCGACGCCCGGATCGAAGCGTTCCTGAACGACTACTGCGCGGACGTGCTGGGCGAGGGTCGGTTGAGACTCCCCGGCCAGACGCTGACGCTCGACCGACACGGGATGGCGAGGGAACTCAGTTTGCCGGTCCGCGGTCACCGTTTCGAGACGGACCTGGTGCAGTCGTACCGGTGTTACAACGGCGTGCTCAACAACCCCAAGGCGGACCGGCGAACGACGGCGGGGACGTTCCATGTCGTCGACGGCGGGCTGCCGATCCCGGGCGACAAGCGGATCGTCCCGAAGCGGGTGTTCGTCAACCTGTTCCGCGCGGCGATGAACCCGCCCGAGTCGCTGCTCACCTTGCCGTACACGTCGCAGTCGACGCACCGGGCCGAGACGTGGGTCTCACTGTTGCTGAGGCCGATGGTGTGTCCGGAGGTGCCGGGTTACTGCGACACGAAATCGATGGAGACGCGATTCTTCGCGCCCGGGTCGCTCGTCAGCAACCTTGACTTCGTCGAGTCGATCTTCGGCAACGCGGGCGACCCGTTCATCGCCGCCAACGACGCCGGGCTCGACGTCCGGTCGTGGAGCGGTCATACCGGGTGCGTGATCTTGGCGACGCACCTGACGGGGCTGACGAAAAAGGAACTCGGGCTTCCGCGGTGGGACGACGCGACCGAGCGTCAGCGGCAGGACGGGATGTGTTGGAAGGACGAGTCGGAGCGGTACAACGACGGTTCGGCGTTCAAGCTGACATGCCGTAACGCGTCGGGCGTGATGGTGACCCTGATCGCCGACAACTACTTCGGGTACTGCAAGAAAGAGGTGAAAACGCAGATCAGCTACGCCACGAATATGATGGGGAACGCCGAGGAGGAGCACGCGGGCGGGGCGTTGGCGTTCGCGTCTTACTCGCTCGGCGAAGAGTTCCAGGTGAACAGTCGCCGCTATAACGGCCAGACGTTCGACGACGTGGCGGCCCAGTACGAGTCGTTCATCGACGTACGGCCCGAAGGGTACGGCATCGACCGCGTTTACCCTGACGTGGTCTACATCCCCGAAGACGCGCGGGTGACGCTCGACGAGCGGTGCGTGAAGTGGACGCGGGACGGCAAGGAACACCGAATCCCGCTTTCCCCGAAACAGACCTACATCGCGCCGAGCGGATACAAGATTCGCCTGGAGAAACACCCGTCGGCGCCGTCTTGGCGTCTGGTCGGGACGGTCGGCGAGGGGGTCTTTTGCCACAAGCCGTGCACGGTCAGCGGTGGCGGCAAGAGCGAGATCAGCAAGAGCCTGCGGGACTACATGCTGTACGGCCCGATTTTCGTCAAGGACCATGAGGCGGACTTCGAAAAACTCGAAGAGATCTTCGAACGCGATTATCAAGACCGCTGGTCGAAGGAGTACCGGGACCGGCCCGATTACCGCGATTATCCGAGTCGTCGCGTGCTCGACCCACAGCGGAGTCTGGGGAGTTTGATCCAATTGTTGACGCCGTCGCCCGAGTTCAGCGATGAGTACAACGCTTGGCTGAAGACGATCCCCGAACACGTCTACGCGTTGGTGCTGATCATCAAGCGGTTCGTCCGGCCGGGGATGGAGGAGGATTGGCGACGGCACTTCAACGTCGATATCGTCAACGGTTCGCCCGGCCACGAGCTCAAGTATGGTGGGCGTTCGCTGGTCGGGACGTACCTGCGGATCGGGACCGAAGGGGTGAACTGGAGGACGTTCAAGCTCCGGCAAGACTTCATCGCCGCGGCGAAGGTCCAACGGGAAGACGATATCAGTTGCAGCACGGTCGTCCCGGCGTCCAAGGTCGGGAACGTGGGGCTCGGGGTCGCCGAAGCGGAGAGCTACAAGTTCATCGAAAACTGCGAGTACCGGCTATTCCAACGGCCCGACGACGCGATCCATCGCGGGCTCGACAAACAGACCGAATGGGACCTCTCGCGGCGGGGGAATTTCATCAGCAACTTCGAACCGCTGACGACCGAGCAAGCCCGCGAGATCGTCACCGACGCGATCGACTTCGACAAGTACAGCGGCCCGATGGAGAAGATGCTCAGGCACGCGTCGGAGCAATCGGAAGGTTACGTCGTGAGCACGTCGCACCCGCGGATCGTCGACGGCAGCCCGACGAAGAACCCGAGGTATCTGCAAGACCGACCCGACATGGTCAACGCCCGCGACACGTACGTGGCGATGCGGGGGATGCAATTGCACCGCAAGCTTTCGGCGGACGAACCGGTCAACGCGCCGGTCGGGGCGGTGCTCAGCGGTCGCCGGAACAATCCGCCCGACCCCGAAGCCGGATTCCGATCGCTCGCGGTCTACTCGCCGCTCCATTACCAGGAACTCCCCGAACTGCTGATGGACTACGTCTGTTCGCTGACCGGCAAGAGCCCGAGTACGACCGGCGCGGGGAGCGAAGGGGCGCTGACCAAGGGGCCGTTCAACGCGCTCAGCCCGGCGATCGACCTGAACGCGTGCGTCGTCTCCATGATCCTCACCGGGTTGGGCGGGTTCAGCACCGCGGCCGGGCATGTCGGCCCGCGATTCGCCGTGGGGCACGACATCTCGATGCTGATCCCCGAAGTGTGGTGCCGGATGGGGCCCGAGGAGCGAGACCCGCAGCAGATGATCCGCGAGGGGATGCTCGAGAAGATCGAAGACTTCACCGCCGACGGCCAAACGATCCCCGCGAGTCGGCTCGGGTACCGGATCACCGAGAAGTTCGTGCGGGTCTACCTCGCGCGCGTCTTCGATAACCCGTCGAAGGTGTTCACCGAGGACCTGTTGCGGCCCGAACGGCAAGATCCCGTTTCCTACGCCGACGGGGTCTTGCAGATCACCGAAGCCCAAGAGCGGGTCGCCAAACGGTATTTCGACGACCACTCGTATGAGCTCGCCTGTCCGCCGCTGAGGGCGGTGCTGAGCGTGATGGCTGAAGGTCACTACGAAGGGAAATCGATCGACGCGCCCGAGGTCCGCGAACTGTTCACACGAGAGTCACTCCTCGCCAGCGATTGGTATCGTCGTCGTTTGGAGACCCGTCGCGGCCGAGAGATCGACCACTGGAGGTCGCTCGAGCGACACATCGAAGGGTTCTTGGCGGATCCCGCACACCGCGAGGTGAGCGAGGAGTTGAAGCTTCAAGATCGGCTCCGCCACGCCCAGTCGGAACTCGCCCGGGTGTCGTCTCACGAATACGTCGAGTCGTTAGTCGGGACGATCGGAACCGATCCGATGCAACCCGCATTGACCGACCCCGAGATGATCAACCGGCTCGCCGACGCGTCGGCCGGCTGACGAGTTGCCATGTCGGGTCGGCTCCATCTCAAAAGGCCTTCTTTCGCTCCGCGAAACGAAGGCTTTTCGGGACTTTGTGGAGCAAAAGCTGGCCATGGAACCGGCTTGAGACCGAGCGTCGTGCGGCCTCACGCCGAATCGGCAGCGGCGGCGGCGACCGGTTCGACGTCGACGTTGACCTTGAGATTTGTTTGGCCGCCGCCGATCACGACCCCCCGCATCGGGCTGACGTCGCCGTAGTCGCGGCCGATCGAGACCGGGATGTGGTCGGTCTTGGTGAGGCAGGCGTTGGTCGGGTCGCAATCGATCCAGCCGAGCTCATCCCCCCCGTAAACGCTGAGCCAGGCGTGCGACTCGTCGGCACCGACCAGCCGCGGCCGACCCTCGGGCGGGATCGTGCGGAGATAACCGCTGACGTAACGCGCGGCGAGCCCGAGCGACCGCAGACAGGCGATTTGGATGTGGGCGAAGTCTTGGCACACGCCGGCCCGCATCTCGAACGCTTGGTCGGTCGGGGTATGAACGTGGGTCGCGGCGGAATCATAACGGAACTCGTCGTGGATCCGCTTGGTCAGATCCGTGATCGCGTCGACGATCCCCCGTCCCGACCGAAACGACTCGGCGGCGTACGTGGCGAACGGGGCGCCCCGGTTGACGCGGGGAGAGTCGAAACAGAACTCGCGGGCGCGGAGCGCGGCTTCGGATTCACGCCGACGGACCTGTTTGACGACCGACTCCCACGGCGTTTCTTCGGCCGCCGCGTCGCGTGGGATGACCGATACGGTGACCTCGCTCCGTACGGTCACGGTGAGCTCCTGATGCAACGACTCGATCGCGAACGAATGGACCCGGTTACCGAAGTAGTCGTCGTGGACCTCGAAGCTCTCCGGGGTCGGCGTGACGGTAACCTCGGAGCGGCGGCACGCCAGCCCCGGACGGGACCGCGGTTGCATCCTCAGCTGGTTCTGACAGATCGCGACGGGTTGGCTGTAGCGATAGTGGGTGCGATGCGAGATTCGATAGTCCACAGGATTGCTCACAGGTCCACGGGGTTGCTCACAGGGCGAGCTAAGTCGGTTTTCGGGGTGGTGGTTCGGTGACGCCGGTGAGGTCTTGCGTCGTTCCGGTGTGGATCAGGTAGCGGGCGGAGATCGCGTGGGAGAGTTTGGGCAACTCGTCGATCATCGTTTGCAGCAGTTCGTGCAACCGCTGACGGACCCCCCGCTCGTCGACTTGGCCGAGCGTGTCGGGGTCGGAAAGACGGACGCGGTGGAGGAGCGACTCGGCGATCTTCTCGTCCATCCCTAAACCGACCTCGTTGGTGACGCTGGGCAGCGGGGCGAGCAGCGCGTGGATCTGTTCGAGTTGATAGCGGATCGACCGCGGGTTCGTCTCGTCGGTCACGACGAGGTCGATCGTCGGTTCGGCGCGGACGAGCGACAGGTACCGCGATCGGTACGTCATCAGGCTATCGGTCGCCCCGAGTAACGCCTCGCACAGCCGCCGCTCGTCGCGGGCCGGGGGGGCGAACATCGCGGCGAGGATCTCGGAGGTCTGGTCGGCGCGTTCGATCCGCCGCCCCAGTTCGAGGAACCGCCAGCCGTGGGTGCGGGTGGTGCTCTCGCTCGACAGCCCGGCGAACGCCAACAAGTCGGTGATCAGCCGGTTGAGCCGGTCCAGAATCCGGCCCGCGTCGACTTCGGAAAGCGGGCCCTCGTGGAGCGTCTCGAGTTCGACGCTGACGTTGCGGAGGATGCGATAGGCGTCGAGCGAGATCCGGTCGCGGACGGCCATCGCGTTGTTCATCATCGAGCGAATCGAGGCCTGAAGCCCGCGGGGCTGGTCGGCGCTGAATACCGACGCGGGGAGGACCTGATCGAGGGTCGGCATCGAGCCGCCGAGGCCGTCGATCGCGTAGTCGGGTTCGATCTGGCCGACCGCCGCGAGGGAAGCGATCAGACGGGGGACTTCGGGGAGCACCGACCAGTCGTCCTCCCCGGCCAACCGCACCAACGTGGTCCGCAACAGCCGCGCGATCCCCTCGCACCGCTCGGCGTAGCGGCCGAGCCAGAACAGATGCTCGGCGACCCGGCTCGGCAACTCGTCGCCGCTCCGTCGGATCGCGATCTTCGCGTCGGGCGGGGGGAGCAGCGTCGCTTCGGAATCGACCGGTTGGCTGCTCGAGACCCAACAGTCGATCGTCATCTGGCCGCCGGTCGGCGGCGCGCCGAGGACCGACTCGTGCGGGTGGGCCCGCGCCAAACCGCCCGGGAGGACCTCGACGCGGTCGGGCGTTTGCAGTTGGAACGTCCGCAGCGACACGTGCCACGGGTTCCAACGGCCGCCGGACCACACCGGCGTCGTGCTGTGGACGATGCGGGCCTGGGCGACGTAGTTCTCGGGGTTCGCGCGGATCGCGGCGACGAGTTCTTCGCGGGCCGAACGGGTCAGCTCGGCGGGGACGGTCGCCGCCGTCCCCGTGACGGCGAACGCCGGACGGATCAGCAATTCGTCGAGGTGTTCGAACACGTACCTCCGCTCCCGATCGCCGCCGCACCAGTAGGTCGCGGCGTTGGGGAGGGTGAGCGTTTCACCCAGCAAAAACTTCGCGGCACCGGGAAGGAACGGCAATAACGCGGGCATCTGCGCGATGACCGAACCGATCGAGTTGGTCACCGCGACCTGATCCTGGCGGACCGAGCGGAGCAATCCGGTCACCCCTTCGGTCGCGCCGGGTTCGAGTTCCAACGGATCACACTTGCGGTCCGAGATGTGTCGCCACAGGACTTCGATCGGGAGCAGCCCGCCGAGCGTCTTGACGTTCAGACGCCCGCCACGGACGGCCAAGTCGCGACCTTGCACGAGCGTGAACCCGAGGTACCGCGCGAGGTATGCGTCTTCGAACGCCCGATAACTGTTATGTCCCGGCGTCAACAACGCGATGCGGGGGTTGTCGCGCACCCGGGTCGCGAGTGACCGCAGGTGGTTCCGTAACGTTTCGAAAAAGCCGGCCATCCGACGGACGTTGCAGCGACGGATCAGATGCGGGTACACACGGCTCGTGATGATCCGGTTCTCGAGCAGGTACCCGAGCCCACTCGGGGCGCGGGTGCGGTCGGCGGTGACCCACCAAGATCCGTCGTTCGCGCGGGCCACGTCCGTCGCCGAAATGTGGATCCGAATCCCGCCGGTGCTCGGCAAACCGTGATACGAACGCTGGAATAGCGGGTTCGCCAACAACAGTTCGGCGGGAACGATCCGCCCGCTGATCAGCCGACGCGGGCCGAGCAAGTCTTCCAACACCGCTTCGAGCACCCGGGTCCGCTGGCGGAGCCCCTCCTCGAGCACACCCCAGGACTCGGAGTCGAACAACAGAGGGACCGCGCCGAGTTGCCACGGCCTCGTTTGACGACCGACCTCGCTCTCGACGTTGAACGTCGCCCCGTTCTCCTGGAGCAACTGCTCGATCCGCACCGCCCGCCCGTCCATCCCCGACGCCTCCAGCGCCGCGAGATGGTTCGCCAAAGGCATCCAAGCGTCGCGGATCTGACCCCGCTTCGTCTTGCACTCGTCATACCGGTCCGGGTTCGGGACGTACTCGTCGAGCGAACAAGACACTGATACCGCCACGTTCAATGGGCACCGCACGTTAGGAAAGGGCCGGCACGGGGAACGCCCCAACCGGTGAAGCGTCCCCGCACAGATGTTAGCCGATCGGGGAGAATTCGCACCTCGAATTCCGGCGCCGGACGTTACGATCGCCTATCGGAACGATCCGCGGCGGAGGTCGAACGTGATCGGGTAAGGGTCGGTTCTCGGATCGGGGGGCAAGTCGGGGATTTCCCATGCCCCCCCGGTCACCCCGAGGACTTCGAACCGCGACCCCCGCCGCGATTCGGCCTCGTTCGCGTTGATCGGAAACGTCTCGAACGAGATCCCCGCCGGATGAACGACATGATAGGTACATCCCCCGATCGAATGCCGGGCGTGGCGATCGATCAGGTCGAACCGCAGCGGCGTGTGGATCCCGATCGTGGGATGTAAACACCGCGGCGGTTGCCACGCCCGATAACGAATCCCGGCAACGTAACGGTTCGGCACGCCGGTCGGGTGAAGCGGAACCCTCCGCCCGTGACAGACCAACGCGTGCCGTTGCCGATCGAACCCCTCGAGCGTCACCTGGAGCCGCTCGAGCGACGAGTCGACATAGCGGGCGGTGCCCCCCGCCGCCGGGTCCTCCCCCAATACGTACCACGGTTCGATCGCCGAACGCAGTTCCATCCGGATGTCCTGGTGAGTGACCTCTCCGATCCGCGGAAAACGGAACTCGTGGTGAGGCGCGAACCACTCCGCCGAGATCGGGACGCCTCCCTCGCCGAGGTCACGCAACACCTCCAGCAGGTCCTTCCAGACGAAATGCGGGAGCATGAACCGGTCGTGGATCGCCGTCCCCCAATCGATCAGCGGGTCCGTATACGGCCGGTCCCAAAACACGGCGATCGTCGCACGCACCAAGAGCTGCTGTGCCAGACTCATCCGCGCGTGAGGCGGCATCTCGAACCCGCGGAGCTCGACCAACCCGAGCCGCCCCGTCGGGCCGTCAGGCGAGTACAGCTTGTCGATACAAAACTCCGCCCGATGCGTGTTCCCGGTCAAGTCGACAAGCAGGTCGCGGAATAGCCGGTCGACCAGCCACGGCGGCGACCCGGCGGCCATCGCCGAGGGAAGCTGGGCGAGGGCGATTTCCATCTCGTACGTCGCGTCTTGACGCGCCTCGTCGAACCGAGGTGCCTGACTCGTCGGTCCGATGAACCGACCGCTAAACAGATACGAAAGGCTGGGGTGGTTGTTCCAAAACCGTAGCATGCTGCCGAGCAAATCGGGCCGCCGCAGGAACGGGCTGTCGGCGGGGGTCGGCCCGCCGAGCACGATATGGTTGCCCCCCCCGGTCCCGGTGTGGTGCCCGTCCAGGTCGAACTTCTCGGTCCCCAGACGGCAATCACGAGCTTCCTGGTAAAGCGTCTCGGTGAGTTCCACCGATTCGTCCCACGACTCGGCCGGCTGCGTGTTTACCTCGATCACCCCCGGGTCCGGGGTGACCTTGAAATACCGCACGCGATCGTCGGGCGGCGGCAGGTACCCCTCCAAGATCACCGGCAAGTCGAGCGCCGCGGCGGTCTGCTCGATCGCGTCGACCAAGTCGAGATAGTCCTCCAGCCGCTGCGTCGGGGGCATGAATATCGAAAGCCGGCCGTGCCGTGCCTCGACGCACAACGCGGTGCTGACGACATCTTCGGGGGCGGACGCCTCGTTGCCCTCGTCGAGCTGTTGCGGCTGCACCGCCCCCCGCGATTCCCCGGACCGCTGGCCGGTCGGGTCGTCGCGGCGGACCGCCAATTCGTTCCCCCGGGCCGGCGGCAACGGCTCGCGACGGACGGTCGGGTCGAGCGGCGTCGTGTAGAACGGGGCCGTCCCCGCGACCGTCGTCGGCAACGTGTCGAGCGGCAACCGTAACCCGATCGGCGAGTCACCAGGAATCAAGAACAGCCGGTCGCCACGGACGGGCCAGCGACCGCTGATCCAACCCGGCCGCGACTGCCACCACGCCCGACGCAACGGTAACACGTAGCCGACCGGTCGGTTCAGCCCGTGCCGGAAGGTGCGGACCATCATCGCCCGCTCGTTCGGATCCTCAAGCTTCGGGTCGGACGGATCGACGTCGATCGGCAACCGGTTCTCGCGCCACAAGTAGTGGAACACGTCTTCGTAAACCGGGATCCCCATCCGCGCGTCGACGCCGAGCTCGCGGGCGAGATGCGAGATGAACCGTTCGGCGTCGTCGGCCGTGTGCCCGTAGTCGGTCCCTTCGTCGGCCAGATAACGGGGGTCGCGCCAAATCGGTTCGCCGTCACGCCGCCATAAACACGTCAACGCCCAACGCGGGAGCGACTCGCCGGGATACCATTTGCCCTGTCCGTAATGAAGCAGCCCGCCGGGGGCGAACCGGTCGCGGAGACGCAGGAGTAGCAGATTGCTCAACACCCGCTTCTCCGGCCCCACCGCGCCGGTGTTCCACTGCGGGTCGTCCATGTTGTCGATCGACACGAACGTCGGCTCGCCGCCGATCGTGAGCCGCACGTCGGCCTCCTGGAGCCGCGCGTCGACCTGTCGCCCGACCCGGATGACGTCCGCCCATTGGGCGTCGGTGTATGGCTTGGTCACCCGCGGATCCTCGTGTACCCGCGTCACCGACATCTGGTGTTCGAATTCCGAGTCGCACGGCTCATGACCGCCGCTGATCGGCGCCGCGTCTTGATACGACGGCGTGCACGCGAGCGGGATGTGGCCCTCGCCGGCGAACAGCCCGCTCGTCGCGTCCAGCCCGATCCAACCCGCGCCGGGCAGGTACACCTCGGTCCACGCGTGGAGGTCACAAAAATCCTCCGACGGCCCCGCGGGTCCCTCCAGCGGTTTCTGGTCGGGGGCCAGTTGGATCAGATAACCCGAAACGAACCTCGCCGCGACTCCCAATTGACGAAACGTTTCCACCATCAGCCACGCCGAGTCGCGACACGACCCGCTGCCCAGGGTGAGCGTTTCCTCCGGAGACTGCACCCCCGGTTCGAGCCGCACCAGGTACTCGAGCCGCTGCTCGGCCAACCGGTTCGCTTCGACCAAGAAATCGATCGTCCGCTCGGCCGACTTCGGCAACGAATCGATCCAACGGCCGAGCCGCTCGGTCCGCTCGCCGCACGCCAGGTACGGCGCGAGCTGTCGCCGCGTCGCCTCGTCATAGCGGAACGGCCACGACTGGGCGGAGTCCTCGATAAAAAAGTCGAACGGGTTGATCACCGTCATCTCGGCGACCAAGTCGACCGTGACCCGAAACTCGCGGGTCGGCTTCGGGAACACGAGCCGGGCGACCGGGTTGGCGAACGGGTCCTGTTGCCAATTCAAAAAGTGCTCTTCGGGCCGCACGCGAAACCCGTACGACTCGATCTTGGTGCGGCCGTGATACGCGGGCCGCAACCGAACCAGCTGGGGCCCCAGCGAAATCGGGCGGGCGTACCGGTATCGGGTGTCGTGGTGAAGGCCGACTCGGATCGTCATGCTGGCAGCCGCGTGTAAAAGTAGTCTTCGTTGAGCGATGCCCCGATGTCGTTCAGGTCGCACTGCAGCCCGTCCACGAACTGGTGCATCCCCCCGGCTAATACCTCCTTCACGTTCGTCTCCGACAACCGGTGACGGAGCGCCGTCATTCGCTCCTTCGTCACCCCGGGGGTCTCGCGATCCGAATCCGCTTCGATCTCGCTAAGCGACCAGTCGGCCCCGGCGACACACGAACGGACCGAACGCGGAAAACGGCGGTGGAACAGGAAGAACTCAACGACCTTCTCGATCTCGACGACGTGGTGATCGCGACGATACGCCTCAAACCCGCTGATCGCCAACAACAACGCTGACCACTGCAGGTCGTCGACCGCCGTCCCCACGTCCTCGACATGGGGGAGCAAATTGAAGTACTTGACGTCCAGGATTCGCGACGTCTTGTCGGCCCGTTCGAGCAGTCGCCCGAGGTTCGCGAAGTGCCACCGGATGTCGTGCGGCATCGTCCCGTCGAGGATCCCGCTCCAAAAAATTGCGTGCCGACGGGCCTGGTCAAAGAATTCCGCCGTCGGGTCGCTCAGCGGCAAATTCGCCGCGTCGTTGATGAAGTGATAAAAACCGTTCAGCTCCTCGAACAGCTCCGACGACAAGCTCTCGCGGACCGACTTCGCGTTCTCGCGGGCCAGCCGCAACGACGTCAGCATCGAACTGTGATACTCGGGGTCGAACGCCAGAAACTGGATCACGTTCCGCGCCGTCGGCTTGCCATACTTCTCGGCGAACCATTGCGTATCCCCGGTCGCCAGCACGAGCGGTTCCCAGGGATCGACCAGGTTCTCCGATTCCTCCAGCACCAACCCGCAGGTCACCTCCAGAAACCGCGCCAGGTTCTCGGCCCGCTCGACTTGACGGCCCATCCAGTAAATCGATTCGGCGACACGCGACAGCATCGAAACGTTCAACCATCCGAAGTGAGAATTGAAAACGACCCCCGCCGGGACGGCGAGACGCCAAACGACGAAGCCTTGGGCGAACCCCCGTTCCGGAAAGCCCCTCCCCAAGAAAGCCCCTCCCCAAGAAAGCCCTCCCCCAAAAAGCCTTCCCCCAAAAAGCCTTGTCACACCGTCACGTACTGACCGCCCGGGGCGGCGACGACCCACGTGTCTTTGCTGCCGCCCCCTTGGGACGAGTTCACCACCAGCGAACCCTTGCGGAGCGCGACACGCGTCAGCCCGCCCGGCATCACCCACACGTCGTCCGGTCCGCTGCACAATACGTACGGACGCAAATCGACGTGCCGCCCCTCGATCGCTTCGCCCACCAGCGTCGGCACGCGAGAAAGCTGCAGCGTCGGTTGGGCGATAAAGTTACGCGGGTCGGCGCGGACCTTTTTGGCGAACACGTCCCGCTCGGTCGGCGTCGCGTGCGGCCCGATCAACATCCCGTACCCGCCCGACTCGTTCGCCGCCTTGACGACCAACTCGTCGAGGTGGTCGAGGACGTACTCGCGGTCCTCATCCCGCAAACAGACATACGTCGGAACGTTCGCCA
Organism: Pirellulaceae bacterium; assembly: GCA_041685355.1. GTDB lineage: Bacteria > Planctomycetota > Planctomycetia > Pirellulales > Pirellulaceae > JAWLFY01. Next base: position 13,108 of record JAWLFY010000047.1, on the reverse strand, counting down.
AGATCGACTCTTCGCCTAAGTAATACCGAATCATCTCCGGGACGAACGCGTAGATCACCTTGTCGTCGGCGATCCCGGTCCCCGGCGCGTTGGCGAGCGAAACGTTCCCGGCACGGTAAGCCCCCATCAGCCCGGCGACGCCGAGCGCCGAATCGGGACGAAACACCTTCGGGTCAAGGAACACGTCGTCGACGCGGCGATAGATCACGTCGACTTGCTGCAACCCCGACGTCGTCCGCATGTAAACCCGCTCGTCGCGGACGACCATGTCACGCCCCTCGACGAGCTGCACCCCCATCTGCTGGGCCAAATAGGAATGCTCGTAGTAGGCGCTGTTGTAGACCCCCGGCGTGAGCACCGCGATCGTCGGGTCCTCCACGCCTTCGGGGGCCATCCGCCGCAGCATCCGGTACAGCCGCGTCGCGTAGTCGTTGACCGGCCGCACCCGAGACGCCCCGAACACCTGCGGGAAGTTTTTCTTCATCAGCAACCGGTTCTGCAGCACGTACGAGACCCCCGACGGGCAACGCAAATTGTCCTCCAGCACGTACACGGTTCCCGAGTCGTCCCGCACCAGGTCGGTCCCGGTGACGTGACACCACACGTCGCCGGGCGGCCGGAGCCCTTTGCACGCCGGCAGGAACGTCGTCGCCGTGTCGATCAACTCGCGGGGGATCACCCCGTCTTCGACGATCCGCTGCGGCCCGTAGATGTCACCCAGGAACCGGTTGAGCGCCCGGATCCGCTGCTTGAGGCCCGCCTCGATGTGTTGCCACAACATCGCCGAGACGATCCGCGGCAACACGTCGAACGGCATGATCTTTTCCGTCCCCGCGGCATCGCTGTAAACGGTGAACGTGATCCCCATCCGGTACAGCGAACGCTCGATCGACCGCTGGCGACGGATCAGCTCCTCGAGCGGCATCCGGTTGATCAGCTCGACGAGCTTCTCGGTGTCGGGGCGGGCGACGTTCGAATCGTCGACCAACTCGTCGAAAAAACCGTCGTTGTGATACCCCGAAAGTGCCGGGATCCCTGACGTTTGTGACTGCGATTGCATGGAAATTCGCGGAAATCGAGGTTGGAAACCCGACCCGACATCGAGCGGCGACCGAAACCGAACCCGGCCGCCCCGCGCCCCGGCCGGTTACACCAAGAACGCCAGAAACGCCGAATCCGTCATGCCGCCACACCGATCCGCCACGAGCAGGTGCCAACAAGTGTACGGCCCCGAGACGCCAGCGAAAGAGTGCTTCGCCGCCGGCGTCTCAGTAGCTATGCGGATCGAGCCTCACCTTGCCGCGGAAGATCCAATAAATGATCACCGTGTAACTGAGCACGAACGGGATCCCGATCACGGCGATGACGAGCATCGTTCGTAGCGTCGCGGCGCTGCTTCTGGCGTTCTCGACGGTGACGCTGAAGGCAGGGTCGATCGTCGAGAGGACGAAATTGGGATAGATCGCGACGCTGAACAGCAAGGCCAACGCGAGAATCACCATCGACGAAGTGAAGAACGCGTAGAGCGGCTTCCCCAGGTGCATGGCGCGAGGGATGTTCAGCACCGCGAGGGCGTTGAGGAGGGGAACGATCCACAGCACCGGGTATGCGGCAAGGTTCTCCGTCGCGTGCGGCACGTGCCACCATGTCGCGACCGTCACGACCACATACAGGCCGGCGAAGACGTAGAACAACGGATTGATCACTCCGCGAACTCGTGACTGCAACTCGTGTTCGGTCTTCAAATACAGATAAATCGCCCCGTGCAACGCGAACAACGAAACGGTGAAACAACCGACCAACAGCGGGTACCAGTAGAGCTGGCCGATCAAACTCCCCCGGTAGGCATACTTCGGGCCGACCTCCATCCCGGCCATCACGTTCCCGCCGGCCACGCCGAGCAACAACGCGGCGGTTCCCGATGACAAGAAAAACCCAACATCCCAGAGCTTCCGCCATGCCGGGGCCTGAACCTTCGAACGAAACTCCAGGCTAACGGCCCGGCCGATCAGACAGGTCAGCAACAGAAAGAAAGCGGTGTAAAAACTGCTGAATACGGTCGCGTAGGCGACCGGAAACGCGGCGAACAAGGCCCCGCCGAACGTCACCAGCCAAACCTCGTTGCCGTCCCAAAGGGGCCCGATCGAGTTCATCACCAGCCGACGTTCGGTGTCATCTTTGGCGATAAACGGGTGCAGGATGCCGACGCCCAAGTCGAACCCGTCCAAGATCACGTAGCCACACAACAACACGCCCAACAGAACAAACCACACGAAGGTAAGTAGGTCGTAGCTCATCCGGCATCATCCCCCATCATGTCCCCGCCCAACGCTTTCCCGCCCCGGCCGAGCCGACCGGTCATCGACTCCGCTTTCAGGTTGCGTTTGTACTCCAGCAATTCCTCCGCGCTCTCCGGGCCCGTCTGGATCTTGTGATTCAAGACAAAAACCCACACGGCAAACAGGAGCGAATAGATAACGCCGAACAGGACGATCGAACTGAGCACCTGCTGGGCCGTCACCGACTCGCTCAACCCGTCCGCGGTTTTCAGACCCATCATCTCGACCCCGTCTTGCACCGAGGGGTAGACGATCCACGGCTGCCGTCCGACCTCCGCCGTGATCCAGCCCGCTTGGTTGGCGGTCATCGCCGCGACGGGCATGAAGACGATGACCCAAAGCAACCATCGCCGCTCACCATACGACCCCCGGTACCATGCCAGGCAACCCACCGCCGCGACGCCGATCATGATCGTGCCCAACCCGACCATCAGATGAAACGTCTGAAACGGCAGCCAGACCGGTGGTCGCTCTTGCTGGGGGATTTGGTCCATCCCCGGAACCGGTTTCGTCGGGTCGTTGTAGACCATCAAGCTCAGCAAATAGGGAACCCGTACCCCGAAATGCACGGTCTCGTTCTCGGCGTCGGGCCAACCGAACAGATACAGCCCCGTCGGTTCCGCGGACGTCTCGAAGTGGGCCTCCATGGCGGCCAATTTCGCCGGTTGGGTCTCGACCAGCTTCTGGGCCGAATCGTGTCCCGTGATCGCCGCCAACAAGGTGAACACGAGGGCCGTCGGCAACGCGATCGAAAGACAGCGACGGGCGACGTCCTGATGCCGCCCCTTCAGCAGGTAGTACGAACAAACCGAGGCGACAAAGAAAGCTCCCAAAACGAACGCGCCGATCAGCGTATGCGTGAGCCGATCCACCGACGACGGGTTGAACACCATCCCCCAGAAGCTCGTTACCTCCGCCCGCGGGATCATTTCGCCTTGCACGTCTTGCCAGACGATGTGGTAGCCCGCCGGGGTCTGCTGCCAACTGTTCGCGACCACGATCCACACCGCGCTGAACACCGATCCGAGGAAGACCATCAGCGTGCTGAAGAGGTGCATCTTCGGACCGACGCGATCCCACCCGAATACCAAGACCGCCAAGAACCCGCTTTCCAAAAAAAACGCGAAGATGCCCTCCGCGGCAAGCGCGGAACCGAAAACGTCGCCGACGAATCGGGAATAGGCGGCCCAGTTCGTTCCGAACTCGAACTCCATCACGATCCCGGTCGCGACCCCCATGGCGAAGTTGACCGCGAACACCCGAGTCCAAAAGCGGGCCGCCGCTTCCCACGCAAGGTTGCCGGTCCGAAAGTAAGCGAGTTCGCACAGGAACAACTGCAGCCCCAACCCGATCGACAGAGGCGGAAACAGGTAGTGGAACATGATCGTTCCCGCGAACTGTAACCGGCTGAGCATCTCGACATCCACGTCTCCGTCCTCTCCAGCGTTCGATTCCGATGCAGCCCTTCCCCATCCGACCGGATGATTCGGCGTGGTCAAGCCCAACGCCGCATCCAGACTTCCAGCATCAGCAGGTTCCACAAGCGGTAGCCGTGGTTTCGCTCGCCCGATTCGTGTGACCGGACGAGCTCGGCGACCCGATCGGGCCGGAAAAAGCGAGCGATCCTGGCGTCGGTCGCGAGCACCGTGTCGTGGACCAGCGGACGCAGTTCACGCCGGAACCAGCGGGCGATCGGGACACCGAATCCCATCTTCGGCCGCGTGAAGATCGACGGCGGGATCAGGTCTCCCAACGCGTCCCGCAAAATCAGCTTGCCGCGGCGGCCGCGAAACTTGTGTCGGACCGGCATCGATGCGGCGAACTCGACGAGCCGGTAATCGAGCATCGGCTGGCGGACCTCCAACCCGTGAGCCATCGACGCGATGTCCACCTTCGTCATCAGGTCGCACGGGATGTACGACAACAGGTCGCTGATCGAGGCGCGGCTCACCAAGTCGCGTCCTTCGCTCCGCCGCCAACACCGCTCCAGGAATTCGAACGGGTCCTCCGGCGGCAACGTGGCGACGAAGTCGTCGCGGTACAGATCCGCCCGCAACGACTCGGGGAAGATCTGTAACCAATTCAGGTACCGCCGCGCCGCCGGTTGGCCGAGCGCTTCGGCGAACCGCTTCACCCGCCGGGGCAACGAACGTTGACGGTCAGAATCGGGGAGCCGCCCGAGCAGGTCGAGCCCCGGGAGCCGGTGGATCGGCAGGAACTTCCGCAGCCGATCGCTCAGCCATAACGCCCGGTAACGTTCATACCCGGCGAACAGCTCGTCGCCGCCGTCCCCCGACAACGCCACGGTGACGTGCTTGCGGGTCAGCTCCGACAGATACCAGGTGGGGACCGCCGAGGAATCCCCGAACGGCTCGTCGTAGTGCCAGGCGAGCCTTTCGATGACGTCGACCCCGCTCGGCGTGACCTCAAACCGCTCGTGCCGGGTCCCGAGGTGCCGGGCGACGTCGGCCGCGTACCGGGTCTCGTCGAAGTCGGCGTCGGGGAACCCGATGCTGAAGGTTCGCACCGGCTGATCGGACAGCGATTGGGCGACGGCGGTGACGAGCGACGAGTCGATCCCGCCGGAGAGGAACGCGCCGAGCGGCACGTCACTTTGCAGCCTCAGCCGGACCGAATCGGTGAGCAAGTCACGGACACGCTCACACGCCTCACCGTGTTCGATCGGAGTTTCGCGTCGGGGGTCGAAATCCCAGTACCGTTCGACCGTCAGCTGCCCGTCACGGAAAACGGCGAAGTGGCCGGGGGGAAGCTTCGACACCCCTTTCCAAATCGTCCCCGGATGCGGGACGTACTGATACGTCAAAAACTGATCGATCGCCGCCGGATCGATCTCTTCGCACACCCCAGGGACCGCGGCGAGGCACTTCAGCTCGCTGCCGAAGACGAGTCTTCCGTCGCGGACGGCGTAGTACAGCGGCTTTTGGCCGAGCCGGTCGCGGGCGAGGACCAGGCGATGCCGGCGGGCGTCCCAAATCGCGATCGCGAACATCCCGTTGAGTTGCGCGAAGCAGTCGGTCCCCTCGTCCTCATAGAGATGCAGGATCGACTCGCCGTCCCCTTCGGTCGCGAACCGGTGGCCGGCGGCTTGTAGCCGGTGGCGGAGGGTTCGGTAGTTGTACACCTCGCCGTTGAACACGAGCCGGACCTGGCCGTCCTCATTGGCCATCGGTTGGCGGGCACCTTCCAGGTCCAGAATGCTCAGGCGGCGAAACCCGAGCGCCGCGCCGAGCGTCCGGCCGCCGGCGTCGCGGTGGGCGGGATCGTGCCAAGTCTGCGAGTCGTCGGGCCCGCGATGCGCGACCGCCTCGGTCATCCGCTCCAAGGTCGGCGGGTCGATCGCCGCGGCCTCGTCCCACCAGATCGCCCCCGTGATCCCGCACATCGATGTTCCTGTCGTCGCTCGCGAAAATCGAAGCGGGGCTTGTCAAAAAGGCGTGTAACTAGAGGAGCGCGCGAAGGTCGTGGATCAGATCTCGCATGCTCTGATACCGATCGCCCGGACGCTTCTGGATCGCCCGCATCACGACCCGATCGGCCGCCGAGGGGATATCGCGATCGGGCGACCGTTTGCTCGGGGCCTGGATGTCCTTGTTGCGGATGTTCTCGAACGTCTCGTCGATGTTCGCCCCCCGAAACGGCTCGCGTAACGCGAGCATCTCGTAGAGCACGACCCCGGCGCTGAAGATGTCGCTCCGTTCGTCGATCCCGCGATTCCCGTCGACCTGCTCCGGGGACATGTAGAGCGGCGTCCCGGGACGCTGACCGCCACCGGTCAACGTTTGCAACTGGTGCTCGTCCTGGTGCAACTGCGCCTTCAGCGTGCTGCGACTGATCGGTTGGTTGTCGTCGGCGTGCCCCCACACCTTGGCGACCCCCCAATCCAAAAGCACGACTTCGCCGAAGTTTCCGACCCAGATGTTCTCCGGCTTAAAGTCGCGGTGGATCACGCCCCGGGCATGGGCGTAGGCGAGTGCCTGACAGGCGTCGGCGACGATGTCGAGCCGCCGCTGGATCGGGAACGCCTCCGCCGTCGCCTCGTCCCCGCGGGCGATCCGCTTGAGGACTTCGAAGAAATTCTCCCCCGAGATCCGCTTCATCACGAAGTAGACGCCCTGCTCCTGGTCGTCCCCGATGTCGTAGACGGGGACGGTATTGGGATGTTGCAGCTGGGCCGTGACGCGGGCTTCGCGGAGCAACCGCCGGCGCTCGCGACGATCCTTCTTGTTCTCCGGAAGCAGCGACTTGATCGCGACCATCCGGCCGATCACCGAATCGAGCCCCGCCCGGAGCACCGCGCTTCCCCCCCGCGCCATCTCACGGAGGCCCACGTAACGCCCCAGCCCGGCGGGGATTTCCGGGGGCAGGTCGGCGTCGGTGCCGGACAGAATGATCGAGGGCTCGGTAACCATGGGCAGCATTGTACGGCAACCCGACACCCCCGATGAAGTCGGCTTCGCCGGAAGTCACCTTCCCCCGAAACCTAAAGGACGAGCCGTACCGGTCCGACGAATCCGGACTCGGAGAACTCGACTCCCGACGACTGGAACGTCGCGGTAACGTGCGGGGTGCAACCGCCGTGCGAGTTATCGCCATGGACGACCGAATCGGTGCCCGGGTTGTCGATCCGTTCGCCATAACCGGGTCCGTCGGAACTCGTGTTACACCCCGACTTGACCCACACCCCGACGACTTCCTTCCCGGCGTGTTCACCGGTTCCCTGAAACGTCCCCGAATAGCTGCTCAACCCTTCGAACTTCTGGTGGCTGCCGTCCGCGAATTCGAGAACCACGTTCGAGAGATCTTTGGTCGACGTCACATAGACCTGATGGTTCGTTAGTGATTCCTCGCTCCGCGGGGCCCCGACCGCGATCGATTCGACCTGCATCTCGGCAAACGGCTGATCGAGGATGTTTCCGAAGAAGCTGGTCACCGGATTCTTCCGTGCCTCGGTCCGAGCCAACGTCACTCTGACCGCGTGGGCGTTTTCGCTCGCGGCGGTGAAGGTGTGGGTCGTCGGATCCCATCTCCCGAATTCGATGTCGCTCGCCTCGACCGCGTTGCCGTACGACGCCGGGAGGTTCAGGTTCGCGAACGCCAAAGCGGTGGCCTGAGCTCCATCCATCGAATCCCCCTGAGTGATGCTCCCGGCGGCCGCGAGTGCCGCCGAGTCGGCGGCCGCCTTGAGTGTCGTCTTGTTGACGGTGATGTTTCCGACATCGGTCGAAAATGCCAACATCGAGACCAATGCGACCATCAAGAACGCGACCAGAACAACGATCGCGCCGCGACGCCGTGGCCCCCGCGGCCGACGGACGACCGGCCCCGGCCGCTTCGTCGAGGCAGGGGCGGCAAGTGAGCGGGCTTCGAAACGGGGAGACCTGGAAACCGTGACGCGTGACATGGTGAACACCCTAATTTTCAGACGAGGAGGTGGTGATGGAGGTGGTTTCGCGGCGCATGATGACGGTCGCGCTAAGGTTGGCCCCCGCCAGATACTGGGACGTCGGCAGCCAACTGACGTCGTTGAACGGCACGCCGCACGTGACGCTCACCGGGTCCCCAATGTCGGCCGCACTCAGGTCGACGGGCGTGACCGAGACGTTCGCCGACGGAACGCTGCAAAGCGCGAGGTAATCCACCAATTGGGTCTGGATTTCCTCTGCCGTGACGCCTTCCAGGATCGCCGCCCGGGCGCCGTCACGCGCCGCGTTGGTCAACAAGTGCTGCACCATCAGCGCGCGGCCGATATCGATCATGCCGAACACAAACAGAAACAACAGCGGAGCGCAGAACGCCATCTCCACCGCGGCCGCCCCGCGCCGCCGAACCCCACGTCTCGACCCGAGAGCGATGGCCGGACGGATCCGTTGACTACTCATCACAAGAGTCCCACGAAAGAAAAGCTCGAATACCCCAAACGCCAACACAGTTGAACATCGAAACCCTATCTCGGAATGGCGAGTGATGACGGATCGACGGTCAGAAATTCGCCCCGTTTCGCCAGCATTTCTCGGGGGTACAAACGGTGCCACCCACCGTCCCGACTCGCCGCGGATGGACCGTCGGATTCGCGACCTTCGCCTGCAATCTGTCGCTCAGGGGACCTTCCGCTGACGGTTGTCGAGATACAGCTGCCAGATCATTCGGGCGGCGACCGAGCGGTAAGGGCGCCACCGATCGGCCCTTGCCTCAAGGGTTTCGTGGTCCGCGTATTCGCGGCCGTCGAGCTCGCACATCCCTTTGACCAACGCGAGGTCGCCGAGGGGGAACACGTCGGGACGTCGCAACGCCATCAACAGAAAGATCTCGGCGGTCCACCGCCCGACCCCCCGATGCGCTATCAGCCTTTCGAGGATGTCTTCGTCGGGCAGTCCGCGAAGCGAGGCGATCACCAGCCGGCGTCGGCGAACCTGTTCGGCAAGGGCGAGCGTGTACCCTGCCTTTTGCCGCGAGAATCCGATCCGACGCAAACCGGGTTCCCCAAGTCGCAGCACACGTTTCGCGTTGATCCGGGACTGGCACGCGTCGCCGAGCCGGTCGAACGTCGACTTGGCGGCGGCAAGCGAAACGTTCTGTTCCAAGATGATCCGAACCAACGTGCCGTACGTCGGCGGCCGGCCCCACAACGGGGGCGGCCCGAGCCGCCCGTAAATCCCGGCGAGGGCGGGGTCGGCGTCGGCAAGACTCGCCGCGGCGGTGCGAAGCGAACGCGGGTCGAGAGGTTGCGGGTCGGGGCGACGCGAACGGGCCGGCCCGCTCACAGCAACGCGTCGAGCTCTTCGGTCAACGTGCGGAAGCGGTCGAGCGTGGTGGCGACCGGTTCGGGACGCGTCATGTCGACGCCGGCGTCACGGAGCAGGTCGAGCGGATCCTTGCTGCACCCCCCTTTGAGGAACCGCAGGTAATCGTCGAGCTCCTGGCGTCCCCCTTCCAACACCCGGCGGGAAAGCGCCACCGCGGCGCTGAGCCCCGTCGCGTACTTGTAGACGTAAAACGCGCGATAGAAATGCGGGATCCGCAAACACTCCAGCTCCAACACGTCGTCGATGGCGAACTCGGGGCCGAAATAATCGGTCAACAGCTCGCGGTACACGGCCCGCAACGACTTCACCGTCAACGGCTCGCCCGCCTCGCACATTTCGTGCGTCCGTTTCTCAAACTCGGCGAACATCGTTTGCCGGACGACCGTGGCCCGGATCGAGTCGAGTTCGTTGTTGATCAGGTACGCCCGTTCGTTGTCGTCGTCGGCGCTTCGCAACAGGAAATCCGTGAGCAGCTGTTCGTTGAACGTACTCGCCACCTCGGCGACAAAGATCGTGTAGTTGTAATACTCAAACGGCTGATGATGGGCCGAGTACCAGCTGTGCATCGAGTGTCCCGCCTCGTGCGTGAGGGTGAACACGTCGTTGAGGACTTCTTCTTTAAAGTTCATCAGGATGTACGGGTCGCCGTCAAACGTCCCGCAGCTGAAGGCGCCGCTCTGTTTCCCTCGGTTCGGATAGCGATCGGCCCAGCGGCCTCGCAGCCCCTGAGCGAGCGTGTCGGTGTATTCGGTGCCCAGCGGGGCGAGCGATTCGATCACGACGTCGACCGCCTGGTCCCACGAGTGATGCTTCTTGACGTCGCTCAGGATCGGCACGTAGGTGTCGTAGTGGTGGATGTCGGCGAGCCCCATCTTCCGCCGGCGGACGTCGAAGTAGTGATGCACACTCGGCAACGACCCTCGGACCGCCGTGATCAAATTGTCATAGACGTCGACCGGCACGTTGTCGGGGAACAACGCCGCCTCGAGGCTGGAGTCGAAGTTTCTCGCTCGGGCGTAGTAGACGTCGCGCTGGATGCTGCCCGAAAGCGTCGCGGCGAGCGTGTTTTCGTGAGCGGAAAACTGGGTGTAGTACTGGTCAAACGCGCGGCGACGGACGTCTCGGTCAGGGCTAATCAGGAGTTGTCCGAAGGTGGCGTGCGAAAGCTCGACGCGTCGGCCGGCGTGATCCTCGATCTCGCCGAACCGCAAGTCGGCGTCGTTGAGCTGGCGGAACGCGTTGTCGGCGGCGGAAGCCATCTCGCCCTGCATCGCGAGCAACCGTTCTTCACGATCGGTCAGCGTGTGGGGTCGGAATCGCAGCAGCCGTTCGAGCTGCAACCGGTACGGGGCGATCGCCTCGTCGGCGATCAACGTCTCCATCCTTGACGCCTCGATGCCGAGCAACTCGGGCCGCATGTAACTCGCCGCTTGCCCGGCGCGGACGGCGAGGTTTTGGAAGCGGGCCTTCATCCCCTGATAGTCGCTGTTCGCCTGATCCTCGGTGGTCTTCAAGAACGCGTAGGTCCCCAGCCGTTCCGCCAAACGGTCGAACTCGCTATCGAACTCGAGTGCCTCGGCGAGCCGCTGAGGGGACTCGCCGAGCCGGCCGCGGAACGACTCCAGCGTCGGGATCATCCCCTCCAGCTTGCGAAAGTCGGCCTCCCACGCCTGTTCGTCGGGGTACAGGCTCGACAGGTCCCAGCGGTCGGCGGCGGGGACCTGATCGCGGGTCAATAGGGTCGCGGTGTTCATACGGGAGATCATCCGTGCGGAGGCGAGTTCGAAATTCCGCCGCATTGTAGCGGACACCGATCGGAGTTCAGCCCGGTTGCCGCGGCGGACTCGCCCCCCTCCGGGACCTTTCACACCCCAACCGGCCGTGGCTTGTTGCCGAGGAACAAGAAGTGGGGGACACGGGCGAGGGGCAGGTACGGCACGCGGCCGAGACGCTCTTCACACCGAGCGACGGCGAAACGACGGTGCAACATCGCGAGCGGGTCGGGGCTGAGATGGACGTTGTCGGCGGCGAACCAGATCGGCCAGAACGATCGCCGCAGCCAGCCATGTTGGCGGCGTCCGGCGGCGGCGTACTTCCGGGACACGTAAAAGTCGCACACCGCGATCGTCCCCCCCGGCTTCAAGATCCGATCCGCCCTCGCGATCGCCTCAAACCAATCGGGAATCATCGACAGCGAGTAAGAGAACGTCACGACGTCGACGCTCGCCGTAGGGATCGCCAACTCGGTCGCGTCTGCCTCGTGCAGTGTGACGTTCTTCAGCCCCTGTTCACCCGCGCGTTCCCCGGCGACAGTGAGAAGCGACCGGGAGAGGTCGACAAGATGGATTTGGCGGAGACGACGAGCCTCAGGCCCCGCCGCGAACAGGTTGTGTCCGGTACCGGCACCGAGGTCGACCCACACGCCATCGTCGGGCAGGTCGAGCCACGTCATCAGCTCGTCACGCCCGTGCAGCATCCGTGAGCGAAAGGAATCGTAGTCGGCGGCTTGGCCGCGATAAAAACTCTCGAGCCGCTCGCCGTGCGTCGCCCCGCGAACGGGCCGAACGAGCAGATGCCAAAGGACGCGAAGGTCCGCCCGTCGGGACGGTGCGTCGGGTGAACCGCTCATGCCGCCACCCGTGCCCCGTCTCCGATGTCGTCACCGCCGGCGATATCGGCGATGTAGAAACTGCCGTAGGTGTGAACGCGGTCGCGGGCGTGCAGTTCGTCGGCCAACTCGGCATGGTACCGGAGCCGATCCCCGACGCGGACCGACCGCTGCCCGACGGTGACGGTCAGCGGATCGACGAAGTCGACATCGAGCGCGGCGCTCCGCCAAAGGACGCGGGCGTCGTCGGTCGCGCGGGCCAGGATGCTCTGCCACTCGGCGGCCAACCGTTCCGGGTGTCGGTCGTAAAGCCAATCCATGTGATCGAGCAGGACGAACCGCGAGATCGGGTGGTCGGTCGTGGTGAGAAAGTGTTCGACCGTCCCGGTATGGGGCTGGATGCGGTCGACCAGACCGTCTCGGAGCGGGTCGAAATGCCGCGGCTTCAGGTACTCGGGGCAGCATGCCGGGGTGTATTCACCGGTCAGGTAGACCCGCCAAAAATAGTTGTCGCGGAGGGGCAGCGTCAAAAACACCGCCTCGATGCGGTCCTGAATAAACCGGCCGATACCGCCCGGGTAGTCACGGTCGATCTGATTCCGCTGGCTCCGTGGGACGCCCAGCATCGCCAGGGTCGTCTCCCGGCGGAGCGCCCATCGCAGCGGTTTGCTCCAAAGCATTTCTCGGACGCCTCGGCCATGGTAGATCTCGCGTTGTTGTTCGACCGATTCGGCCTCAAGGATTTCAAGGATCACTTCGCGGAGTCTTGCGGGGCGGCGGAGATAGCCGTTGACCAGCCACGCGAACAGGCCCGACGTGCCGCGATAGTAGAAACTGCGGCGGCGCGTCGAGCCGTCGAAAAAGTCGAGCCGGCGGTCCCACACCGCGCGGACGCCCGGGGTTAGACGGTCGCGGACGGCATCGTGATAGATCGCACGCCAATCGGGATGAAAGCCCCGACCGAAGACTTGAAAGAAGTCGTCGTGCCCGACACCGCGGATCGTCGCAATTTTGAGATCGAGCAGCGCATTTTGCAGCGGATTGACGTCAACCGCGAACACCCGATACGGACGTCGCGTCGCATAGTCGAGCGCGTTGCAACCGGCCGAGGTGATGACGAGGACCGTGTCGTCGGGCGTCAGTCGCAACGCCTCGTGATCGACCCGCGGGTCTTCCCAGCACGTGTTGTAGACCAGATTCTTGCGGTGTACGACGTTGAAGCATCGATTGCCGATCCACCGTGAAACCATGCGTGTTCTCCCGTGCGCGGACGCGCACCGCTTGTGACGAGTTGTTCCGAGAGGTCGTGAGGTTCTGGGTCAACGTGTGGTTCCGAG
>JAWLFY010000198.1:0-8142 GCA_041685355.1 Pirellulaceae bacterium | reverse complement strand
CCCGGGGACCTTCGCGAGCAATTCGTCTCGGGTGATCGGTGTCGCGGCGTCCCACAGGTCGAGTTTCGCGTGCGTCTCGATCCGCTCCAACCCGTTGGTCGGAATTCGGCGGGTGACCAGTACTCGGGGGCGAGCCATCTCGTGATATCCTGGGGAGGTTCGAAGTTCGTCGACGCGTGTTCGTCGACGCATGTTGGTCAAATGCGTGTTGGTCTACGCTCGGATTGCCTTTCCCGTCATAATAGGGAACGCCGGGGGGCTTCGGCGCCCCGGCATCGGCGCCGCCGATCCGCCCCATTCTTGCCACCTAACCCGCCGAGTTCCGCCCATGATGATCGCCCGATCCAGCGATTGGACCTACCGGCTCTGTCTCCTTGTGGGACTCTGTCTGCTCGTTTTCGCCGCCACGCTCTCGCACGCGTCTGCCCAGGGGGCCCCGGAGACGGGATCGACGGCGGAGGCTGACTCGGGGGACGAGAAGGGTTCAGACGAACCGGAAGGGGACAGCCCCGAAGAGGAGGGCGAGGGGACCAAGGGCGCGGGCCAGAAGGATCTCGACGAGGCGGTTTTGCAGCGGATCGACGCGGAGTCGCCGGCCCAGCTTCAAGCGGTCGCGGCGTTGCTCGAATCGGCGCTCGCGAAGGGGCTCGACGACGAGAACGAATCGTTCGCCAAGAAGATGCTCGGCAGCGTTCAGTTTCAACTCGGCCAGGGGCTCGCGGCGGCGATGATGCAGTCGGGGGGACAGCGTCAGCTTCAGCTCCGCGACCAAGCGTTGGACGCACTGAACCGAGCGGTGGAGAACGACCCGGCGTTGGTGAAGGCGTATCTGTTGATCGCGCGGCTAAACCTGCTGCCCAACGGTGACAAGGGGAAGATTATCGAGGCGGCGACGAAGGCGATCGAGTTGCTCGATGACGACCCCTCGGAGCGGAGCAAGGTGCTGGTGCTTCGGGCGCTGGCGCGTGATCCGGGGCCGGAGAAATCGAAAGACCTCGACGCGGCCGTCGAGGCTGACCCGGAGAACGTGGAGGCGTTGCAGGCCCGGGCCGCCCTTCGGCTGCAAGCCGGGGAGGTCGACGGCGCGATCGAAGACCTGCAGAACGTGCTGACCCGTGACCCGTCGAATCAAGCGATCGCCCAGGCGGCGGTGCAGCAGCTCGTCGAGCTGAACCGGTCGGAAGACGCCCTCGCGCTGTTGAGCAAGACGATCGAGGCGAAGCCGAGCGAGGCGTTGTACCGGTTGCGGGCGATCCTGTACCGGATGGACGGCAAGGAAGAGGAGGCGTTGGCGGACTTGAACAAGGCGCTCGCGATGCAGCCGAAGGATCCGGTGGCGTTGTTGCAGCGGGCCGAGATCGCGATCTTCAAAGGGGACATCAAGTCGGCCAAGAGTGACCTTCGAAGCGCCGTGCGGTTGGCTCCCCAGGTGGCCGACGCGACCCAAGCGATCTACGTCCGCTGTTTGATCGCCAACGAAGAGGGGCGGACGTCGGACGCGATCAACGACATGAAAAAGTTGGTCGAACGCGAACCGGATAATCTCGGCCGCCGGTTCCAGCTCGCGAACCTCTATCAAGTCGACGGGCGTCCCCGGAAGGCGATCGAGACGTTCACTCAGATTTTGGAACGAGAACCGGGGAACGTGCTTGCGCTGCGTTCCCGCGCCGACGCCCGGCTCGGGGTGGGGGCGCATGACGAAGCGATTCGGGATTACGAGCGGGCGCTCGAGGCGGCGGACGAGGACGACCCGGAGGAGCTGTCGGGGATCCTGAACAATTTGGCCTGGGTTTTGTCGACGTCGCCGGAAGAGGAGCTTCGCGACGGGGAGCGGGCGCTCGAGTTGGGTGAGCGTGCGGCGAAGCTGACCGATTACAAGGAGGCTCACATCCTGAGTACGCTTGCGGCGTGTTACGCGGAAGTCGGCGACTTCGAGAACGCGGTTCGTTGGAGTGAGAAATCGGTCGAGCTCGCGCGGGCCGAGGAGCATGGCCAGCTGGAGCAGTTGGAGAAGGAGCTCGAGAGTTTTCGCGACGGGAAGCCTTGGCGTGAGAAGCAGGAGACGCCAGAGAACGACGTCCCGATCCTTGCCCCCGAGGACCTGATCGAAACGTGAAGTCCGCGTTTCGGTTGACCCGGACCCGTTCGATCGATCGAGATCGCGTTGGCGTAGCACCAGACACCCCGTCAGGCACGAGGCGGCAGCAAGGATGACATCGGAGACGAACTCGCGATCGGGCGAGGGGAAGGCGGGTCCGGCGAACGCCGGGGACGATTGGCATGCGATTCCCGAAGACGCGGTGCTGGATCGAACCCGGAGCACGCGTGAGGGTTTGGACCGCGCGGAGGCGGCTCGTCGGTTGGAAGAACACGGGCCGAACGAGCTCCCGCGAGGGACTCCGCCGACGCTCGCGGCGATCCTGTACCGGCAGTTCAAGAGTCCGCTGATTTACATCTTGCTGTTGGCCGCCGTCGTCGCGCTGGCCTATGGCGACTACACCGACGCCGGGTTCATCGGCATCGTCTTGCTGGTCAACGCGTTGATCGGTGGTGGCCAGGAATGGAAGGCGGAGAAGAGCAGCCGGGCACTTCAGCAGTTGTTGCAGGTCCGGGCGTCGGTGCTTCGGGAAGGGCAAACGCGGGAGATTCCCGCGGACCAAGTTGTCCCCGGCGATCTCCTGTTGTTCGAGTCCGGCGATCGGGTTCCCGCCGACGTTCGGCTGCTTAGCGGATACGCTTTGGAGATCGACGAGTCGTTACTGACCGGCGAATCGCTGGCGGTATCGAAGGACTACCGTGCGACGTGCGCCCCGGACGCGCCGGTGGGCGATCGGGAGAACATGGCGTTCGCGGGATCGATTGTGATCCGCGGTCGCGGGATGGGGGTGGTCGTCGCGACCGGGGCGAAAACGATGGTCGGCCAATTGGCGGTCGACGTGATCGGCAGCGAGGGGGCACGTCCGCCGCTGATGGAGCGGATGGAACGATTCAGTCGGACGATCGCGATGGCCGTTTTGGTCGCCGCCGTCGGGATCGGGGTGTTGGGGATCATCGTCCACGGCTACGAAGTCGGCGAGATGGTGATGTTCGGGATCGCGATCGCCGTAGCGGCGATTCCCGAGGGGCTCCCGATCACGATTACCGTCGCGTTGGCGATCGCGACCACACGGATGGCGCGACGGGGGGTAATCGTGCGGCGGTTGGCCGCCGTCGAAGGGCTGGGAAGCTGCACGATGATCGCCAGCGACAAGACCGGAACGTTGACGGTCAACGAGTTGACGGTCCGCGAGATCCGGTTGGCCGGTGGTGCAGTCCTGGAGGTGACCGGTCAAGGCTTCGTCCCCGAGGGGGAAATCCGTCAGGACGGTAGCCCGATCGATCTCAGCTTCATTGCCGAAGAACGGGAGGATGCGGAGCGAAGCGGTTCGAAGCGGACCGAGCAACTGGGCGATCTGTCACGGCTGATTCGTGTATCGCTGTTGTGTAACGAGGGGAGCCTCCATCATCAGGACGGCGGTTGGAAGTGGCGGGGCGACCCGACCGACGTGGCATTGTTGTCGCTCGGGTTGAAGGCGAAATCGAACCGTGAATCGATGCTTGCCGAGGTCCCGCGGGTCAACGAGATCCCGTTCGAACCGGAGCATCAGTATGCGGCGTCGCACCACCGGGTCGGCGACGAGATCGAGGTATTCGTCAAGGGTGCCCCGGAGCGGGTACTGGGGATGTGCGAGTTTGACGACCCGGGATCGCTCGAATCGCACTTGGCGTGTGCCCGCGAAATGGCCGACTCTGGCTACCGTGTCCTGGCGATGGCTTCCGGCCCAGCCGCGTCCGATTTGGCGGTAATCGAAAACCCGCCCGAACCGTCGGGGCTCCGCTTCGCCGGCTTGGTCGGGATGATCGACCCGTTACGGGAAGGTGTCCGCGACGCGATCGCGGCTTGTCGGCAAGCGGGGATCCGGGTGTGCATGGTGACTGGCGACCACCCGGTCACGGCGTCGGCGATCGCGCGAGACTTGGGGATGGCCGAACGCGGACGACAGGTCGTGCAGGGTCATGAGGTCGCCGCGTTGTCGGGCGAGGAGCTCCGCCACTTGGTCGAACGGACACGCGTTTTCGCGCGGGTCGCCCCGCGGCAAAAATTGGAAATCGTCAAGGCGTCTCGTGACAGCGGGCATTTCGTCGCGGTGACCGGTGACGGGGTCAACGACGCGCCGGCGTTGCGGGCCGCGAACATCGGCGTCGCGATGGGGAAATCGGGGACCGACGTGGCTCGCGAGTCGGCGGAGCTGATCGTCAGTGACGACAACTTCGCGACGATCGTGGCGGGGGTTGAAGAGGGGCGGGTCGCATACGACAACATCCGCAAGGTCATTTTCCTCCTGATCTCGACCGGTGCCGCCGAGGTCTCGCTGCTCGGATTGGCGATCTTGACGGGGATGCCGCTCCCGCTGCTGCCGGTTCAGATCTTGTGGTTGAACCTGGTGACGAGCGGGTTGCAAGATAAGCCGCTTGCGCTCGAGGCGGCGGAGGGTGACGTGTTGCGACGACCTCCCCGTTCTCCGCAGGAATCGATTTTCAACCCTTTGATGATCGAACGGACATTGGTCGTGGCGTTGACGATGGCGGCGGTCGGCTACTCGGCGTTCGTGTGGATGCTGGACCAAGGTTGGTCGGAGGAGTCCGCGCGGAACGGGTTGTTATTGTTCATCGTGTTGATGAAGACGTTCCATCTGGGCGCCGCACGTTCGGAGACCCGTTACACGTTCTTGATGCCGCCGTGGAAAAACCCGCTGCTGTTGGCGTGTGGCGCCGGCGCCGTCGTTGTCCAACTCGTCGCGATGCACCTCGCCCCGCTTCAGTCGATCTTGGGGACCGAACCGGTCTCCTTCGGCACGTTCATGTTCCTGGCCTTCGCCGCGACTTCGATCTTTTTCGTGTTAGAGATCCACAAATGGACTTGGCGGCTTCGGCACCCGCCGACCGATCTGTAGACCCTCGTTCAGCTTCGGCCCGGCCGTGAAGAAACGGCGGGTAATGGTTGCCCCCGGGTCCCGTGCCCCCGCCGAACCGTGGAACCGGACGGCTCGCGCCGGGCCGTTAAGGAGGGAGCGTGGGGGCAGGGGGTGAGCTTCGCGATCAGATGCCGGTTCGGACGACACCGACGGCGATCCCGATGACGGAGGCGTCCTTGACGTAGATCGGCTCCATTTCGGCGTTGGCCGGTTGCAACCGGATCCGGTCGTTTTCGGGGAACCAGTACTTCAGGGTCGCTTCTCCTTCGGGAGTTTGTGCGACGACCATTTGGCCCGGATCGGCATGGGTTTGTTTTTGGATCACGACGTAGTCTCCGTCGGTGATGTGGGCGTCGATCATCGAATCGCCGGAGACACGAAGGATGAACCGGTCGTCGCGGAACAGGGCTTCGCTGAAGTCGAGCCGTTCGGCCTGTTCGAACGCGAGAGTGGTCGGGCCGGCGGCGACCATCCCGGCCATCGGCAAACTGTGACCGCTGCGGTCGGCGGCGTGGGTCAGCTCGATCGCTCGCGACTTGTTGGGACTTCGTTTGATCAGCCCTTTCCGTTCGAGCGCCCGCAGGTGGCACATCACGCCGTTGGGGCTTTTGATCCCGAAATGTTCACCGATCTCGCGGACGGTCGGGCCGTAACCCCGGCGGATCATCAGGCCGCGGATCATGTCATAGACGTTTCGTTGTCGCTCGGTCAGTTGGGGGTGCGACATGGGATGGGTCCTCCGGAAATCATTCGAAACCGTTTGTGCAGGGGTGGACGGATCACTCTGCGAGTAGCCTCCGCCTGAGTCGGACGCCTCGGTACCGCGGGGCACTCGCCCCCCCTCGTGGACCTTATTCTACGCGTTGCTAAACACGTGTCCACACCAAATCCGGGTGATTCGGATCAGCCGAGGATGCCGGCCGCCCACAAGCCGAGGCTGAGGAGTCCGACCGGGAGGCACCACCAGGCGAACCAGTGGAGCCGATCGAGGCGGCTCCAGCGGATCAGCCAACGGAGGGCGAGCACGCCGACGAGGAAGGCGACGACGGCACCGGCGAGGAGCGTGGCGAGGGGGAGACCGGCGGGGGTGACGTCGGCTTGGTCTTGGACGACATCCTTGACCGCCAGCACGGTCGCCCCGAGGATCGCGGGGATCGCGAGCAGGAACGAGAAGGTGACCGAGTCTTCGGGCCGCAGCCCGAGCAGTCGTCCGCCGAGGATCGTCGACCCGCTGCGGCTGATGCCTGGCAGGATCGCGAAGGCTTGGAAGCACCCGATCAACAGCGCGGCGGTCCAGGTCAGTTGTCGGTAATCGCCGTCTCGGGGGCGAAGTCGTCCGAGCACGATCAGCAGTCCGGCGGTGACGATCAGCATGGAACCGGCGAGCGGGACCGATTTGAGGATCGATTCGAAGTTCATTTTGATCGCGACCCCGACGATCGCCGCGGGGACCGTCCCGATCGCCAAAAGCGTCACGACGCGGCGGTCGCGGGCGACCAGGTCGAGGATCCTCCGCCAGTAGATGACGACGATCGAGCCGAGGGTGCCGGCGTGAAGGATGATTTCGAGCGTCGGCGAATCGCTTTGGCCGGCCAGAATCGACCCCACGTTGATTTCCCGGATCGCGGCCCCCAAGATCGTGAGGTGCCCGGACGAGCTGATCGGTAGGAACTCGGCGACGCCTTGAACGACCGCCAGGATGAGTACGTCGAGCACGGGAGGTCTCTGCAGGAGGTCACGTCCGCATCGGGGGCACGGCCGCATCGGGGGCACCGCGGGGTTCGGTGCGGGGCCAGTATCGTTTTCGGTCGCTTGGAAAGGAAGGTTCGGATGAGTGTTTCGGGCGGCGGTCGGAAGCCCGCGTCACCGGTCGGCCGATTCGGATCGGTTTTGCCGGATCTGGTTCAATTCGCGCGGGGGTTTTGCATGGGGGCCGCCGACACGGTGCCCGGGGTGAGCGGCGGGACGGTGGCGTTGATCTTGGGGCATTACCAACGGCTCGTGACGGCGGTCAGCCGCGTCGACCAGGTATTCTTGGCGCTCGTGTGGAACGGGCGTTGGAGGTCGGCGGCTCGGTACGTCGACTTCCGTTTTTTGGTCGTGCTCGGGTGTGGCCTGTTGTCGGGCGTGGGGTTGTTGGCGGGCGTGATGCATTGGCTGATGGACCATCGATTCGCCGAGACGATGGCGGTCTTTTTCGGGCTGATCTTGGCGAGCGCCGTGGTGGTCCGCCGTGAGGTCCGGAGGTGGTCGGCGTCGCGGTGGGTCGGTCTCGTCGCGGGGGCCGCCGGGGCGATCGCGATCAGTTTGCTCCCGGCGTCGGGCGAGAGCGACTCGTGGTGGTTCCTGTATCTCGCCGGTTCGATCGCGATTTGTGCGATGATCCTTCCGGGGATCAGCGGCGCGTTCGTCTTGCTGCTGTTGGGGGCGTATCACCCGGTCACGGGTATCATCCGCGACTTGGCACGGGGCGGCGGCACGGCCGAGTCGATCCTCTCGCTCGTCGCGTTCGCCGCGGGATGTTTGACCGGATTGCTGGCGTTCTCGAAGCTGCTTTGGTGGCTGTTGACGCGTCACCGCGAAACGACGATGGCGACGCTGTTGGGCTTGATGATCGGTTCGGTGGCGAAGTTGTGGCCGTTGCAGGTCCCGACGGCGGAGACCGCGACGATGGAGATGAAGTTCCGGCGTTACGTTCCGGTTTCGCCGGCCGATTGGGAAGGGAGTCTGGTGACGTTGGTGGCGCTCGCCCTCGCCGCCGCGCTCGTCGTGCTGATCGCCGAGTCGATCGCGACGCGGGTGGTGACGCGGGAGGGTGAGCGTTTGTAGGTTCCTTGTTGTTTGTTCCTTGTTGTTTGTTGTTTGTTGTTTGTTGTTTGTTGTTTGTTGTTTGGGGAATGGTCGTCATCGGACTCGTGAAGAGTTTGGGGCGTCATCCTTGCACGTCGCCCCATCGGAAGTCTTCACGACTTCCGCTACGGGGGGCGGTCGGAAGTCTTCACGACTTCCGCGACGGGGGCGGTTCGGCGGGGCTGTTTTACGCCGAAGGCGTTACGTCCCACAGCCCAGGGTTGCTTCAACCCTGGGTACAAACGCCGCAAACGATCGATCAACCCCAACGGGGTTG
>JAWLFY010000197.1:0-8154 GCA_041685355.1 Pirellulaceae bacterium | reverse complement strand
CGATCAGCATACTTCATTCAACATTCGGACATCGCAGCGATGCCTGAAAAAACCTCGCCGACGCCAGCCCGCAAGCCACTAAAATCGCGGAAGAGCCATAAAACGAGGGCTTTCGTCATGAAATTTCGAATCGTCTTGAGCTACGTCTTCGTTGTTGCAGCGGGAGCAGGTTTTACCTTGGCGAACGACACCGAAAGGCTGCGGCCCGCCCCGGACGGTAGCTTCAGCGTGGTGGTGATCCCTGACACGCAAGGGTACCGGGGCCGCGGGACCAAAGCGGAACCGGACAGCGGCGCCGCGTTGACCAACCCGGTCTTCGACAACCACACCCGTTGGATCGTCGAGAACCTTGATTCGCAACGGATCGTGTTCGTCAGCCATGTGGGCGACATCGTCGACAAGAATAACGAAGAGCAATGGCGTCTGGCTCGCCGACATATGGACCGTCTTCACGGCTTGGTTCCGTACGGGATCTCGGTCGGCAACCACGACATGACGAGCGGCGGCGATTCGTCGCTCTTTCAAAAGTCGTTCCCCGCGAAGCGGTTCGACTCGTTCGATTGGTATGGCGGGACATTCCCGGGAAACTCTGAGCGACCGAACGTTTCGTCCGACAACGCGAATAGTTACCAGCTCTTTTCCGCCGAGGGACTCGATTTCGTTTGGCTGCACCTGGAGTGCAACGCGCCGGACGACGTGTTGGCATGGGCCGACGACGTGCTGACGCGGCACGCCGATCGCCGTGCGGCCGTGACGACGCACATGGATTTGGGGCCGATCGAGAAGCCCCAGGAAGCTTCCGAGTACGTCACAGGTCCGAAGGGCCGGATGCGATGGGGGAAGATCCACGGCGAGCGAGGAAATAGCCCGCAACAGATGTGGGACAAGTGCTTCCGCAAACACGAGAACCTGTTCATGATTTGCTCGGGTGACCAGAGTCGCACCACGGCATACTCCTTGCCCTGCCAAGGCGACCATGGCAATACCGTCCATGCTTTGCTGAGCGACTACACCTCATCCGGACCGCTGCGGCTGGTTCGGTTTTTGCCCGTCGAGAACGAGATCGAGGTGATCACGTTCGATACGTCGAAGCGGCGGCTGGTGCAGGAAACGCCGTATGCCCCGGACCCGGCGCGGCACCAGTTTCGGATCGGGTACCGGATGGGCCGGTGATCACGATGGGTCGCTTGTCGCGATGGCCACGAATGTTGGCGAGATTGTTGAGATTGGCTGCGGGCTGCGTGATCCGTTCGGAGAATACGAGCGACTCGTACGCCATGGTGAAGCGGCGGGTCGATTCGGGGGATGCCGTGTTGGCGGATGTCCGCGAGGAGCGTGAATGGAGAAAGGGGCATGTCGCGGGGGCGATCTTGGTCCCGCTAAGCGAACTGAGTGGGGGCATCACGCAAGGTGACTTGGCGGAACGGATCCCTCGCGGGCGGACCGTCTATACGTACTGCGGGCACGGCGTCCGTTCCCGAATGGCGGCCGAGGTCCTCCGCGAGCACGGGTACAAAGTCCGACCGCTGAAGACGGGCTATCGAGAGCTGATCGACGCGGGGTTCCGAGAGGCCGAGAGGTGATGCCCTTTCAGGGCGATGATTCGATGGGGCGTCACGGATCCCAGGGCGACGCGATTGGCGGCTGTCGCCGCCCGATCGCTTGCCCTGGGCTGGCCTCTGATGCCGCTTCGCGGCGGGGACCTTCGCCCGGCAGGAAGCGGAGTCACACACCCCGTCGTCATTGCCACGCCCTGTGCGTCCGAAACGCATCGAAACCGTTCCGCGAGTCCGAAGGGCCTCGCAACCGACCCGTTCGCCCGAAGGGCGTCAAGAGATCAGCCCGGGGCAGAGCGCAGCGCCGCCCCGGGAACCGATCCGAGAATGCCTTTTTAGACGTGGTTGGCTGGGGAGTGGAATCTATCGGTTTGGCGGGGGGAACATTACCTTCAGGGGGGCGGGATCGTGTGCGTGGGATGTTCGGGGCGTCGTGGGTGATTGGTGATTTCGTGATGTGGGATTGGGGGCATGAGTGACGTACGGCCCAAGATGACTTTCGCGACGGACGTGCAGTTCTTACCGGGGGTGGGTCCGGAGCGGGCGGAGCGGCTTCATCGGTTGGGGCTGCGGACGGCCCGGGACGTGTTATTTCATTTCCCGCGGGGGTATGACCGGCCGCCGCCGGACCGGTCGATCGGGTCGTTGCGGGACGGTCAGCCGGCGTCGATCGTGGGGACGATCACCGATGCGGAGCTCGCGTCGCGGACGCCGGGCCGATCGGTGTTCGCGGCGATCGTCGAGAACGAGACGGGTGCGGTACGGATCGTGTTCTTTAACCAGCCGTACCGGGCTGAGCAGATCAGCTTCGGGATGCGGGTGCAGGTGTCGGGGACGCCGCGGCTGAAGGGGCTTCGCATGGAGCTGGTGCATCCGCAGGTGAAACTGTTGGGGGAGGAGGAGTCGGCGGGGGAAGCGGGGATCGATCCGGTCTATCCGTTGACCGAGGGGATCAAGCAGGCGGAGCTGCGGCGTTTGACGCGGGAGGTGACCGGTGAGTTGGCGGGCGAGGTGACGGAGGTGTTGCCGGAAGGGTTGCGGCGTCGGGCAGCCGAGGCGTTGACGGCGGCGGGGCCGGGGGAGGACTCGGGGCTTGGCGGGGCCGAAGACCGGGCCGGGGCAGGGGAGGGGAGTTCGGGGATCGAGATACCGACGGTCGACCGGTTGCCGCCGATCGACGTGACGTTGCGGGAGATCCATTTCCCGGGGAGCGAGTCGGGGTTGGCGGCGGCCCGCTTGCGGTTGGTGTTTCAGGAGTTGTTCGTGATGCAGTTGGCGTTAGCGATCCGACGTCGCCGTTTGACGACGGAGCTTCGCGCGCCGCCGCTGGCGCCGACCGCGGTGATCCATGCGCGGATTTTGAACCGTTTTCCGTTCGAGTTGACGGGAGACCAGCGGCGCGCGATCGGCGAGATCGGCCGGGACATGTCGCGTCAGTTTCCGATGAACCGGTTGCTGCAGGGGGACGTCGGGAGCGGAAAGACGGTGGTCGCGTTGTACGCGATGTTGTTGGCGGTGGCGCACCGGCACCAGGCGGTGTTGATGGCGCCGACGGAAATTTTGGCGCGGCAGCACCACGCCACGTTAGGGGCGACGTTGGCGAAGTCGCGAGTTCGGGTGGGCTTGTTGTGTGGCAGCCTGACCGTGACGGAGCGGCGTGAGGTGGTTCGGGGCGCGGAAGCGGGCGAGATCGATCTTTTGGTGGGGACGCAGTCGTTGCTTCATGGCGGGCTGAGGTTGCCGCGGTTGGGGGTGTGCGTGATCGACGAGCAGCACAAATTCGGCGTTCGCCAGCGGGTGTCGCTCCGCGGGGACGACACCGACCCGCATTGTTTGGTGATGTCGGCGACGCCGATCCCGCGGTCGATCGCGATGACGATGTTTGGGGATGTCGATCTGACGACGATCCGGGAGTTGCCGCCGGGTCGGGGCGAGGTGCGGACGTATTTGGCGCACGACGGTTGGAAGGAACGTTGGTGGTCGTTCGTGCGGCAACGGTTGGAGGAGGGCCGTCAGGCTTACGTCGTAGCGCCGCGGGTCGCGGGAGGGGAAGCGGCGGAGGATGATGAGGAAAACGGGACGAAAGGGATCGTCCGCGGGGCTGGGGAACCGGGCGAGGACGTCGGTGCGGGGGTCTCGTCCGCGGAGGACATCTCGTCGGTCACCCGCACGTTTGACGAGTTGTCACGGGGACCGCTTCGTGGATACCGCGTCGCGTTGTTGCATGGGCGGATGTCGGCGGAGGAGAAGCGGGAGGTGATGCGTGGGTTTCACTCGGGGGAGGTGCGGGTGTTGGTGAGCACGACGGTGATCGAGGTGGGGATCGACGTCCCGAACGCGACCGTGATGACGATCGTGGGGGGGAACCGGTTCGGGCTGGCGCAGCTCCACCAGCTCCGGGGACGCGTTTCGCGGGGCGTCCACACCGGGCATGTGTGTGTGTTCAGTGACGGGGAGGGATCGCCGCAGGACCACGAGCGGTTGCGGGTGTTCGAGCAGACGGGTGACGGGTTCGCGTTGGCGGAGGCGGATTTTCGGCTTCGCGGGCCGGGGGAGTTATTGGGTCGTCGCCAGAGCGGGATGCCGTCGATGCGGATCGCCGATTTGGTCCGGGACGAACCGATCTTGGCGGTGGCTCGCGAGTTGGCACAGGAGATGATCGACGACGATCCGGACTTGGAGGGGGAGGGATTGGCGGAGCTGCGGGGTCAGGTGATGCGTCGCTATGAGAAGCGGCTCGAGTTGGGCGACGTGGCGTGAGAGTCGGCTCGGCCGAAGGCCCGCTTTCGCCGGATGCCGTCTTCGCCGGACACCGGTTCATTTGGACACATCGCCGGGTGGGGGGGCTTGGCCCTTCATCGCGATCACGATGCGGGCTAGGCTGTCATGCCAACGAATCACGCACCGCTAGAAGGAAGCGAAACGATGACGAAGTATGACGTTTACGGCGTGGGCAACGCGCTGGTCGACATTCAGGCCCAGGTCGAAGAATCGATGTTGGGGGGATTGAAGGTCGAAAAGGGGATCATGACGCTGGTCGACGACGCCCAGCAGGGGGCGGTTTTGGATTCGTTGATCGGTCGGAAGTTGAACCGTTGTGCCGGGGGTTCGGCGGCGAACACGATCGTCGCGGTGGCCGACTTTGGCGGGTCGGGGGCGTTTTTGGGGAAGATCGGGGACGACGAGATCGGAGAATTTTTTGTCAAGGACATGCGTGAGTTGGGGATCGCGGTCGACGTCGACCCAGAACCGGGGAAGCCGACGGGGACGTGCGCGATTCTGATCACCGAGGACGCCCAGCGAACGATGCTGACGAATTTGGGGGCGGCGGTGACGTTGACCGCGGGCGATTTGGACGAGGAGGTGATCAAGTCGTCGAAGTACGTTTACATCGAGGGTTATCTGTTGATGGGGGATTCGACGAAGGAGGCGGCCTACCGGGCGATGGCGCTGGCGAAGGAGCACGGGGTGAAGGTCGCGTTCACGGCGTCCGACCCGTTTCTGGTCAACATGATCCGGGACGAGATTTGGGAACTGATCACGGGGCCGGTCGACCTGTTTTTCTGTAACGAGGCGGAGGCGAAGAGTTTGACCGAGGAGGACGACCCGATCCGCTGTGGGGCGAAGATCCATGAGCACGCCGAGAACGTCGCATTGACGTTGGGGTCGAAGGGTTCGATCGTGATGCACGGCGGGGAGGCTTTCCCGGTCGAGGGGGTGCCCGTGACGGCGATCGACACGACCGGGGCGGGGGACATGTACGCCGGGGCGTTGTTGTACGGGATCACCAACGGGATGACTTGGCCGCAGGCGGGTCACGTGGCGTCGCACGCGGCGGCGCGGATCGTGTCTCAGTTGGGGGCACGGATGGACCAGAAGTTCACCGCGAAGGAGATGGCGGAGCTCGCGTCGATGGCGTGAGGTTCGGACGGAACGATTCTTCGATGGGAGTCCTTGAGGGCCGGCGGGCCGGATGCTTGGAGCGGTGTTGCGTTCGTGGTACGCTTTCGGGGCGATCGAGATCGGTTCGGAGCGTCTTGAAGGGCGTGATACCGAAGTCGATGCCCCTGCCCCCGTCCCTCCCAACTTTGGTTGACGAAGCGATGACGTTTTCGGCGATTGGATCGAGCCCCCTTCCGGTTGATTCCCCGACGCACGCGGCTTCGGCGCGGCCTGTTTCGAGGATGGTGGCGTGGCGATTGCTTTTGGTCGCGTTATTCGGGGTCGCGACGATCGGTTGCAATCGGGGCGACGGCGAACGGCGGGAATTCATCAGTGTCGGGACGGCACCGGTGGGCGGTGCGTTCTTCCAGGTCGGCAGCGCGATCAGCGAGGTCGTCAACGACGAGAAGGGGGAATTGCCTTGGCGGGTATCGGCCGAGTCGACGGGCGGGTCGATGGAGAACATTCGTTTGTTGTCGCAGGGGAAGTTGCAGTTCGCGATGTCGAACGCTTCGATCACCTATTTCGCGGTTCGAGGGGGGACGGGGTGGGAGCAATCGCATCAGGCCCGCAGCGTGATGACGTTGTTCCCGAACGTCGCGATGTTCGTCACGCCGGCGGAGTCGGAGATCAAGACGATCGCCGATCTGAAAGGGAAGCGGGTTTACCTTGGTCCTGAGGGGGCGGGATTCGAGTATTTCGTGAGCCCGATTTTGGAGGCGCACGGGGTATCGATCGACGACTTGGAGGCCCGTTACGGGAGCCAGCAGAGCGCGGTCGACTTGCTTGGGGACGAGGCGATCGACGCGGCGATGGTGGGTGGCGGGATCCCGAACCCGTCGATCACGCAGATGGCACAGGCACAACCGATCCGGATGATCCCGTACGGTGACGAGGCGAAGGCATCGCTAATCGAAGAGTATGAATTCTTCGGTCCCGCGTCGGTCCCGGCGGGGACGTATTCGGGGATCGACGAGGAGTATCGAGGGCTGAATGTCGGCTCGGCGCATTTGATCACGCACGCCGACATCGACGAGCAGATGGTGTACGACTTCACGCGACTCGCATACGAGAACCGGGCGAAGATCGCCGAGCGTCATCGGGCGGCGGCGAGCATGACGCCGGAGAACGTGGTGCGTCAGGTCGGAACGGAGTTCCACCCGGGGGCGATCCGTTATTTCGAAGAGATCGGGATTTGGCCAGGTTCGGACTCGGGGGCCACGCCGGAGTCCGCATCGGCGGATGATCCCGAGGGGGCATCGGCGGACGAGTCGGGCGGCGGGGACACGGGGGACTCGGAAGCCGGGTCGGATGCCTCTGGCGGTGCGGAGTCTCTATGAGCCGATCCGGGGACGCGTCAGGGGACGCGGACGCGGAGGGTACGGCCGGGGCGCCATCCCGCTCACGTCTCCATGACGGCGTGATCGTCGCGTTGTCGGCGATGTTGTCGCTGTTCGTCTTGGTCGAGGCCAACTTTTCGTTGCTGTCGCCGCTGCGGCAGTTGGCGACATTCGCGGCGATCGGTTTGATCCTCGGTTTCCTGATGTTCCCGTTCAGCCAACGCGGCGCGGGGGCGTGGTGGGTCCGCGTGATCGACGGGACGTTCGTTCTGTTGACCGTGCTGAGTTGTGGCTACATGGTGGCCAACGCGTCGGAGTTGGGTCAGCGGGCGGCGTTGTACAGCGGGGTCGACATCGCCGTCGGTGCGGTGGGGCTGGTGTTAGTTTTGGAAGCGGCGCGTCGTACCATCGGTTGGGCGCTTCCGATCTTGGCGTTGTTGTTCATCGTGTACGCGCACGAATCGGTCGCCCGCGATCTGCCCGATTGGTTGTTTCCGCATGGGGGTCAGGATTGGGAGGCGTTGATCGGCCAGACGTACTTGCGGACCGAGGGGGTGTTCGGGACAGCGCTCGGGGTGATGTTCAAGTACGTCTTTTTGTTCGTGTTGTTCGGCGCGTTCCTGCAGGCGAGTGGTGCGACCGAGTACATCATCGAATTGGCGACACGGTTATTGGGGAAGCGTTCGGGGGGACCGGCGAAGGTTTCGGTGCTCGCCAGCGGGTTGATGGGGTCGTTGTCGGGAAGCGCCGTCGCGAACGCGGCGACGACGGGGACGTTCACGATCCCGTTGATGCGGAGTATCGGGTTGCGGCCGCACATTGCCGCGGGGATCGAGGCGGCGGCGAGCAGCGGCGGAGCTTTGGTCCCGCCGGTGATGGGGGCGGGCGCGTACATGATGTTAGAGATCATCAACCGTGATCCGCCGGTGACCTATTTGGAGATATTGCGGGCGGCGTTGATTCCGGCGCTGCTGTACTACCTGTCGATCTTCTTGCTGGTCCATTTCACCGCGAAGCGACTCGACGCGGCGCGAGACGCGGAGACGGCGCGAGACGCGGAGATGGCGGCGGCCACCGACGGGGCATCCGGACTGGGGGCATCGGGCGAAACGCCGAGCGGTCGTGACGCGGCCGACACGATCGGAGGCGTCGGCGATCGATCGCGGCGCCAGGCGTGGCTTCGGTTCGAGGGGCTGACGTTTTTCGGGGCTCTCGGCAGTTTGATGGGATTCTTGTTGGTCGGATACTCGCCGTTTCGGGCGGTGACGTATGCGTTGGCGCTCGTGATGGCGATGATTTTGGTTTCGCCGCGGACG
>JAWLFY010000196.1:0-8202 GCA_041685355.1 Pirellulaceae bacterium | reverse complement strand
CGGTCGTTGGGGGCGCGGATCACCGGGGCGTGATCCTTCCGGTTGCCGTCCATCGGGTTGCCATCGATGTTGTTGAAGAACGCCGACAGCGAATAAAAGTCCTCCATCGTCAGCGGGTCGTACTTGTGATCGTGGCAACGCGTGCAGTCGAGTGTGAGCCCCAGAAACACGGTACCGAAGGTGACGGTCCGGTCGATGACGTTGCGGACCCGCACCTCTTCGGCGATCGATCCCCCTTCGTTCGTCGTCACGTGACATCGATTGAACCCGGTCGCGATCAGCTGCTGGGTATCCGCGTCGGGGAGCAGGTCGCCGGCGATCTGCTCGGTGACGAATTGGTCGAACGGGAGGTTGCGATTGAACGCGTCGACGACCCAATCGCGGTAGGGCCACATTTCCCGGTAGTTATCGAGGTGCAGCCCGTGAGTATCGCCGTAGCGGGCGGCGTCGAGCCAATACCGGGCGCGATGTTCGCCGAATCGGGGGGACGCCAACAACCGATCGACGACCGCTTGATAGGCGTCTTCCGAAGGGTCGACGAGAAACTGTTCCACCTCGTCGACCGTCGGCGGGAGCCCCGTCAGGTCGAGGGTAACGCGTCGCAGGAGCGTCGCCGGGTCGGCCGGGGGATTGGGGGTGAGACCTTTCCGATCGAGCCGCGACAAGACGAAGCGGTCGATCTCGTTGGTCACCCAAGCGGGGTCACTGACCGGGGGAAGGTCCGGCCGCCGCGGGGGGACGAGCGACCACAATTCTTCCCAGGGGGCGCCCTGCTCGATCCAGCGGACGAGGGTGTCGCGGTCCGAATCGCTGAGCTGTTTTTCTTCGTGGGGAGGCGGCATCTGTTCCGAGGGGTCGTCGCTGAGCACGCGGCGGGCGAGTTCGCTCAGCTCGACGTCGCCCGGTACGATCGCCTCGGCCCCCGAATCGCCACCCTCGAGCGCCGACTCGTAGCGGTCGAGTCGCAACCCGCCCCGCCGGTTCGCCTCGTCGGGGCCGTGGCAGGTGTAGCACTTGTCCGACAAGATCGACCGGACACGACCGGCCAGCTCGATCCCATCGGCGGACGCCGTTCCGTCGGCAGTTGCGGGCTGATCCGCAGACGCGGGTTCATCCGCCGACTCGGGTTCCTGAGCCGCCACCGGGATGCCGAACGCCACCGCGAGGGTGACCGCCATCACGAACCGCGGGGCGGTCGCGTGCCGCAATCCCGCGGGGAAACGGATCGAACGACAAGAGGCGGGGGCTTGGGTCCGCTTCAGCATGGCCAGATTTCCGTGGATCATGAATGGAGGCTTCGGCTTCATCATGAACGAAACGGTCCGACAATTCACCCGTCAAGCGTCGTCTCGGGGGACGCGTTCGGAAAAAAAGGATGCCCACGTCGGCGAACCGCGCTACAATGGGGCCGTTCAGCCCGACGCCGATCGCTGGAGCGGTTCAGCCGAGATGTTTTCTAACCCGGAACGAAATGACGAGCGGGCACGGTCCGTCACCGACCTGCATACCGGATCACGTGCCACCCCGCGGTCGGGCGACGATCCGACGGGCCAGAAGCGATCCGGCACCGGCGTCGATCCGGCGACAGGTTCCGATTCCGGTGCGGGCGTTAAAGAGGGCGGGGAACGGCGCGGGAGTAACGCAGGCGTTCGAAGCGATGCTGAGAGCGGGAACATCGATGCTGAGAGCGGGAACATCGTTTTTCGCCGCTTCGAGTTTCGCGAGGAATCCCCGCCGGCACCAAGTGAATCCCCGCCGGCACCAAGTCGGTCTCGTGCCGAGCCGCCGCCATCACCCCCCGCCGCGAGTCCGGGGTCGGATCCGAACCGGTCGGCGACGGCGGGCACGGAGCGGCGGCGGACCGACCCGTTGATGCAGAGTTTCGTGTTGTTGGTGACGATGGCGTTGATGCTTTCCGCAGCCCGTTTCGCGGTCCCGCGGATCGTCGAGGAGATCCGCTACGGGTGGGCACGCGGGGAACTGCGGGCGGAATATGAAGCGGGGACACGGGGGCTGCACAACGTTTCGCTCGACTCGTTGAACGAGGCTTACCAGATGGTCACCTCGGCGGTCGGGCCGAGTGTCGTCCACATCGACGTCGAGCGGCGGCGGCCGGAGATCACGGAGACGGCGACCGGGCGGGTGTCGACCGCGTTCGTCCCGACTTCGGACCAAGGGAGCGGCGTGGTCGTCGACGAAGCCGGGCACATTCTGACCAACCGCCACGTGATCGCCGAAGGGGAATCGATCTGGGTGACACTCAGCGACGGCCGACGGCTCGACGGTGAGTTGATCGGTACCGACCCGTTGACCGACTTGGCCGTCTTGAAAGTCGACGCGGATCGGCTGTTCCCGATCGCATGGGGAAACAGCGACCGATGTAAAGTCGGGTCGCCGGTGTGGGCGATCGGCAGCCCGTTCGGGCTCGACCAGACGGTCACGTTCGGGATCGTGAGCGGCAAGCACCGGATGGTCCGCGCCGCCAGCGACGCGAGCGGTCGGCACGGGGCGAACGCCCACTATCAAGATTTCATGCAAAGCGACGTCGCGGTAAACCCGGGGAACAGCGGCGGGCCGCTCGTCGACGCCAAAGGGACGCTGGTGGGGATCAACACCGCCATCGTCGGGGACACTTTTCAAGGGGTCAGCTTTTCGATCCCGAGCAACGTCGCCCGCCAGGTGTTCCAGCGGATCCGAGAAAGCGGCCGTGTCGAGCGAGGGTGGCTCGGTGTGAGCCTAGTCGAGGTGCCCGACGACATGCTCGAAGGGGAACCGTCACGTATCCGAGGAGCACTCGTGTCGGCGATCGCCTCGGGCGATTCGCCGGCCGCCGCGGCGGGGCTGGCGCGTGGAGACGTGATCACTCACGTCGGTGACGCGAAGATCATCGACAGTGCCCATCTGATCCGCGTGATCGGGGGGGAACTGGGGGGTGCAACCGTCGAAGTCCGCGTCCGCCGCGAGGGGGAAACGCTCACGTTTCCGGTCGAACTCGGGACCCGCCCGGATGAGATCCGCTTGCGTTAAGCGACGACGGGTCGATTTCTTTCGCGAACGTTGCCCGGCAGCACAGGGTTTCATTGCCCGGCAGCACAGGGTTCGCTCGGCGGATACCGATTTTTGGGCGGGTCTTGGTCGCACGGCTGGTCGATCTATACTGAAGATCCTAAGAAGATTCCTGACATCCGAAGACGATTCCTGACATCTGAAGACGATTCCTGCCCCCTGCCGCGAGCGACCTAGCTGATGCGAACCTGTTTTCTCTCCCACCTGGCGGCCCTCACGGCGATGATCTCCGCCGTGACGTTGTCTCCCGCATATGCCGAGACACCTGAGCGGGCCGAAGCAACGGAGAAAGCTGAAACGCCCGCCGAGACTGAAACGTTCGCCGGAACGGTCACGGAGAAGCCGGGGGAGGGACCGTTCGTCGAAGTCGATGGCGGTTACATGGTTCCTTACACGGAGCGGATCCCGGGTACCGACATCGCGTTCGACATGGTCCCCGTGCCCGGCGGTAGCTTCCTGTTCGGCAGCCCGGAAGATGAGGAGGGCCGAAACGACGACGAGGGGCCTCAGGTCCGCGTCGAGGTCGACCCGATGTGGGTCGGCAAGATGGAGGTTTCATGGCGGGAGTACAAGGAATACATGCGGATGTACGCGATCTTTAAAGATTTCGAGTCGCAGGGCAAACGGGTCGTCGACGATTCGAACCGGGCCGACGCGATCACCGCCCCGACCGAGTTGTACGACCCGAGCTTCACGTTTGAGTACGGCGAAGACCCCGACCAACCGGCGGTGACGATGACGCAGTACGCGGCTCAGCAGTTCACGAAGTGGCTGAGCAAGCTGACCGGCGCCCAGTACCGCTTGCCGACCGAAGCGGAGTGGGAATATGCGGCACGCGGGAACACCACGACGGCCTACAGTTGGGGCGAATCTGCCGACGCGGCGGAGGAATACGCGTGGTACTTCGACAACGCGTTCGACGGTCCGGGTGAGGTCGGGACGAAGAAGCCGAACCCGTTCGGGTTGTACGATGTCCACGGCAACGCGGCCGAATGGACAATCAACGCGTACACCGAAGACGGATACGGCTGGCTCGCCGAGAAGTCGAATCCTCGTGCGGTCGAGGCAGTCCTTTGGCCGAGTCAGCCATGGCCGTGCGTCGTTCGTGGCGGCAGTTGGGAGATGGATCCTCCCGACCTGCGGAGCGCCGTCCGACTTCCCTCGGACGATGAAGAATGGAAGGTAGAAGATCCGAACTTCCCGAAAAGCCCGTGGTGGTTCACCAGCGATCCGGCTCGTGGCGTCGGTTTCCGGCTGTTCCGATCCCACCAGCCGTTGCCCCCCGAGATGATCACGAAATTTTGGGAGGCGAACGCCGAGGAAACGTTGCTCGACGTCGATTCCCGGGTCCAGGAAGGCCGTGGCGGCTATGGGCTGGTCGACGAGGGGTTGCCGGAAGCGATCGAAGGTCTAGGAGATTAGTCGCTCCTAGCTCCCCATTCCCCCATCGCCCCTGATTTCTCTTCCTCACCAACCCCACACCATCCAGCCGTGTACGAATCCATCGCCGTCGTCGGGGCCACCGGCGCCGTCGGCCGAATCGTGTTGCAACAACTTGCCGAACGCGAATTTCCCTATCGTCGACTGAAACTGCTCGCGTCGTCCCGAACCGCAGGGTCGGAGGTGCGAGTCGGGGATCGGACGATCACGGTCGAGGAGTTACAGCCCGGGGCGTTCGACGACGTCGACTTGGTGATCGCCAGCACGCCGGACGAGGTATCCGCCGAGTTCGCCCCGTGGGCCGTCGAGGCGGGGGCGGTCGTGGTGGATGAAAGCGGATATTGGCGGATGGACCCGACCGTTCCGTTGATCGTCCCGGAGGTGAATCCCGAAGCGGTTGACCGACACCGAGGGATCATCGCCAGCCCGAACTGCAGCACGACCCAGATGGTCGTCGCGCTCGCGCCGCTGCACCGCGCCGCCCGCGTTCGGCGAGTCGTGGTGAGCACGTACCAGGCGACCAGCGGGGCAGGATTGGCCGGCACCGACGAGTTGAACGAGAGCACCAAGCGATCGCTCGAAGGGAATCTTCACCCGCCGCAGACGTTTCAGTACCCGATCGGTTTCAATCTGATCCCACAAATCGGGTCGAACAAGCACGAAGGGTACACCAGCGAGGAGATGAAGATGGTGGACGAGACCCGCAAGATCATGGGGGACGAATCGATACAGATCTGTCCCACCTGCGTGCGGGTGCCCGTCGCGATCGGCCACAGCGAATCGTTGCTGGTGGAAACCGAGCGACCGCTAAGCGTCGAGGAGGCGCGCGATTTATTCGCCGCCGCCGAGGGGATCATGTTGGTCGATGACCTCGACAACCGCCGATATCCGATGCCGGTCGACTCCGCCGGCAAGGACGACGTGTTCATCGGCCGGGTCCGCCGCGACATCAGCGGGGATCACGGGATCGCGTTCTGGTGCGTCAGCGACAACCTCCGCAAGGGAGCCGCGACGAACGCGGTCCAGATCGCCGAGTTGCTCATTCGCCGGGCCGCCGCCGTCTAGGCTCTCCGACCTTTTGTAGAGCAAAAGGCGACCATCGAACGGGCGGGCGTGCAAGGAGCGATCGTGCGGACTTTCAAGTTGACGATCGCCTACGACGGAACCGAGTTTGCCGGGTGGCAGGTGCAGCCGGGACGGCCGACGATCCAGTCCTCGCTGCAATCGGCGCTTCGCTCGATTACCAAGGAAGACGTGTCGGCGGTCGGCAGCGGCCGCACCGACGCGGGGGTGCACGCCGTGGCGCAGGTCGCGAGTTGCGTCATATCGCGATGGCGGGCGACCGCGGCGGAACTCGCACGGGCACTCAACGCGAATCTTCCCGACGCGATTTCGGTCGTCAAAGCGGAAGAGGCGGCCGAAGGGTTTCACGCCCTCCGCGACGCGGTCGGCAAACGGTATCGATATCAATTACGCGTCGGCGGGCCGCGCGATCCTTTTCGGGATCGGTTCGACTGGCATCTTCGGGGGCCACTCGACGTCGACGCGATCCGCGACGCGGCCGTGCGTTTGGTCGGTCGCCACGACTTCGCCAGTTTCCAGGCGGCCGGCAGCGAACGAAAAACGACCGTCCGAAATGTCCGTGCGTGCGATTTGACGGTCACACGAACCGGCGGCGACGCCAACTCACCCGACACCCACTCGCCGTTGGACGGCGTGCCGTCCGTTCGCTCGGCGGGAGACGACAACCCGCCGACGCGGATCGCGATCGAGGTCGAGGCGGACGGTTTCCTTTACAACATGGTCCGCAACATCGTCGGCACGCTGGTCGAGGTCGGGCGGGGAAAACGAGAAGCGGGGTCGATCGAGACGGTGCTCCGCGCCCGCGACCGCGATGCCGCCGGTCCGACCGCGCCGGCCCACGGGCTGTTCCTGCTCCGCGTCGACTATCCGCCGTCTCACGTCTCGCCTCGGGACGAATCGTAATGGCGTTGTTGTTATTGATCGACGGATACAACGTCGTCGCCCCGGTCGCGGCGCCGGGGCGGAGTCCCGATCCGAACTGGCTGCATCGCGAGCGGATGCGGTTGCTTGACCGGCTCGCCGATCACCTCGACCGCAAAACGCGGACGCGAACGTGCGTCGTGTTCGACGCGGCCAACCCGCCGCCGGACCGGCCGGCCCGTTTCGAACACGCGTCGGTCGACGTCCGCTTCGCCGTCGACCACGCCGAAGCGGACGACTTGATCGAAGAGCTGATCGCCGCGCACTCGGCCCCGAAACGATTGACCGTCGTGTCGTCGGACCGCCGGATCCGCGACGCCGCGACCCGCCGCGGGGCGACACCATGGGAGGCCCAACCGTGGCTCGACGAGTTACTCGACGGCCGACTTCGGCTGGGCACGATCGTCCGATCGACGTCGCGTGACCGAGACAAGGAGCAAACGGGCGGGCTCGGCGGGGCAGGGCAGGGCGGATCGGGTCACGACCGCAAGGCCGACCGCGACCTCACCCCCGACGAACTTCAAGATTGGATGAAGACGTTCGGCTTCGACCCACCCGAACGCTGAAAAACCAGGAGCGAATAGGAAATCAAGAAGGGAGAGGAAACCACGAAGGACACGAAGAGCACGAAGGGTTTAGAGGACAAACCGCTTGATACCGTCTTTCAGCTTCGGGACGTTGAAATTGATCAGCAATCCGACTCCTACGCCGGCTAGTTTCATGTAGGTGAGTAGCTGGGCTTCATGTATCGTCGTGATCGCTTCGAAGCTCTTCAGCTCAAGAATCAATTCGTTTTCAACCAACACATCGAGCCGGTAGCCACAGTCGATTCGAATTTGCTTGTACTTAACAGGCTGAGGATGCTGAAGTCGAAATCCGATTTCGTTTCGTGTGAGCTCATATGCCAGACACTTTTCGTACGTCGATTCGAGTAAACCGGGGCCGAGTTCCCGGTGGACCTCGATCGCGCATCCGATCACTCGCCCAGACAAACTCTCAAACTCCATCTCCTGCCCCTGTCTTCGTGCTCTTCGTGTCCTTCGTGGTTCCCTACTCCAAGTTTCCATCCGCTCTGACACGGCCTCTCTCTAACGACGCAGCACCGCTTCGACCGGGAAATGGTCGGACGGGGTTCGGCCGTCGCGTGCGGTGCGGTTGATCTTGGCGGAGACGACGTCCCAGTTTCCTCGCACCAAGACCCAATCGATCCGGTTCCCGCCGGTCTCGGAAGCTTGGAACCCGGAAAACGTCCCTTCGCCCGGCTCGTGTTCGGGCCGGGCAACCGCATAGGTGTCGACGAACCGAGTGGCTTCCGGGTCGGCGTGAACGAGCGCCCGATAGGGGTCGCTGTCGACCGCGGCGTTGAAGTCCCCGGTCACGATCACGTCGCAGCCTTCGCCAAGTCGGTCGGCCATTTGCCGGACTAACACCGCCGATTGCCGCCGCGCGACTGGGCCACGGTGGTCGAAGTGCGTGTTCATGAACAGGATCGGGCGGGCGTCCGGGGCGATGCGGTCACGGAGTTTGACCCAGGTACACATCCGCGGCAGGCTGCTGTCCCACGACTTGCTGCCGACCTGTTCGGGCGATTCGCTGAGCCAGAAATGTCCTTCGTCGAGCGGCTCGAATCGAGAAGTCTTGTAGAACAACGCCATCATTTCTCCGTCGTCACCGCCGTCGTCACGTCCGACC
>JAWLFY010000195.1:0-8207 GCA_041685355.1 Pirellulaceae bacterium | reverse complement strand
ATCAGCATACTTCATTCAACATTCGGACATCGCAGCGATGCCTGAAAAAACCTCGCCGACGCCAGCCCGCAAGCCACTAAAATCGCGGAAGAGCCAAAAGCAAGAGGCCTCCGTAGTGGATAACAAAGATGCAGAGTCTGCCCGAGAGCAGAGTAGGCGTCATGCGCATTCAATTGGCCTAGCGATGCACAACTATTTTCGCCAGCATGGCAGTCTCCCTCCGGCCGTAATCGTCGGTCCCAACGGAGTGAAACACAGCTGGCGAGTCGCCATTCTGCCGCAACTGGGCTATACCGACCTGTATAACAAGTACAACTTCGACGAACCTTGGGATAGTGCTGGGAACAAGAAGCTGCTGAACATGATACCGGACGTCTATCGCGCGGCGAACGCCGAAAAAGACTCGTCGGACGCGTCGTGGTTTGCGGTCGTGGGCGAAGGAACTGCCTTCGACTCGGACGAAGGCCACCAGTTCGAGGACTTCACCGATGGTACCTCAAACACTTTGCTGGTCGTCGAATCAAAATTGAGCATCCCATGGTCCCAACCAAAGGACATTGAATACTCAGAAAAGAAGCCGCTGCCGAAACTCGGAGGAATTCACAAGGGTGGGTTCATGTCTGTGTTCGTCGATGGCGCTCCCCACTTCATTATGGACGAAGTTGAAGGGGATGTGTTGCGAAATGTTATCCTGCGAGCCGACGGCTCCGTCCTCGATCACAAAGAGTTGCATCCGGAACGGTACCCCCGGAAAAGTGAATGACCCGAGTGCCGTACCGTATAGGTTGGCCCCCGGTAGTCACGAGCTGCCGGGGGTTGTTCGTTCGACAACCCTTCGCAGACTTTGAACACTGACGGGTCGCCGACTTTCAACTCGCGACGGTGCAGCAGGTGGCAAATCGGGTCTTCGATCACTCGTTTCTGCACCGGAGTCGAATGCGGGTTCGTCGGGTAGGGCGGCTGACCGTCGCAACATCACCCAGCGGATCGCGTTCAACAGACGCCTGCCGTCGCTGCGGCGGCTTAGCGCAACGCAGGAGAATCTCGCCGATTCATCGAGCGGCCTTGCCGGTAAACGCCGCGTCAAGAATCGCCGGCTCGGCAGGCCCGTCATGGACCACCAACCGGAACCGGGACACGAACGGTTCTCCTGGGGCGATCTCGAACCCCGATTCGACCATCGGGGCGAAACAGAAGTAGGGCTTCGCCGGGTTCAGCCGCACCGGTTGCGGGGAACGAAAATTATCCGGGTGACCGACGATCGCGATCCCCGCCGGTTCCCCCTCAATCACCCCCGACAGATCCACCCAGTCGGCCCTGGTGTGGTTGCCGTCATGTCGCCGCTTCCCCTGGCTTGTCAAGAATTCGTGCCCCATCACGTCGATCCCAGGCGGCGACCGATCGGCGTCCTCGCTGCCGCGATTCGTCCAATCGCGGAACGCTGACCCCGCTCGAGGACGAAACAGATCGATCGCGCCACGGATCGCCAGCCCGCCGTAATGATACGTCTCGACCCTCAACGGTGAATCCGCCACACACTCCAAACGTGATTCGATGTCGACGACGTAGTGCCCGGATCCACCGGCGACGGCCTCGTGTCCCCGAACCGTCCACGTCTCCCTCAACACGTCCCGGACGCCATCTGGATTGGCGGCGTCGGTCGCCCCGCCGGTGATGTCTTGATGGAGCTGCGTGACCACGAAACCGGCGCGCTCCCCGCTCGGCTCGATCGATTTGACCGCCTCGTGAGCGATCCGGCCGGTTCCCGCCCGTTGGTTCCAAAAGTCGATCTCCCGGCCGTCAAACGTCGTCTTGACGAACGCGAAAAACAGCCCGTGCTGGTGTGGGTGGTCGGCCGCGAAATCGCCGGTGACGACGCGTCCTGACGGCGTCCAGATCGGGTGGATGTACCCGCTCCGCTCGTACACCGGGTCGATCCCCTCCGGGGCCGGCTGCACGGTCTTGTTGTACCGCAGCACCGGGTCGCCGCCGTACTTCAGCGTCACCCCGTCACGGTCCTCGACACACGTGAATCCGCCGCCAGCCGGTTCGTCGGCCCACGTCGCCGACGACGACCCGCAAGCCGCGAGCAAGCCGGCCACCACCGCCGACAACGCCACCACCGCCGACGACGCCACCACCGTCGACAACGCCACCACCGCCGACGCGATCTTCGTCCATGCCGTTCGGCGAGGCATCTTACGCGAAGACATCGTTTCGAATCGTTCGCGGATCCCTCGTTCGTTCATCCTTCGAATCCTCGCATCGTGCCGGTTGACGAGGCGAACCGGTCGGTTTCGATCCCCATCTTTTGAAGCATGCTGACGAACAGGTTCGGCAGCGGGTAGTTGTCCTCGCGGTCGAACGCCAGATGACGCCCGTGGCGAAAGCCTCCCCCCGCGAGCAGAATCGGCATGTTGTCGGTGGTGTGCTTGTTGGCATCACCGAAATTGCTGCCGTACAGAACCATCGTCGCGTCGAGCAACGTCCCCTCGGCTCCTTCGACCCCCTTCAGCTCCCGGACCAGTTCACCCAACAGGTTCATGTGCGTTCGGTCGATCGCCCGCAACTGTTCCAGCTTTTTCTCGCTACGGCCGTGATGCGACAGGTTGTGATAGCCGTCGGAGATCGACGCACCGTCGACGCGGATCGTGGGGGAATTGTTGCTGTCGAGCAACAACGTGATCGCTCGCGTCGAATCGGTTTCGAACGCCAAACGGGCCATCTGGTACATCAGCCGAGT
The DNA here is from genome assembly GCA_041685355.1 of Pirellulaceae bacterium. GTDB lineage: Bacteria > Planctomycetota > Planctomycetia > Pirellulales > Pirellulaceae > JAWLFY01. The sequence continues at coordinate 5,464 of JAWLFY010000195.1, read as the reverse complement.
CTTGGTCATGTAGTCGGCGCTGGACTCCGGATCGACAGGCTTCTCCGCGGTCGTTTCCGGCTTCGGTCGCAACGTCCACTCACGCGATTCGACCATCCGCCGTTCGACGTCGCGGACGGCCGTCGTGAACTGATCCATCCGGTCGCGGTCCGAGACGCCAAGTCGTCGCCGAAGCCCACGTGCCTGATCGGCGAGCCGGTCCATGATGCTTTCCCCGAGCGCAAGCCGCCGCAACTGGTCGTCCATCTCCTCCTTTGTCCCCTGCAAAAACAGCCGTCGATAAACCGCTTCGGCCGAATCCTCGCACGGGATCAACACGCCACCTTCGGTCCACGACAGGCTCCGCCGTCCCTGCTTCGCGTTCACCCCAAGCGTCATCGACGGATACCGCGTCCGGTCGCCGATCTTGCCCGCGACATATTGGTCCAGCGAAACCGTGTTGCGGAAACCTCCGCTGCCCGGGTGCGGGGCCGCGGTCAAGAACGAAACGTCCGACGAGTGCGACCCGTCGACCCCCGGATGCGACACGCCGCTGAAAACGGTGAAGTCGCCACGAACATCGGCCAGCTCGCGGAGATAGGGCGAAAGCTCGTACGCCTCGCCCGCCGCCGACGGGAAAAACTCGTCCGGAAGCAGACCGAGGTTGTTGCAAACCGCGAGCATCCGTTTCGGGTCCGAGCCGCGTTCGCCCGCGTTCGTCGCCTGGGACGCCTCCGCCGCAAGCACGCGAGGCGGTAAGGCGGGCGTCATCGCGTCGAGGATCGGCAACGCCAGCGAAACACCGGCCGCGCGCAACACGGTGCGACGTGGAAGACACCGCCCGCTGATCGATCGCGGCATCGCCCTCGCCGCCGATCGCACGATAGCGGTCTCGCCAGCCGCCCACGACGTCGAAATTCTCCAACGCGAAACCCGCCGGGTCGAACTTCTCGTGACACGCGTTGCACGACTCGACTTCACGGTGCCGATCGAGCTGCTCTCGGATCGTCGTTGCCCCACGTGTGTCCGGTTCGACGGCATCGACGCCCGACGGCGGCGGCGGGATCTCGACCCCGAGAATCCGTTCGGTGATCCAGGCGCCACGGATCACCGGCGATGTCGTCGTTCCGTTCGCCGTGACGCGAAGCACGCTCGATTGGGTCAAAAGCCCGCCCCGTAATGACGTCTCCGGCAACTCAACCCGGCGAAGCGAAACCCCTTCGAACGGCTCCAATCCATACAGCGCGGCAAGCCGCTCGTTGACAAACGCAAAGTCGGCGTCGACCAAATTGACGGCCGGCAGATTCTTCTCGATCAGCTCTCGGAAAAACCTTCGCGTCTCGAGCAAAGACGATTCGGTGAGCAACTCGTCGAGGTAGTAATCGGGGTACAGCTCCGAATCCGGCGTGTTCGCGTTCAAATCGCGGAGATCGAGCCAATAATCGAGGAACGCGTCCACAAACCGGTCGCTCCGCCGGTCCGCCAACATCGCCTCGACTAGGTCACCGATCGGATCGCCCTCCGCCTCGCCTCCTTCGGCAAGCTCACTCGCCGCTAGCTCTTCGTCGGTCAGCCTCGCGTCGTCCGGATCGGGGTCGGCTGGTCCGTTCCACAAGAAATACGCCAACCGCTCCTTCAAATCCGCCGCCGAGAGTGGACCACGCGGATAATCGAAATACAGGAACTCGGGGCCACACAGCACCGAAGCCATCGCCGAAATCGCCGCCTCAGTCGTGTCGAAACCCAACTCTCGGGCATGGTCGTACAGTTCCACCGCCGCCTCGGTGACCTCTTCGGTCGCTTCTCCGACCCCGACCCCGCGGCGGGCGAACGCGCGGATCTGTTGGCGGATCGCGGTCTCGTTCGCCTCCGTGGCGATTCGTACCGATCCGTCCTCCACCTCGAACGGTAAATCGCCGAATACCGCTCGGTAGCTGGCCGGAGGCCAAGTCTCGTGCAGCGGGCCTTCGACCTCCAACCAATTCATCGCGAACCCCGGGACGCCCTCCTCGGTCGCGTTCGGGTTGCCGGACCATCCGGGACGGGTCCGCACCAACCTCGCCGCGTCGGGCCGAATCCCCTCGCCCCGACGAAGCGTCACGACGGTCTCGAACACACTCGGCTCCGGCGTCGAATCGAACGTCGCAAGCCACCGGCTGTCGCCACCACCCGAGAGCGCATAAAGCGTGACCGGTTCGCTGCGTTCGCCACGGCAGATCACCGTCCGATCCGGACGCCACCAAGCCCGCTTGCCTCCACTGAGCCCATGATCATTCCCGCCGCTCGCCCCGTTCGGTCCGGCCATGAACGTGTAAGTCTTGAACCGCAACCGATAACGCCCGTCGATCGGCGTCTGAAGACGTGTGAAATCGTACTTGGTCGTCGCGCTGTAAGTCCCGCTGAAGACCCCCATCGCTTCCCGTTCCCGCTTCTCCGGGTCCGACTCGCCGACCGTCATCGGCTGTTCCTTGCGGATCACCCCAAGCTCCGGTTCCCAACCGTCGAGCGGGACGATCGCTCGCGTCGCCGCGGTCTGGCCGAAGCGGTAATGCACATAGCCATGCATCACCGGTTCGTCACGGGCGTAGTACCGAGTCGTCTTTGACGGATGCGCCGCCGCGTTGACCGCCAACCGTAGCGACGCGGTCGCGACGTCCAAGTATCGCTCCATCTGCACATGCGAAACGTCGAGTCGCGCCCCGACCTTGTTGAACAGGTGATCGACGCCGTCTTCCGGGAGCAAACGAGCGACCTGCAACCACGGCGCTTCGAGCTGTTGTCGAAGCCGATTCTCGTACTCCGATCGATTCATCCGTCGGGCCGACGCACGCCCCTGTGACGCGACCCGTCGACGGTCCGCCTCCGCGAGCCTCGTCCCGAGTGCCCGCAAAACCTCGCGCGACGCGTCGTCGCCCTCCATTTCCCCTTCCGAAGATTCGCGGTGATCTTCCGAAGACTCTCCGCCACCCTCGAACGAATCGCCCGGCCGCGAACTCCAGCCGACCGCCGCGACCGGACGTGGCTCCCCGTTTTCCGGCGGGGGCATCTCCCCGTCACGGATCCGGTCATGAATCAACACCCATCGCTCGGATCGTTCCTGGCGGTCCAGTTCCAGCGAAAGCGACTCCAGATCGAGCCCCCCTTCGGCCGTGAACGAATCGTGACAACCGAGACACCGGTCCTCCACAAACTCGCGGACGACCTCCGGCGTCGCGCCCCGGTCCGGCGGCTCCGTTGCATGTGCAATCGCGGCGAATAGGGGACTCAAACTTGCGAGCGAGACTCGCGCCAAGATGTCGAGCGAGGCTCGGGGCATTATGTCGAGCAAGGCTCGGGCGGGAAATGTCATCGAACGGGTCTTGGGGGGGAGCGCTCAACCGGAAGACCCAGTTTAGCCGAATCTGGCGTCCTTGACCCACGCCGAAATGCTCGAGGTGTCAGCCGTCGTATCGATCGTGTCGCCATGAAATCGGCTCGCAGCCCTGCCAGCCACACCCCGTGGGGTTACAATCACGCTCTGAATCATCGCTTGCCGTCGCTGGCGTTTCGTCTACCGCGAACTCGCGTCATACCGCGAACTCGCGTCTACCGCGAACACACGCCTACCGCGAACACGCGGTCGCGCGGCAAACTCCCACCTTCGAACCTGCCTCCCCGGAGACCCGCCCGATGCGACATCCTCTTTGTGTTCTCACCCTCGGTATCTGCTTCTGTTCGGTCGATGCCGGCGCGAGTTTCGGGGCCGACGCCGACGACGACGTGATCCGCGTCGGCATGATCGGGCTCGACACTTCCCACGTCCCGGCGTTCACAAAGATCTTCAATGCCGAAGACGCCGAGGGCAACTTTGCGAAAATCCGGATCGTCGCGGGGTACCCCGGTGGCACCGATATCCCTGCCAGCCGCGACCGGGTCGAAAAGTTCACCGAACAGGTCCGCGGGATGGGCGTCGAGATCGTCGACACCATCGATGAACTCTTGCCCAAGGTCGACGCCGTGCTACTCGAAAGCGTCGACGGGCGGATCCACTTGGAAGAAGCGGTCCCGGTGATCGAAGCCGGAAAGCCGCTGTTCATCGACAAACCGATCGCGGGCTCGCTCGCCGACGCGATCGCGATCTTCGATCTGGCGAAACGCCACGACGTGCCGGTGTTCTCCGCCTCCTCGCTCCGCTATAGCCCTTCGGTCCAGGCGTTGCTCGTCGACGAACAACTCGGCGACATCGCCGGTGCGGTTGCGTGGGGCTCTTGCTCCTATCAGGAGGGAACGCCCGACCTGTTCTTCTACGGCGTCCATGGCGTCGAGATCCTCTACACGTTGATGGGTGCCGGGTGCCAATCGGTGACACGCGCCCATACCGACGACACCGATGTCGTCACCGGCGTGTGGAACGACGGACGCATCGGGACCTATCGCGGGATCCGCAAAAACAAGGCCGGCTTCGGCGCCGTCGCGTTCGGGACCAAAGCGATCAAGACCGCGGAACGCACCGGCGGCTACGAACAGCTCTGCGACGTGATCTCTGAGTTCTTCATGACCGGGGAAGTCCCGATCGACCCGCAAGTCACGATCGAACTGTTCGCCTTCATGGAAGCGTCCGACGAAAGCAAGCGGCTCGGCGGCCAACCGGTCGAACTCGCCCCGATGATGGAAGCCGCCCGAGAAAATGCCGCGAAACGACTCGCCGAATTTACCACGCGTTAAGACGCCGAACGCTATTTCGCCGAACGTTAAGTCGCCGAACCACGGCCCCGGCTGCTCGGAGACACTCCGGGTGGCTCCGAGCAGCCGACCGTTTTTTCCTGCCACGGGAGTCCCGACCGATGCCACGCCCATCCCGACGCGAATTCTTCGAGCAATCGCTCTTCGCCGCCGCGGCCGCCGCCGCCGCCACGAGCGTTCCCGCCCACGCCGAGGATGAGCCCGGCCCCGGCGATACGTCGTCACCCGGTCCGAACGACACCCTGCGCCACGCGATCCTCGGGTGCCGCATCCGGGGACGCGCCCATGCCAAAGCGTTCACCTCCCGTCCCGGCGTCGTCGTCACGTACGTCTGTGACCCCGACTTGGAACTCGCCGAGGCACTCGCCGACGACGTCAAGGAACGGCAAGGCACCCGCCCCCGCGTCGTGCAAGACATGCGGACCGTGTTCGACGATCCCTCCGTCGATACCGTTTCGATCGCCACGCCCAACCACTGGCACGCCTTGGCTGCGATTTGGGCGATGCAAGCCGGCAAAGACGTGTACGTCGAGAAACCGGTCAGCCACAACATCGTCGAAGGCCGGCGGATGGTCGAGGTCGCCCGCGAAACGGGGCGAATCTGCCAAGCGGGAACCCAGAACCGTTCGTCCGCCGCGCTCACCGGGGCCGCCCAGTTTCTCCGTGAGGGAAAACTCGGCTCGGTTCGCTTCGCCCGCACGATCATCTATGGCCGGCGTGGATCGATCGGCGGACCGGGACGTTGCGAGATGCCGCCGAAACT
>JAWLFY010000194.1:0-8371 GCA_041685355.1 Pirellulaceae bacterium | reverse complement strand
CGCGGCGACGCGGCTTCGAGCATCGCGACGTATCGCGTCGGGTCTTGCGGGCTGACGGAATGCGAAAGCTGTTCGCCGGCGATCGTCACGACGACGTCGGTCGGGAACTTCTTGACGTTGAACATTTGGGTCAACTTCGGGTTTCGCCCGGCGTGGACTTTGACCGGGATGAAGCCCCGCTCGATCGCACGGTTGACCTGCTCGGCCCGAAACGCCCCCTCCTCGAGCTTGTCACACCAGGAGCAGTTGTCGGTGTAGAAGTGGAGCAACAACTGCTTCCCTGCCGCCTGCGCCTCGGCGTGGGCGGTCCGGAGGTTATCCCGCCATGCGATCTCGGCCGACGCGACGTTGGCGAGCATCGCGTTGGCGAGCATCGCAACCAGCGGTGCGATCATCAGGCGGAGGGGGGCTTCCTTGCGCATCGGGCCTGTCCTGGCTTCGGTTGGCGTTTGTCATCTTCGGTGCGGTTCCGTTCCCATTCCGTTGCAAACGGCAGAACGCACCGGTTCCATCGACAGTTTCGGATCGGCCGACTGGACGGCTTGAGCGGAAACTACAAATTGGGTCGACTTTGACGCCACGCCGATCGCTACTCGAAGCGGCGGAACGCCAGGCACCCGTTCTGACCACCGAACCCGCTGGAATTGCTCAACGCGACCCGGATCGCCCGCTGCTTCGGCTCGCGAGGCGTGTAGTCGAGCGGGCACGTCGGGTCGGGGGTCTGATAGTTCGCCGTCGGTGGAACCACCCCTTCGCGGATCGCGAGCACCGAGTAGACCGCCTCGATCCCGCCGGCGGCCCCGAGACAATGCCCGGTCGCCCCCTTGGTCGATGAGATCGAGAGCGCCTTGGCGTGGTCACCGAATACGGCGGCGATCGCCTCGCTTTCCAGCGTGTCGTTGTTCGGCGTCGAGGTCCCGTGGGCGTTGACGTAATCGACATCGGTCGGCTCGAGCTTCGCGTCCCGAAGCGTCGATCGGATCGCGCGGGCCAGTCCTTCGCCGCCGGGGGGAGGCATCGTGATGTGATAGGCGTCGGCGGAAAGGCCGTAGCCGACCAGCTCGGCGTGAATCGTCGCCCCGCGGCGTCGGGCATGCCCCAATTCTTCCAACACGAGCAGCCCACAGCCCTCCCCCATGACGAACCCGTCGCGATCGGCATCGAACGGTCGCGATGCGATTCCAGGCGCGTCGTTGCGACGACTGAGCGCCCGCAGTTTGGCGAACGACGCGATCGAAAGCGGACAGATCGCCGCCTCGGCGCCGCCCGCCAACATCATCTCCGCATCGCCCCGGTGGATGTACATCGCCGCTTCGCCCAACGCGTGCGTGCCGCTGGCGCACGCGGTCGCCGGGGCGACGTTCGGCCCGAGCAGTCCGTGGCGGATCGCGACAAACCCGGCGGCCATGTTGGGGATCGCATAGGGCAACGTGTGCGGCAACACCTTCGCCGCCCCGCGGTCTCGCAGCGTCAGCGAGCTCTCTTCGATCTCCCCGAGCCCACCGATCGCGACCCCGATGATGCACCCGCAAACGCTCCCGTGCCGCTCGGGCTCATAGCCGGCGTCGGAGAGCGCCTCGTTTCCGGCCACGCTGGCGAACTGGACAAACCGCGAAGTCTGGCGGGCGGTTTTCGACCCGAGCAACTCGGACGCGTCGAAATCGGCAACCTCCCCCGCGATCCGGACCGGCAGCTGTTCGGTGTTGAACCGTTCGATCAAGCGGATCGGAGAGCGGCCGGTCAACGTCGATCGCCACGCCGAGGAGACGTCCCCGCCGGTTGGCGCCACCATCCCCAAACCCGTCACCACGACCCGTCGCATCGATATCCCTCTCTCGGCGTTCTCGGAAAGGATGAAGTGTAGGCGTTCAGCCGGGACTCGGCGAAGGGGGGCCGTCGCGCTCGCATGACGTTGCCCTTTCCCCGCATGACGTTGCCCTGTCCCCCGTTGATCTGGTACTGAAATTTTCGTGTCGTCCCGAATCCCGCCCACGCTCCGAATCTGATGTCCCAAGTTTCTCGTACGCCGCACTTTCAAGCGTCTGGCGGTACCCGAGTGATGACCGACGCCCGAGCGACCCAACGGCCGGGCGTCAACAGGTCGGGGCCGGGCGTCAACAGGTCGGGGCCGGGCGTCAACAGGTCGGGGCCGGGCGTCAACAGGTCGCGTCGCCGGATCGAGAGTCCGGACCGCCGGGGGGCAGCATGAGCCGGTTCGAAGTCGTGACAGTGGTGATCGTCGCGGTCGTCTTCGGCGGCCTTTTGGTGACCTTCGAACGGGCCCGGGTCGCCAGCCGGAACGCCGCGGAGCCGGACCTCCGATCGGCAAAAACGGCGCCGAGCGGTTGGCCACTCGATCCACACCCGACGGCCGAACGGATCGCGGCACCCGGACGAATCGAAGGGATCACCGAAACGGTCGAGATCCGGCCGCGGCTCTCCGAAGCGGTCGTCGAAGTGTTGGTGGAAGAGGGGGACTGGGTCGAACAAGGGGAACTCCTGGCGCGCCTCGATCCGGATCGGTTCGACGCGGAACGGAAGCTCGCCGCCGCCGATTTACGTCGCGCCGAAGCCGACCTGCGAAAGCTCCGTAACGGCGCGCGGGAGAGTGAAATCGAGGAACGACGCGGACTCCGCGACGTGGCGGTCGCGGAACTTGAGAGCGCGGAAAAGTCGTACGCGCGGATCCTGCGACTGGAGCGCGGTCAAGCCGCCAGCGGCCAATCGGTCGACGACCTCGAAGCCCGGCTCAAAGCGGCTCGAGCCGCGGTCGACGTCGCCGCGGCGCAGCTGACGACGATCGCCTCGCCGCCGCGATCCGAAGAGGTCGACGCGGCCGAGGCGGTCCGCGACGCGGCACGGTCACGGCTCGAACTCGCCGAGGTCGCGCTCGCAAGAACCGAAATCCGGGCGCCGACCGATGGCCAAGTCTTGCTCGTCAACGCCCGCCTCGGTGAACTGACCCGTCCCGACCAACCCGACCCGCTGATCCGATTCGCCGACACCTCGCGGATCCGCGTGAGGGCCGAAGTCGACGAGTTCGACGCGCTACGCGTCGCCGTCGGGCTTTCGGCGATCATCCGCTGCGACAGCTTGCCGGGCCAACAGGTCGTCGGCACCGTCGTCCGCGTCGGCCCCCGCGTACACCGTGACGGGATGTTCGAAGACCGCCCGGGCGAACGTCTCGACGCCTATCTCCGCGACGTCTGGATCGAACTCGAACCGGGCCCGAAGTTCCCGGTCGGACTCCCGGTCGACGTGTTCATTGAGGTCGACCGCGGATCGACCGACACGACCGAAAAGTAACTCTCGTGCCGCACCCCATAGCGGAACGGCGCAAACCGTCCGGTCTCGCGTGCCGCACCGGAGGGCTCGCGCCCTGCCGCTCATCCACTACCGAGACCGTTCTCGCTCTTCTTTCCGCTTCGGGAAATCGACAACCACGAGCTCCTGAGCGTCCTCGTCCCAGGCGTATTCCTGGTAGTACGGGAGCATCGGGAGTCGGATCCCGTCGGGGTCATCAGGACGAATGATCTCGTCCAAGAACTGCTGGTGGGTCAGCGGCTTAGGATCTTGGATGCTCTGCGCGTTCCGCAGCTGAATCGCTTGCTGCACGGCCATCCCGCCGACCTTCGCGACGGTCGTCCGATACGCCTCCGCCGACTGCAGCAACGGGTTCCCGGAGGAGACACCGGTCTCGGCACGGACGCCACCGTCGGCAAGTGCCTTTTCCAAATCGAGCACGTTCTGGGTCGTTTCGCCGATCGTTTTGCGGGGCGCCGACGCGTCGTCGGTCTCCCCCGATTCGGGCGAAGCGTCCGGCGAATCGGCCTTCTTCGTCGGCATGCACCCGGTCGTCCCGACGAGCGAGACAACGGAAATGCCCAGAGCCAACAGGAAGGGGGTGCCGATTCGGTTCATAGGAAACTAGCTCTGCTCGGATTCTTTGCCGGCCCCGACGGTTTCCGGTTCGCCGGAAGCGTCCGCGGTCGGCTCGTTGCCGGAGGTCGAATCGGCGGGCGAATCGTCGACGGGCGATTCGTCTTCCGGGGTGTCTTCGTCGAAGGCGGGTCGCTCGGCCGTGCGACGGATCCGGTCGTTCTTACCGACCAGTTCCAGCACGGCCCGCTGGCCGGCGTCGCCGAGACGCGGGGTGGCCAAGCGGACGATCCGGGTGTAGCCACCGGGTCGGTCGGTGAATCGCGGCGCGACGGTTTCGAAGAGCACCGCCATCGCCTCCTTGTCCCCGATCAACTGGATCACACGTCGGCGTGCGGCAACCGACGGGGCGCGAGCCGCGGCCCATTTCTGCCACTGGTCGCTCTCCCGCCACTGCTTGTACTCGTCGCTGCCGCGGTCGGCCGAAGTCGCGTATTGCTCCGCTTCCGCTTCGTAAGGAAGCGCCTTCTTCGCGATCGTAATGCACTTCTCGACCAGCGGCCGAACTTCTTTCGCCTTGTGCAACGTCGTCACGATCCGGCCGGGGACCTTCGGGGCGTTGTCGTCCAGGGACGCGTCCCGCTCGGTCAGAAACAGGGCGCTGGCGAGATTCTTCAGCATCGCCTTACGGTGGCTCGGGCTGCGTCCGAGCGTGCGGCCTTTTCTTCGGTGGCGCATGGCGTAGGTCCGTCAAAAATGGATGGTCAGGGGATGGTGGGGTGAGGGGCGGAGATCGCGCCTACCGGCTCAAAACGTCGGCGCACTCGGCACTCGCATACCGAGGTGCAGACCGTACTGCGAGAGCTTATCGCGGACCTCGTTCAGCGTCGTGTCGCCGAAGTTCCGCACCTCCAGGAGTTGATCTTCGGTGCGTTGCACCAAATCGCGAACGGTTTGGATGTTTTCGCTTTCCAGGCAATTGTTCGCCCGTACCGACAATCGCAAATCCGCCAACGTCATGTTGAGCTTCGACTCGAGCTGGGCCTCGGGCGACCCCGCCCCGCCGCGGGCCGCGGAGAAAATGCTCGGGCCGAGTTCGCGGTATTGGACGAACGGGTTGAGATGTTTGCGGAGAATCTTTGCCGCCTCGACGATCGCCAATTCGGGACTCACCGTGCCGTCGGTCCAAATCTCGGTGATCAGCCGGTCGAAGTTCGTCTTCTGGCCGACCCGGGTCTCCTCGACTTCGTAACGGACGCGAGTGATCGGGCTGTACACGGCGTCGATCGGGATGATCCCGATTTCGTGATCCCCCGTGCTGTGCTCCGAAGCGGGGACGTAACCGCGACCGTTCTCGACGACCATTTCCATCATGAACGGGACGTCGTCGGTGAGCGTCGCCAACACGTGATCCTTGTTGATGATCTCGACGTCGGAATCGGCCTCGACGTCGGCACCGGTGACGACCCCGGCGGAACTCCGCTCGACCGTGATCACCCGCGTCGCCTCGTTCTGGCAGCGGACGATTAGGCTCTTGACGTTGAGCACGATCTGCGTGACGTCTTCCAAGACGCCCGGCAACGTCGTGAACTCGTGCTGAGCACCCCGGATCTTGATCTGCGTGACGGCACTCCCCATCAAGCTGCTCAGCAGCACGCGACGGAGGCTGTTGCCGACGCTCGCCCCAAACCCGCGTTCGAACGGTTCGGCGATGAACTTGCCATAGGTCGGCGAGAGCGTTTCGCGATCAACTTCCAATGAGCTCGGCAGCTCCATGCCACGCCAGCGGATGTGCATCGTGAGAGACCTTCAAACGGGTGAACGGGTGGGACGTGAAGTGGACGTCGGGGCGGATCAGACGCGGCGTTTCTTGCGGGGCCGGCAACCGTTGTGCGGGATCGGCGTGACGTCCTCGATCAACTTCACGTTCAGACCGGCCGCCTGCAACGCCGTGATCGCGCTCTCACGACCCGAACCGGGACCCTTGACGCGGACCTCGACGTCACGCATGCCGAACTTGCCCGCCTTCTCCGCCGCCTGCTGTGCGGCACATTGGCCGGCAAACGGGGTGCTCTTGCGGCTTCCCTTGAACCCGCTCGTGCCCGCGCTGGCCCAGCACAACGTGTCGCCCTTCGGGTCCGTAATCGTGACCGTCGTGTTGTTGAACGTCGCCCGGATGTGCGCCACACCGCTGCTCACGTTCCGACGGACTCGCTTCTTTTTGTTGGTCTTTGCCACGGCAAAGTCTCGATAGATAGGATGCTAACTGATTGAATCGATGTCGGTTCGTCCAGACAAAACCGAGCCCACTGCCGGTAACCCGGCTCCGCTACCGAAGGTCTTTGACGCCCTTCTTCCCGGCGACCGTCTTGCGAGGCCCCTTCCGCGTGCGGGCGTTCGTCTTCGTCCGCTGGCCGCGAACCGGCATCCCCAACCGGTGCCGGATCCCACGGTAACTTTTCACCTCACGGAGCCGGCTGATGTTTTGGGTGACCTGACGCCGCAGCGGACCTTCGACGGTGTAGTCCCGCTCAAGAATCGCCGCGAAACGGCTAAGCGTCTCGTCTTCCAACTCCCGAGCCGGGGTTGTCGGATTGACCCCCAGCTTCTCGCACGCCTCGCGGGCGGTGTAATGCCCGACGCCGTACAGATACGTCAGCGAATACTGGATCTGTTTGTCGTTGGGGATGTCGACGCCCAGTAGACGGGGCATATCGTGACTCCGAGTGATTGATGCAAAATTCTCGCCAAGAATCCCGGGTTATATCGAACGGCGCCCTTTTTGCTCAAGTGGGGACCTGCCACCAAATTCCTCAGAATTTTTTTCGGGCCATCCTCAGGTACTCCGTCGGAAGGTCGTCCCGAGAGGTCGCCGGCACCCGGCACGACTCGGAAACCTCGAACGGGGCCAGGTCGATCTCGAGGAACGTGTCCCCGCCGATGTCCGCCCAAACCCGCGTCAACATCAACTCGTCACACCGCGGCAGAAGTTCCCGGTAAATCTCGGCACCCCCGACGACGTAGGCCGGAAGACCCGCCGCCGCTTCGACCGCTTCCTCCGGGCTCGTGACGGCCAAAACCCCCGGCGACGACCACTGCGGGTCACGGGTGATCACCACGCTCTCCCGGCCGGGCAACGGGCGACCGATCGACTCATAGGTCTTGCGGCCCATGATCAACGCCCCACCCATCGTGACCCGCTTGAACCGCCGCAAATCGGTCCCCAACCGCCACGGAAGCCCGCCTCGGTCCCCAATCACCCCCCCCGGTGTGATCGCGATCACCGCCGTCAGCGATCCGGACATCAAACCGCCACCGGGGCCTGGATTCGCGGGTGCGGGTCGTAGCCGACCAGCTCGAAATCGTCGAATCCGAACCCGGTAACCGAGTCCGGAGTCCTCCGCAATCGCATCTGCGGGAGCCGCCGAGGCTCCCGGGTCAGTTGCTCCCGAGCCTGGTCAAAATGGTTGTGATACAGGTGAACGTCTCCAAACGTGTGGACAAAATCCCCCGGTTCCAATCCCGTGACTCGGGCCATCATCATGGTCAACAACGCGTAACTGGCAATGTTGAACGGGACGCCGAGGAACAGGTCGGCCGAACGCTGGTAAAGCTGACATGAAAGCCGCCCCCCGGCGACGTAAAACTGGAACATCAGGTGACACGGCGGCAACGCCATCCGCCCCAAGTCGGCGACGTTCCACGCCGAAACGATCAGTCTCCGCGACGTCGGATTCGTCCGGATCTCGTTCTCGACCCACGCGATCTGATCGATCGTTTCCCCCGAAGCGGCTTCCCAACTTCGCCATTGATGTCCGTACACCGGACCGAGCTCTCCCGCCGCGTCAGCCCACTCGTCCCAAATCGAAACGCCGTGCCCCCGCAGCCAACCGACGTTCGTCTCCCCTCGCAAAAACCAAAGCAATTCGTAGATGATCGAGCGGACATGGAGCCGCTTGGTCGTCAGCAGCGGAAAGCCTTCGCCCAGATCGAAACGAAGCTGGCGGCCGAACAGGCTCCGGGTCCCCACCCCCGTCCGGTCGTCCCGGTCGACCCCGTCGGCCAAGACTTCGCGAAGCAGGTTTAAATAAGTCCGCATGCTCTCGAGACGCTCCGTCAAAAAAAGGTCCACCCGATCATTCCGTGGATTTCATCCGGCATTCCGTGGATTTCATCCGGCATTCCGTGGATTTCATCCGGGAACGGGATTTTCGGAGGCATGGCTCCCGTGTCCAAAAGGGACAACGGGCGGGGATTCGATCCGCTTCACCGGGCAAGCCGAGTTTATCGAATGCGGCGACGGCATGACACTTTGGAAACGGGAGTGATCCCTCAAAAAATCCATCCGGCATGGGTACCCCCGCCCACGACGCACACGGATGAGTCTCAAAAAAAGGGTTGTTCCGCGATTTTAGTGGCAACTGCCCAGAACGTAGGTTTTGGAGGCATTGCTGCGATGTCCGAAGTGAGGATGCGAGCGAACGCGGACAAG
>JAWLFY010000193.1:0-8391 GCA_041685355.1 Pirellulaceae bacterium | reverse complement strand
CAGGGCCGCACCACCGGCCAGCGCCGCGACACCGTCCTCGAGGTGGTCCATTTCGACGAAGGCATCCCCGAGGCGGTTGTGGTCGCCTCGGACGGGATGACACCCGATGAAGTATTGGAGGCCGTGCTGCGGATCGTTCGCGGCGTGCAGGAGGGGGCCGGCCGGGAAGACGCGGCCGGCCGGGAAGGCGGGGCTGACGTGGAGCCGGTTAGCGGCGACGCAGGACGAACAGCGCGTCGGTGAGATCGTCGTCGAACTTTCGCGGGGAGTCGATGTCGTAATCGAAATCGAACACCTCGACGAGTTCGAGTTCGTCATCGACCTGTTCGAGCAGACGTTTGGCCTGGGTCGCCGTGTAGATTCGCAGCGGGAACTCGCTGCGGATTCGTTCGACGCGTCCGCCGCGGGTCGTCGCCTTGAGGCTGACCCGAAGGGTTTCTTGGCGTTTCCGGCGGTCGAAGTCGATGACCCGCAGGGTCACGTGAACGTCGGTGCCGGCGTGGCGTGCCCGCCAACGTTCGATGCATTCCGGATCGGCGTCGAGCGGGATCAGGTGGAACCCCAGCAGGTACAGGCCTCCGGGGCGGAGGTTCGCCGCGACGCTCCGCAGGTGGGAAACCGCGTCGGCTTGGCGGGTCAGGTGGCGGAACGTGTTGAAGGTGCAGAACGCGGCGTCGAACGGCTCGTCGAATTCCATCCGGGTCATGTCGCCGTGGACGAGCTCGGCGGCGAGGCCACGGCGTCGAAGGCGTCGCCGGAGGTAAGCCAGCATCGGCTCGCTGAGATCGACCGCGGCGAGTTCGTAGCCGCGGGCGGCCATCGCGGCGACGAGCCGTCCGCTACCGCACCCCGGTTCGAGCAATCGCCGCACGTCGCCTTTCGCGAACCGTTTGAAAACGCGCTCGAAGAACGCGACCTCCGCCGCGGTTTCGTCGCGGAACACCATATCGAAGTATTGGGGATGGTCGTACCAAGACGCCATGGGCGGACCTAAGGGGAGTCACGAGCCGTCGGTTGGGTAACAGTGACCTTCGGTAGCTGTGACGTTTAGCAACCGTCGAGAGAGCATTGTCCATCGCCTCCGCAGCCGCGCTGAGCCGAGGGACCGGACGGCTTGCGCCGTTCCGCTAAGGGGTGATCGCTTAGAGGGACCGGACGGCTTGCGCCGTTCCGCTAAGGGGGTGGAGGCTTAGTAGCCGCGGGGGCGGGGCGCGTTGCCCGCGATCCCTGCTCGGCTGCGAAAGATTTGACGGGTTCGGCGGGGGGCGGTGCGCGACTGATCGTCGGCGTTCGGTCCGTCGGTAGCCGGTCCGTTTGCGGCACGTCCGTTTGTGGCCGGCTTGGGGGGAAGCGGCACGGCCTCGGGGTCGGCGTCGCCCCAGTCTTCGTCTTCCCAGATAACTTCGGGCGCTGGTGTGGGGACACCGTGGCGGGAACCGGAGTGCGGGATTCGTCTCAGCGTTGACCCGGTCGGCATCGGGGCGGCGTCACACGAGTCGCATCCGCGACAGCCCCCTCCGTGGCAGGCTCCCGCGTCGCACGACGGCGGTCCTGGGTCGCGGCGGTAACCCCACAAGCTTTTGTATCCGGAGAAGATCGGTCGACATTTTCCGCACGATTGGCCGTTGTAGTTCCCGCACCCGTCGCACGGATCGCACGCGTCGGCCGGGTGGTTGATCCAGGGATCGATGTACCACTCGTCACACGAGCCACAGTCACCGCATCCGCCGCAATCGTTCCAGGCGACCGGGCCGTGGGCATCGCAGCCGGTCGGCCCGCAAGCCATCGGCCCGACGCACCCGGAGAGCGACAGCGCCGCCAAACCGAGAAATCCCAGTCCCCATCTCTTTGCACTCGCCATGATCTTGATCCCGTTGGTCGCGAAACGCGGTGGTCCCAATCGGTATCGTCATCACAACCGGCAAAGTTGAACCAAATTCTCGCCCAGCCCTGGACGCGGGTGTCGCCCCGATCCGGTCGGCGTCAGTCAGTCAGTCAGTCAGTCAATCGTTTCGCCCTTTCAGGGCTGGGGGGTCGGTGTGGGATTGGTTCCCGGGGCGGCGCTGCGCTCTGCCCCGGGCTGATCTCTTGGCGCCCTTCGGGCGAACGGGTCATCGTCACGAGGACCGACCGCGGGGTTGCGTTGGGTGCGTCCATCCGGCCCCTGCCGCGACGCGGCAAAAGAGACCAGCCCATCGCGTCGCCGTGAAAGGGCATTATCGAATTAGAGCTCGTTCCATTTCCCGGCTTCGGGCGCGGGGAAGTAGCCGTCGTCGTCGGCCCGGACGGGTGGCGGGCTGTCGATCGTCATCTCGTCGAGATTTTGGCAGAACTGGAACTCGGAATTCACGACCTCGTCCCACGTGACGACACGGTTCAGGTGAGCGGCGGCCCGCCCCATCAACGAGGCGTAATCGGATTTGACCGCCCGGATCGCTTCGTTGTGCGGCGTGTCGTTTCGGATGCTTTCGATGAATCGGATCCATTCATAGTCCCAAGGATTCAGCGCGTCCGGGGTGGGGGACCACTCGACGTGTTCGTCCCCGATGCGGTGGTCCTTGAACAGGTGCACGGTTGCCTTGTGAATGTTTCCCGAGAACTGGCCCGCTTTCTTCGAGCCGTGGACGAAGGTCGCGAACTCGTTGTGGCCATCCTTCGCGCGTCGGAACCCGCAGAAGGCTTTCTTGCCGTTGGGGAAGGTGAATTCCATCGAGTAGGTATCGAGGTTCTGTCCGCGGTCGGTGGTGCCGACCTCGCGTCCGCCCATCCCATGGCAGGCGACCGGCCAATCGTCCATCAGCCAGCAACACTCGTCGATCTGATGAATCAGGTTGTCGACCATGTGTCCGGAGCCGACCCACAGCAGGTTGACTTTGCCGAACCGCAGTTGTTCAGTCAGCACGTTCGACTTGTCGCGTTGGTCGCCCATCCAGCGTCGTCCGCCGAGTCGGTTGGCGCGAACGTACGAGAGCTCGCCCATCTCGCCGTCGCGGATCTTTTCGATCAGTGCCGCGCGGGCTGGCGAGTGCCGGCACTGCAGTCCGGCGGCGATCTTCACCCCGTTCTCCTCAGCCGCCTGACCGGCGCGAAGCATGCGGTGCAAGCCGGCCGGATCCGAAGCGAACGGTTTCTCCATGAAGACGTGGATCCCCTTGCTGACGGCATACTCGACATGCACGGGGCGGATGTAGGCCCGCGTGGTGCACATCGCGATGTCGCCCGGCTTGAGCAGATCGATCGCCTTCTTGTACGCGTCGAACCCATAAAAGCGCCGCTCTTCCGGGACATCGATCTTGTCGACAAACTTGTTCTCGAGGGCTTTCAAGCGGAGGGCGACGTTCTGCGGGTCCAGGTCGGCGGTGGCGTAGAGCTTGATCGGGCCTTGGTTGCTGGTGTTCAGGGCGTTGACGACGGCGCCGGCGCCGCGGGACCCACAGCCGATCAACGACAGCCGAATGGTGTTGTCTTCGGCGGCGTGCACGGCCGGCGCGGTCGCAGAGAAGACGGCCGTCCCGGCCGCCGCGAGGCTACCCTGTTTGAGAAACTCGCGGCGGTCGCTTTTGGCGGGGGAAGCTTGGGGATTCCGCATGGTATCTTCCGGAATTTCCGAGAGTGGAGACGTGTCTCGTAACACAAACCATTTTAGGCGAATCTCCCTACGACGCGAACCGAAGCATTCTCGGCGAGCTCGCGCCGTATCGTTCGCTCTGCGTCGGTCTGGGGTCATCGGAGAACCGTTTGAATCGAGAACTCTCTCAGCCAGCCCTGATCGTCGACCGCGACGACACAGTGACGGGCGCCGTCGACCGTCATGCCGTCAAGGAACGTCTCGGCGAACGCGACGTCGGCGATCCGGTGATCGAATTCACGCGACTCGTAAACGAGGTCGCCGGTCGCGAGCTCCCACAACCGGATCACGCCGCGCGAGTCGCCCGCGACAAGCCAACGGCCGTCATCCGATAGGGCGAGCGGCCGTGGTTGCTCTCCAACCAACGTGAACCGTTTCTCTCCCGTCGTCCCGTGCCAAATCGTCCCGTGCCAAATCGACAGCTCCCCACGGCTCCCCCTTCCGATGACGTGACCCTCAGCCGTTGTTACGACGTCAATGATGAAATGTCGGCTTTCGTGCATCTCCGCGAGCGGATTCCCGGCAAGGTCGTAACCTCGGATCGTGCCCCGTCGACCCGTCCGCCAATCCCCGGTCCCGACGACGATCCCATCGCTCCCGAGCCAAGCCAACGCCGTTGCCGGCAAGCGGCAATCCAATGTCCCCAACAACCTCCCCTCCGATTCGGACGCCTCTGCCGACAAGGACGTGTCCAAGGACTGGAGCGTCTCCCCGGACCAGATCCGCACGTTCCCGTCGTCGCCCGCCGAGGCCAACCGCGACCCGTCGGGTGAAAAGGCGATCGCGTGCACCCGTCCCGGGTGGACACCGATCGCAACGGCGGAAGCCGTTTCTTCGAGTGGCCGAATCGACGCGACGTCGAGTCGCCCGTTGCCATCCGCCGTCGCGAACCGATCGCCCGTCGGAGCGCATGCGATCGTCTCGACCCGCGTTTCCGCGGTCCCCACCAACTCGCTGTCGAGCCCCCGTCTGTCGTCGCCACTCTCGGTCCCTTCTCGACGCGTCGCCTCGGATCGACGGAATCGCCTCACGGAGCCATCCGCGTATCCGACCAGGTAACCCTCCTCGCCGGGAACGGATGCGACCGCGCGGGCCGGGTTCGCTCCCGGTGACCGCTCCCGACCGATCGTCAACTCGACCTTGGGCAACCCGTCCCATTGGAGGTCCTGCCGAAGCTCCGAGATGTCACTGGCGCTCACGTCGTAGAGTCTCATCGAATAGCCCGCCGAGGCGACCGGCTCCCATCGTTGGAAATAACGATAGGCGTCACGTCGTGGCATCGTGAGTCCGCCCCGTCCGTCCGGAGCCACGAACGCATATCCGTGAAGCTGATTGACACTGATCGCGTATCGCCCCGGCGCGGGGAGCAGCCGGCTGCGTCCCCGCTCGGTCGAGACGCTCTCCAGCGGACCGCGGGGCGGCAAATGAAAATCGATCCCCCCCAGCCGCGCGTCGTACCGTCCCCAGTAAACCATCCCCACCCGGTCCCATCCCATTTGCTCAAGCTTGTCCCGCAAGAAGAACAGGTCCTGCCCCCATTCGATGTTGCTGTTGATCAGATGCCGATCCCCGCCGCGAGGCCCGCCCGCCAACTCGTTGAAGTACGACATGCTGTGCGGGTAGGTCCACAAGCTGGAAACCGTCCCCCAAGCGACGCACCCGACGACCGCCGCGCGGAGCCACCGTCGACTCGGCATCCCCTCTTCCCCTTCCGGCAAGACGCTCAGGATCACCTCGCGAACCCGGTCGTACTTCCACTGGTACAACGTCTTGGTGTCCCGCAACCCGTTGGGCGAACGGCACTCCATCTTCGGCATGATCTCGGTTGGCTGTGACGAGCAACCACCGACGGACACAAAAATCGCCACGGCCAAACACCCCAAAGTCACGCAACAACAGCGGCCCATATCAATCACCCCGTTCAGTAAATGAAAAATAGCGGAACGGCGCAAGCCGTCCGGTTCGACTGCTGCACCGGAGGGCTCGCGCCCTACCGCTAATTACTTCCCTTCCCGACCGTTGCCAAACAACAAACTCAGTCGCTCGTCGTGCCTTTCGCTCCAGGGCCCTTCCATGACCTAGCCCCGCCGGCGAAGCAAACCAGCATAACACCGATCCTTCAACGACGCCTCCAAGCACGCAGCCGAAGTCCCACCCCACCCACCAAGGCAACCACCACGACCGCCCAGCGAACCACGAGCTGATCTCGCGAAACCGCCGGCCCGTTGACCCAGTACAGGAACGGGGTCAGCGCCAACGCGATCCAGCATCCGAACTCGATCCAGCCGAACGCCTCCTCCCGATCGATCTCATTCTCGTCCCCTTCACTCATCCTCCACGTCCTCCGTCACCGTTTGCCGGTCGCATCAGTTGTCTTCGCTTTCTCGTCGTCGACGCCATTGCCGCTCGAGCTCAGCGGAACGCTCCGGCGTGATCTCGAAGATCGGAAACCCGTAGCCGGCCCAAGCCGACGGCTCGAACTGTCGAAGATACTCGTAATCGCCGTTCTCCCGGAGCAGCGTCTCCCGATCAACTGCGTACCAGCCGACCGGAAACCTCGATTCCGCGGTTTCCGAGCCGAGACGAGAAGGAACGCGATTGGACATCGGAGGAACGGTCCCGGCGTGGTCGATCCCGACCGATTCGGGGCGAGTGATGTGCAAGTAATTCTTCACTCTTAATGGCTGCTTCTCGGGGTTCGCGCACTGCCATCGTCGCAGGTACGGAAGGTCCTGGCCCCAATCGAGATTGCTGGCGTTGAAATGAGCGTCGGCCCGCATCGGTCCGCCAACCGATTCGTTGAAGTATGACAGGCTGTGCGGGTAGATCCACAAGCTGCTGGCCACCATCCACACCGTCGCCGCCACCACCACGCCCCGGAGTATTCGACTCGGCACTTGAAACACTCGAAACGCACGACTGGCCAGCAAGATCGCAAAGGGCAACGCTGGCAACACGTACCGCAGATGACGATTCAGACCCGTCTCCGAGCTCGCCCCGGCCACCACCAACACCATCGGCGTCCAAAGCAAAAGCTCCTCCTGCCACGGCCCCCGCCAAGACCGCCGCAGCACGCTGCCCCCCGCACTGATCAGAAATACTACCCAGAATCCGAGCGGCAGCTTCGTCGCCAGACCGTACAGGTAATAGTACCACCAGCCCTCGTTCCGCCACTCGCCGCGGAAGTACGACCACCGCTCGCGGTCGAAGTCCCATTTCTGCAGATCAACCCCGATCACCAGATCCTCGGGCAGCGGCACGGGGACCGCGCCCAGCACAGTCCCGCGAAATCGGTTTCCGCTCCAGTCGTGCGACTCCCAGCCGTCACTCCCCGCCAAGACCGTGCTGATGAAATCGTAGCTGTCCAATCGTCGAAAGCTGCCGCCAAAGCCGTACAGCAAATTTACCACGAACAGCGCCAGCCCCAACGTGAATCCGAGCATTCCCAATTGCGCTGGAAGCCACCTCTTGGCTCCATCCGTCACCCCCGTCTCTTCATGTGACGGCCGGTGTGTCTCGGCCGGCTTCCCCATGAACGCTTCGCCGACGCGAATCACAAACCACAGCACCGGCAACAAACCGAACAAGATCAGCCAGCTGCTCTTGGTAAGCATCGTCAGCCCCAGAACCAGCCCCAGCAAATAGGACTCGGCAAGCCGCGGGCGGGCGAGCCAGGAGCGGAACAGGTAGAACGTGATCAGCCCCATACTGGCCGCCTGGGCGTCACCGCTAATCAAGCAGCCGTACCCGATCAGGTTCGGAAAGAACGCCCACAGCACCGCCGCCCCGAGCCCGGCTGCGGCGCCGTAGAGTTCGCCCGCCCAGCGGGCGGCGACCCACATCCCGGCGACGGTAAACGGCAGGCAAAAGAGCCGAGCGGTCTTGAGCCAGAAATGAGCCGCCTCCGAGTCCGCGTCCAGCATCGCCCGCGCGACCGCCCATTCGGCCCGGCTACGAGGGTTCGGCAGCACACCCCGAAACGGAATCTCCGGGTCAAGCGCCAGCACCGGCAACGTACCCCACATCCGCACCAGCGGTGGGCTAACGCGAAAAACGTCAAAGCTGCCATACTGCCAATCCAGAACGCCAGCCGGAAGCAATCCGACCTCGGTCCACGCGAACCCATACCGGACCGCGCACCAAACGACCAACCCGACGTGCGCGCCGATCAAAGCTCGAAACACCAAGCGTCTCGCCCCTATCATCGAAAGACTAGAAAAAGGAAAAAACGAGAGAACCGGAACAAGGGTCGTTGTTCAATTAACTCCCCCTTCTCGAATGGCACGGGCATAAGCTCCAAGCTGCGGTGGCGTAACGGTTTCGGTTCGGATCGCGCGGGCTTTGTATGAACCTGTACTGTTTCGGCCTGCGTTTCAGTTCGCGGGGCTCGTGACGGCCCGGGCGATTCCCGACCGTAAGCTCAGCGATGGTCTCAAGCAAGCTGTCCCAATGCTTGGCGTCTCGGCCCGATTGGAGTCGGATGCAGGATGCGTCTTCGTCCAACGCTTGCATCCCACCGGTGAAGCTGAGCCGAGTTGGACATAGTTGGAACTTCAACGCCGATGCAAGCATCGCCGCGCGAACCAAATTGTAGCCGGTCAAGTGGCAATGGACTTCCTTGCGGACAATTGACGGACACAGACAGCGGAGACACTCCATTTTCATTGGTTGTTCCGCGATTTTAGTGGCAACTTCCCAGAACGTAGGTTTTGGAGGCATTGCTGCGATGTCCGAAGTGAGGATGCGAGCGAACGCGGACAAGC
>JAWLFY010000192.1:0-8433 GCA_041685355.1 Pirellulaceae bacterium | reverse complement strand
TCTCCGTCGAGACGGGAAACGGTAACGCTCGGCCGTCGGGGGGATGGCCGAGCGTTTTTTCGTTCTTGTTCGTCGGCTGCCGCGGACTCGTGGCGGGCGGACTCGTGGCGGGCTGACTGGGGGCGGGCTGACTCGTGGCGGGCTGGCTCGTGGGGGGCTGGCTCGCCGCGGTCACTTGCCGATACAGAATCGGCTGAAGACACGGTCCAGAATGTCGTCGGTGTAGACCGCTCCGGTCACCTCGCCGAGGCAGCCGGCGGCGGTGCGGAGATCGGCGGCGACCCACTCATGCCCCTGGCCGGTCGCGGCGAACGTTCGCGCCGCGTCGACCGCCTCGATCGCCCCGCGGATCGATTCCCGGCTCCTCGCGGCCGTCCCGACGACCGACCCGGATTCCTCGCGGTCGCGGTCGGCGAGCGTCGCGGCGAGCATCGCGACCAACGGTTCGGTCCCCGAGCGATCGTTGCTGTGGGTCGCGATCCACGGGTCGGGAAGGGCCGACGTCGCGAGGTCTCGCTTGGTCCCGACCCACAAGTCGACTTGGCCACCACGGGGGTATTTCGCCGCCGTGGACAGCCGATCGATCGCGTCGCGGCGGTCTCGGTCGCGACGGCTCAGATCGACACACCACAACCGTACGTCGGACTCATCGGCCGTCCGCGTGGTATGCCCTTGAGCGTCACCCTCGATCCCGGTCGCCCCGGACTCCAGGCCCGCCGTGTCGATCAGCCGAACCGGGGTCCCGCCGATGTCGATATCGGCGGTGACCGTATCGCGAGTCGTCCCCGCGACGTCCGCGACGATCGCGGCTTCCGACCCGAGCAAACGGTTGAACAGCCTGCTCTTCCCGGCGTTCGGGTCGCCCAGCAGCGCGATCCGCACACGATCGGTCCCGCCGCCCCGATGTCGGAGCCGTTCCGAAGTTTCTCGCAGCGTGCCGGCGATCACGTCGAGCCGGGCGACGATCGCGTCGTCGGTGACGAACTCGATGTCCTCGTCGACGAAGTCCAAGCCCGCTTCGACATCGGCGAGCAGATCGAGCATCTCGGAACGCAACCGCTCGAGCGGGACCGAGAGGTTTCCGCCGAGTTGCCGCAGCGCGTGGTCGAGCGCCCCACGGGTTTCGGCTTCGATCACCCCGAGCACCGCTTCGGCTTGGGTCAGGTCGAGCCGACCGGCCAAGAATGCCCGCATCGTGAACTCGCCCGGACGGGCGGGACGGGCGCCGAGCCGGACGACGCGATCGACCGCGGCTTGCAGAACCGGCAACGAGCCGATGACGTGAATCTCGAGCGACGGTTCGCCGGTGTAGCTCCGCCGCCCCGGCCAAACCAGAAAGCTGGCGGGAAGCGTCCCGATCGGATCGCCCAGCTCGAGCGTCCGCTCCGCTCGCCAAGCCGCGGTCCCGCGGGGACACGTTTCTCCCAGCCCCGAAACGATCGCGGGGACGCGGTCACCCGAGACCCGCACGATTCCCCGCGGGGCGGGGGCCGTCGGGGAGGCGATCGCCACGATCGTGTCCTCGGGGGAAATTGGCGTGTCCTCGGGGGAAATTGGCGTGTCCTCGGGGGAAATTCGCGTGTCCTGGGGGGAAATTCGCGTGTCCTGGGGGGAAATTCGCGTGTCCTCCGGCGGGGGTGGCGTCATCGGCTGGTCATCCGGCCCGTTCATGCTTCCGCCCACGTTTCCCCGACCGCGACGTCGACCTTCAGCGGTACTTTCAGTTCCGCCACCCCGATCATCTCGTCGCGGACCAGATCGGCGAGGGCGCCCGCGTCGTCGCGATGGACCTCGAACAGCAACTCGTCGTGGATCTGCAGCAGCAACCTCGCCCGCAACGACGAGTTTGGTAGCCGGCGGTGGACGGCGAGCATCGCGAGTTTGATCAGGTCGGCGGCGGAGCCCTGGATCGGCATGTTGATCGCGATCCGCTCCGCCTCGGTCAGACTTCGCCGTTGGTTCGCGTCAAGCTTTTCGACGTCGCGGACCCCTTTGATGTCGCGTCGACGTCCGAGCATCGTCGCGACGTAGCCGGCGCGGCGGCAATCGATCAACGTTTGCAACATGAACGCGTCGACCCCGGGGTAACGTCGGAAGTATCGTTCGATGTATTCGCGGGCCTCCTCCTTGCCGATCCCCAGCGTCTTTGCCAAGCCGAACGGGCTTTGGCCGTAGACGATGCCGAAGTTGATCGTCTTGGCGACCCGCCGCATTTCGCTGGTCACGTTTTCCTCGGCGACGCCGTGCACCTCGGCGGCAACGCGGGTGTGAATGTCGGCGTCTTCACGGTACGCCGCGACCAACGCCTCGTCACCGCTGTAATGCGCCAACACCCGCAGTTCGATCTGGGAGTAGTCCGCCCCGAGCAGCAGCCAGTCGGGTTCGCCCGCGGTGAACGCCTGGCGGATCGCGCGACCTTGCGGCGAGCGGATCGGGATGTTTTGCAGGTTCGGTTCGCTGCTGCTCAGCCGGCCGGTCGCCGCGACGTCTTGGCGGAACGACGTGTGGATCCGCCCGGTCTTCTCACACAACAATTCGGGCAGCGCGTCGATGTAGGTGTTCTTCAGCTTGGTCGCTTGACGGTATTCGAGGACTTTCGCCGGCAACGGGTGATCGATCGCCAATTGCTGCAACACCCCCGCGTCGGTGCTGGCTCCCGTTTTCGTTTTCTTGACGACCGGCAACCCGAGGTCGGTGAATAGCACCTCGGCCAACTGTTTCGGGCTGTCGACGTTGAACTCCCGGCCGGCCATCGCGATGATCTCGCCGCGGAGCGATTCGATTTGGGCGGCGAACGTGCCGCTCATCTCGCGGAGGTAATCCGCATCGACCCGGATCCCGTTGAACTCCATCTCGGCAAGCACGTCGATCAGCGGCATCTCGACGTCGCGATACAACCCGTCGAGTCCGGCCGCTTCGAGATCGGCGCGGATTTGCGGGGCGATCCGCAGCGGCACGTCGACGTCCTCGCAGGCGTAGTCCGACACGATCGCGACGGCGACCTGGTCCATGCGGAGTTGTTTCTTTCCGCTCCCGATCAGGTCTTTGATCGGGGTGGTGGTGTGACCGAGGTGGCGGCGGGCGAGGTCGTCGAGCGTATGGTTTCGTGCGCCCGGGTTGAGCAGATAATCGGCGACCATCGTGTCGGTCACGATGCCCCGCAGCGTGACGCCGGCGGAGCGGAGCACGACCGCGTCGAACTTCAGATTTTGGCCGACCTTCGCGATCCGTTCCGATTCGATCACCTCGCGGAGCGTCTCGATCGCCGTGGACATCGGGATCAGCGTCGACCCTTCCGGCCCGCGGATCGGGACGTACGCGGCCCGCCCCTCGCCCCATGCCAGCGAGATCCCCACCAACTCGCTTGCCCGCGGATTGGTGCCGGTGGTCTCCGTGTCGATCGCGATCGCCTCGGCCCCCTCGAGTTCGGCGACGAGTTCTTGGAGATCGGACCGTTGGTCGACGGTTCGGTAATCGGTTTCCCAAGCCGGCTCGCCGTCGCCGGCGGTTTGGCCCGAGGTTTCCCCGCCGAGCACCTCGCGGGCGCGTTCTTTCAGCCCCCGGAAGCCGAACGCGTCGAACAGCGCTTCGACCCGCGCCGGGTTCGCCGCCGCGCGGACGCTCCGGCTCCACGGGATCGCCGCGTCGACGTCGTCGCGTAGCCGCACCAGTTGTCGGCTCAGAATCGCCCGCTCTCGGCCTTCGATCAAGTTCTGGCGGCGCTTCGCCCCGGAGACCGAATCGGCGTTGTCGAGCACGTTCTCCAGCGTGCCGTGTTCTTGGAGAAGTTGCCGGGCGATCTTCGGCCCGATCAGCGGGACGCCGGGAACGTTGTCGACCGGGTCTCCCACGAGCGCCTGATAATCGACGACCTGGTCTGGCCGGATCCCCCACTCCTCCATCAACCCCGCCGCGTCGAGCTCCCGATGCTTGCGGATGTTGTACAGCCGCGTCCGTTCGCTGATCAGTTGCCGGCAATCCTTGTCGCTGGTCACGATGACGCAGCGTCCTCCCGCCGACTCGACCCGTCGGGCGACCGTCGCGAGCAGGTCATCCGCTTCGAATCCGGCTCGCTCCATGATGCCGACGCCCATCGCGTCGACCGCTTGACGGACGAGCGGGATCTGCTGCCGAAGTTCGTCCGGCATCGCCTCGCGGTGCGCCTTGTACTGGTCGTATAGCTCGTTGCGGAACGTCACCGCCCCCTTGTCGAAGGCGGCAATCAGATAGTCGGGCTGTTTGCTGACGATCAGTTCCAGCAGATCGCCGGCGAACCCGTACACGACCGAAACCGGCAACCCGTCGCCGCTGGTCATCGGCGGCAGGGCGTGAAACAGTTGATAGATCAACGAATGGGCGTCGACGATCACGACCAACCGGTCCTGGAGGTCGGGCATCGGCTCCTCGTCGGCCGGTGGCGGCGGCTCGAGGAGTACCGCCGGGAGACCAGCGGTCGAGATCCGGGCCGCCTGATCCCGCTCCTCCTTCGTCCCCTGCCGCTCCGCAACCCGTCCCACCCGCGCGACGACCTCCTCCCCTTCGACACCGCCCGCGTCGACACCGCCCGCGTCGGTGCCGCCCGCGTCGGTGCCGCCCGCGTCGGTGCCGCCCGCGTTGTTGCCATCGACTCCGTCGGTGCTCTCAGTGCCCTCAGTGCGCTTAGTGCTCTCGATGCCCTCAGTGCCCTCGAATCCGGCGAACGTCATCTGCCCCTTGGAGCTCCCCCGTTTTCCCGAGGCGTTCGCCCGTTTGCCTCGCGAGTTCTCTCGGTCGTGCGACGCGTCGGATTGATCGCGCGCGGGTTGGCGGGGTGAGGGGGGCATGGAGTCGGGGTGGTCTTGGGGGCGATCAGGCATCATGGGTCCGGGGAAATGATCGGCGTGACGCATTCGGGTGGCGGGTGGCGGGTGTCCGATGACGGGAAGGATGCCACCGTGGGGGTGATCCGTGCCACCCGGAAAAACGTCAGAATCGGTCCGTCGAAGGCCCAATTCTATCGTCCCGCCAGTAGAATACGGGAGTCTTCTGAATACCCTGGAAGGTTCGGCTGGAGGCGTGCGACCGGAGACGGTCGTTCGCTTCGACATCCTGGGACACGATTCTTCGTGTCACGGCGAACCCACCGATCGGGGCCGACTCCTCACGCAATTTCCGTTCTCCGACCCCCACGTCTGATCATGGTGGCACGCGACGATTCCGTCATCCGAGGCTCACTGATCGCCTCGCTGATCTTTCTCGTCCTCTCGCTCGCGCTCAATATTTTTCTGTGGCAGTGGGGCGACACCCAGTCGTCGACGGCGGAGAGCGCCCGCGAACAGCTGACGTCGACCCAGAATAACCTTCGCGAGTTGACCGACCAGGCGTCGCTGATGCAGGCGATGCTCGGGGCGGGGACGACGACCGAGGCGCAGTTTGACACGCTCGCCGCCAGCGCCGAAGGGGATCCCGAGATGGAGGCGATTCTGCTTCAGTATCGGGAAGACATGTCGCTGTTCGGGCAGGAAGTCGAGGCACAGAACCGCAACTACGCGAAGTTGGGCGAGTATCTCGTGACGTCGATTCGGTCGCGGAACGACGACTACGTCAGCGTCCGCAAGGAGGTCGATTCGACGCGTCAGCAAGCCGAGAGCGACGTCGAGAACGCCCGCGACCTTCAAAAGGTCGCCGAAGAGGCGCGCGACGCCAAGGCGAAAGAGCTTGAGGAAGAGTCCGAGAAGTTCGCCGCCCGTCGTCGCGAGATGGACGAGTTCACCGAACAGGCTCGTGACACGATGAACAAGACGAGTCAGCAACTGACCAGTGTGAAAGCCGAGAATTCACAACTCGAATCGAAGCTCGACCGGGAAACCGCGAGGCTCCTGGCGACGATCGATAACTTGCGACAGGAGAACTCGCGTCTTCGTGGCGACAATTTCGAAACGGCCCAAGGCCGGGTGACGTCGGTCGTCCGCGGCGGGAACGTCGTGATGGTGAATCTTGGTCGTGCCGACAAGCTCCGTCCGGGCGTGACGTTCGGCGTCATGAGCGGCGACGACACACGGCTTCAAGACGCCGACGTCAAAGCGACGATCCAGATCACTCGGGTGCTCGGCGACCGCGTCTCCGAGGCGCGTGTGATCGCTCGCCCCCAAGTGCGTCACCCGATCGTGGCCGGCGACCGGATCTACTCGCCGTTCTGGTCGCCTGGCCGTACCGTCAAGATCGCGTTGGCCGGTGACATTGACGTCGACGGCGACGGCAAGAGCGACAACGAGGCGATCAAGGGGATGATTCAGGCCGCCGGGGCGGAGGTCGTTGCCGAGGTTTCGAGCGAAGGCGTCGAAGGAACACTCGACGCGAGCGTCCGGTTCATGGTGCTCGGCGAAGACCCCGACATCGAAGGGGAAGGCGAGGATGAGGTCGACGAGGACGCGGTGCAGCGGCTCGAACAACTCGGACGGTTTAAATCCCAAGCGAACTCGCTCGGCATCACCGTGTTGCCGGCGTGGAAGCTCGAGTCGTACATCAAAACGATCGACGACGCGTTGACCACGCCGTTGGGATCGGCGGTCCGGGGCGACGATTTCCCCCCCACGCCGAACCTGGGGGCACCCCGGCAACAACCCTCGGCCGAACTCCCCGAGACCTACAAGCGGCAGATCAAGGGGATGCAGCGGGGGAATGAGATCCTGCGACCGTAAGCGTCGCGGCGGCCCCGATCCCGGCTCGTGACGAGCGGTGAATGCGAGGGTGCGACTGGTGAGGGACTGACTGGCGAGGGACTGACTGGTGAGGGACCGAGTGGCGGGGACGCGTCGGTCCCTTCGCCGGGCGTCTTTCGATCCGCCGGATCTCCTCGTCGAGCCGTGCCTCGGCGACCGGAGATTGGCTGATCGGTTCGGTCCCGAGGCGGACGTCGTGGTCGTTGGTTCTCACCGACGACGAGACGGCGAGGCTTTGCCGGACCAACCAATCGAGCACCCGGTGCGGCATGTGACGGGGGTCGATCGGGATCACGTGGGGGCGGCTCCAGTGCAACCGGATGCGTTCGTCTCGGGCGTAGGCGGTCTCGCCGACCCGCACCGCCCGCTCCTCGGCGGTGGCGACATCGGCGTCGAAGAACCACACCCAATTGCGGTGGTCGAGACGGTAGACCAGGTCGTACATCCGTTGGTCGGCTTGTAGCACCTTGTCGAACTCGTCCGCCGCGTCGCGGGGCGCGGTGGCGCCGAGCGAAACGGTCCCGGCGACCATTCGATCGCGACGTTTCGGGCCGCTCCCGTCGAGCGGCAGTTCGACCGACATCGCCGGCGGGTCGACCCGGGTATAGAGCGTTTCCTCCAGGATCCCGTTCGGCTGCCGCCACCGCGAATTCGTCGGCTCGACCGCGTCTCCATCGCGACGCGCCTCTCCATCGCGACGCGCCTCTCCATCACGATGCGGCTGCCCTTCGCGACCGGCCGGTCGTTCGCGACGGGCCGGTCGACGCGATCCCGGCGAGAACGCACACCGCCACCGCGCCCAGCATTCGGCGACCGACCGCGGGCCGCACGCTGGCACCTCGAACGCGACCTCCGTCCCGACGCCGACTCGCGACCGAACTCGGAGCGTCGAGAAGTGGAGCGCCGCGAGTTGGCGAGAAATCGCCAGCCCGATCCCCTCTCCGCGGGACATCTCGGCCTGACGCCGTGACAAATCTTTCAACCGTCCCGCCGCGATCCCTTCGCCCTGATCGACGACCTCGAACTTCGCCGCCTCGCCACAGCGGACACGACCGATCCGGATCAGGACCGCGCCGCCTTCGGGGGTCGCGCGGATGGAGTTGGACACCAGGTTCACCAACAACCGGCGGAGCGCGCCCAAATCCGCGAACAGCGACAGCGTCGTGTCGTCGGCCCCGTCCCAAAGGACCGCGATCCGTCGGGGGATCGTCCACGGCCGCAGGGTTTCGTCGACGGCGTGACGGACGTCGCGGATCGAGACCCATTCGCGTCGGACTCGAGGGGTCCCCGAGCGGATCCGGTCGAACTGGACCAGTTCCTCGACCAACTGGTTAACACAGTCACACTGGTCGATCGCGGACGACAGCAACGAACGCGGGTCCTCGCCGATCGGACCGGCGACCCCGTCCCGGACGATGCGGATCGCCTCGCGGATCGTCGTCAACGGCGATCGCAGATCGTGCGCCGTCTCGCTCAACAGCCGGGCCGCCCTGGACATGTCACGCTTCGATCCCGCGGGTGCCGGGAGGCGACCGATGCTTTGCCCGACCGGAGGTCGCCGGAAAGTTGCCGTTGCATCGACGCGGGTGTTGGAAGCGTTCACCTCGGGAAACTCCATCAAATGGTTGACGCTCGCCGCCGGGGAACTCGGAAGCAAGGATCGCTCGAACTAAGTGCCGATCCGAGAAGGGGGCCGACCTCTCTTGGAGCGAGCCGGTAGTCACCCAAGGAC
>JAWLFY010000046.1:7846-32626 GCA_041685355.1 Pirellulaceae bacterium | reverse complement strand
CCACGCCGCCGGCTACGCGGTCCACGCCGAATCGGGGCTGAACGAACTCCGCACGCGGATCCGCGATCGGTTTCCCGCCGCTGCGGTGCGGGCGGTGCACCTGAACGACAGCAAGAAGCCGCTGGGGAGTCGAGTCGACCGTCACGAGCACATCGGGGGGGGCGAGATCGGCCGGGAAGGCTTCCGTCATTTGCTCGCCGACCCGTTGTTCCGTGACGTCCCCGGTTACCTGGAAACCGAAAAGGGGGACGACCCGGAAAGCGGCGAGCCGTGGGACGTGATCAACCTGCGGACGCTCCGCGAACTCGCGCCGAAATGATCCGCGGACTCGCGCCGAAATCAACCGTGAACTCGCGCCGAAATGAACGGACGCGCCGCTGCCGTTGCGATCGAATCTCATTTATAATTTGTTGCTGAACGAACTTCCCCGGAGAGCCTCGATGAGCAACCGACGTCAATTTCTGCAACTGGGCGGCGCGGCCGCGATCGCCGCGACCGCCCACCCGTTCGCGTCTCCGGCTCCGTCGTTTGCCGAGGATGCCGCCGCGGCGGGGCCGTGGCTCCGCAAGTCGCTGAAGATCGGCATGATTCGCGTCCCCGGATCGATGACCGACAAGTTCCGTGCCGCCAAGAGGGCCGGATTCGAAGGCGTCGAGTTGAACGCCCCCGGGTTCGACGTCGAGGAAGCGGTCGAAGCGGCGAAGGCGAGCGGGCTGATCATCGACGGGACCGTCAACGCCGACCACTGGAAGGTGCGTCACAGCGACCCCGACCCCGACGTCCGGGCGGAAGCCTTGAAAAGCCTTCGAGACGGGCTTGAGGCGACGGCACAGGTCGGTGCCGACACGTTGTTGCTCGTCCCCGCCCATGGCAAAGACGGGTCGTTCGATGAGGTTTACGAGCGATCGATGGCGAACATCCGACAAGCTCTCCCTGACGCCGAGCGGCTCGGCGTCAAGATTCTGATCGAGAACGTTTGGAACCATTTCCTGTACGAGCATGACGGCGGGCGTGACCAGTCGGCCGAGCCGCTCGCCGGCTACATCGACGCCTTCGAGTCCCCCTGGGTCGGCGTCCAGTTCGATATCGGCAATCACTGGAAATACGGCGACCCGGCCCAGTGGATCCGGACGCTCGGTGACCGGATCAAGAAGCTCGACATCAAGGGCTTCTCGCGAAAGGACGACTCGTTCACGAAGATCACCGAAGGGGATCTGCCGTGGGGGTCGGTCCGCGAGGCGCTGCGTGAGATCGGGTACACCGGGTGGGTCGCGGCGGAGGTCGGCGGCGGCGGCCAGGAGCGGCTCGCCGAGATCAGTCAGCACATGGAAACGGCCCTGCACTGCAGCGAAAGCGTTTCGTGACGCCGGCGATCCATCGC
The DNA here is from genome assembly GCA_041685355.1 of Pirellulaceae bacterium. Lineage (GTDB taxonomy): Bacteria > Planctomycetota > Planctomycetia > Pirellulales > Pirellulaceae > JAWLFY01. The sequence goes on along the minus strand of JAWLFY010000046.1, from coordinate 31,245 downwards.
TCGGTGATGCCTGCCGAGATCGTCCGTTGGCTGGGCGAGATCGAACCCCGGGTCGTCGTCGATGGGACCTACGGCGGCGGCGGGCACACGCGTCGGATGCTCGACCTGTTCCCGCCTCAGCTGGGGCGTCGGGGCGCGATCGATCGCGACCCCGAAGTGATCCGGCGTGCCGAGTCGGAACAGGGCGACTTCGGGGTAACGGGTGACGAGCGGGTCACGTTGTTCGTCGGAAGCTACGAGAGGATCCCCGAGGCGCTACGACGGTTGGAGATCCCCTCGGCCGACGTCGGGCTGCTCGATCTGGGGCTTTCCAGTGACCAGCTCGAAGACGCCCGGCGGGGATTCAGCTTCCTCGCCGACGGGCCGCTCGACCTGCGGTTCGATCCCGAATCGGGGATCCCCGCCCACACCTGGCTCGACCGCCACGACGAACGCGAAATTGCCGACGTGATTTACCAGTACGGCGAGGAACGTCACAGCCGCCGGGTCGCTCGCGAGATCGTACGGCGGGCCAAGGAGCGACGTCCCGTCCGCAGCGTCCCCGACCTGGTTGAGATCTGTCGACGCTGTGTCCCGCGGTCGAAAAACCACGACATTCACCCCGCGACGCGGACCTTCCAAGCCCTCCGGATCGCGGTCAACGATGAACTCGGGACGCTCAAGCGAACCCTCGCCGACGCCCCCCAATGGCTCCGCCCCGGCGGCCGACTCGCCGTGATCAGCTTCCACTCGTTGGAAGACCGGATCGTCAAGAACGCGTTCCGCAGCGACGAGCGTTGGAACGTCCTGACCCCGAAACCGCTCCGCCCCGGCGACGAGGAAACGGCCGACAACCCGCGCAGCCGCAGCGCCAAGTTGCGGGTCGCCGAGCGACGGTCGCAAACCTTCGCGAGCGTTCGCGGCCGGGCACCTCATGCGCCCGACCCGTGAGGTCTGTCGAGGACCCAACCCCGTTCCCGCTCCGAAAAACGGAGGGGGAACGGAAATCGCGTCGACGATGTCAGCCCGTGGCCGCAAGCTGACCGCGCCAACCTCACGCAAGGCGAACTCGCGGAAGAAGGTTCAACGTTCTGGACCCAGGCGAAGACGCCGGGGCCGAAAACTTCCGCCGTGCGAGCGGCGGACCAGCGTTAGATTACGCCCTCGCTCAACACGGTCAACCGCGGATTTGCGAATTCCCCATCCCCGGTCACCGACGACCGAATCTAAGCTAATTCCGCCACGCGACTTAGGATTTTTAGGCGGAACCCGACCCGGTCCGAAACGATAAGGTCAATCCACCCGAAAGGACTATTTTTCGTCGCGTTGGTCGTCCTGGCCGATTCGGGCGTTCCCCGATAGGTTAGTCTCACGTCGGCACGAGCCCGTGACGGGCGTGACGCCGCTACCCAGCCGCACGCCGCTCTCGGGCACGGCCACCGCTGCCCATCGCGGCGCTCTCCCACCACTGCACCCACGCGACGCAAGAACGCAGAACGATGTCGAAGCACGCACCCGCTCACCTGGCGATCGATCTCGGGGCCTCCGGCGGTCGCGTCATCGCCGGGTCGTTGGAAAACGACAAACTGTGCCTGGAGGCGACCCATCGCTTTCCGAACGAGCCGGTCCGCGTGCAACACACGTTGCAGTGGGACACGCTGGGGCTGTGGCGGGAGATCCTTCGGGGGCTTGGGCAGGCGACCGTCGAGGGCCGCGAAGTGCTGTCGGTCGGCGTCGATACGTGGGGGGTCGACTACGCCTTGATCGACGGCAACGAGAACGTCGCCGGGCCGATCAGGCATTATCGCGACCACCGGACCCAGGGAATGATGGAACGGGCGTTCGGGATCGTCCCGCGGGAAGATATCTTCGCGGCGACGGGCGTGCAGTTCATGCAGATCAACACGCTCTATCAAATGCTCGCCGCCGTCCTCTCGAGCGACCCGCCGATCCAGATCGCGAAGTCGTTCCTGATGATGGGGGACTATTTTCACTGGTTGCTCACCGGCGAAAAAAGTCTGGAGGCGACCAACGCGAGCACGACCCAGATGTTCGATCCGCGGGCGAAAACTTGGGCGACCGCGATGCTCGAACGGTTCGGGATCCCGACCCATCTGTTCGGCGAGCCGACCGAGCCGGGCACGACGCTGGCCAATCTCCACCCCTCGGTCGCCGCCGCCACGGGACTTGCTGACGTCCCGGTGATTATTCCCGCCACCCACGACACCGCCTCCGCCGTGCTCGCGGTTCCCGCGGACGGCTTCGCCGCGGAGAAACCGGATTGGTGCTTCATCAGCTCCGGGACTTGGTCGCTGATGGGTTGCGAGTTGGCCGAGCCGAGGATCGACGAGCATTGCAGCCGGCTCAATTTCACCAACGAATGGGGCGTTCAGGGGAGCACCCGGTTGCTGAAGAACATCGGCGGGCTGTGGGTGTTCCAGCAGATCCGCGAATCGCTTGCTCGCCGCGGCGACTCGGTCAGCTGGGAGGAGATGGTCGAGACGGCCGGTCGGGCGAAGCCGTTCGAGCTGTTAATCGACCCGGACGCCCCCGGTTTCGTCGCCCCCGACGACATGATCGACGCGATCAGCGGCTTTGCCGGCCGGACCGGACAAACGATGCCGGTCGACCGCGCGAGCCTGTTCCGAGCCTCGCTCGAAGGACTCGCCCTCCGCTACCGCGTTTGTCTTTCGATGCTCGAAGAGTTGATCGGCAATCGGATCGAGACGATCCACGTGGTCGGGGGCGGCAGCCTCAACCGGTTGCTCTGTCAAATGACCGCTGACTCCTGCGGACGCCCCGTCGTCGCCGGCCCGGTCGAGGCGACCGCGACCGGAAACGTGTTGATGCAAATGATCGGGTCGGGTCGGCTCGGTACGGTCGACCAGGCCCGGCAACTCGTCCGCGGCAGCGTCGAGCTGACGCGATACGAACCCCAACACCCTGACCGTTGGGCCGAGCCCGCGGCACGCTTCGAACGGATCGCCGAGACCGCCAAGGCGACCAGCTAACACGAGCCGAACTGACGGACATAGCCTGATGACACACACGATCGTGATTTTCGGCGCTTCGGGGGACCTCACCAGCCGCAAACTGGTCCCCGCCCTGTACAGCCTGTTCAAGAAAGGTCGGCTCCCTGACGAGGCTCGCATCGTGGGCGTGTCGCGAAGCGACTTCGAACACCAGCAGTGGCGGGACATGCTGCGGGAGACGACCGAGCAGTTCGCCGGCAAAATGTTCGACCCAGAAACCTGGGACGCCTTCAGCCAAATCGTCTATTACCAGCCGGGCGATATCGGCGTCCCCGATGACTTCCGGCGACTCGCCAAGTCCCTCCAAGAGATCGAAGCCGATTCGGCCGCCGGTCGCGTCTACTACCTGTCGACGATGCCGCAACTGTACGAGTCCGCGATCCGGCGGCTCGGCGAAGCGGGACTCGCGGACGATACCCACGGCTACCGACGCGTGATCATCGAGAAACCGTTCGGGACCGACCTGAAGACCGCGCAAGACCTCAACACCGCGATCCACGAGGTCTTTCGCGAAGACCAGATCTACCGGATCGATCATTACCTCGGCAAGGAAACCGTCCAAAACATCTTCGCCCTCCGCTTCGCCAACAGCATCTTCGAGCCGATCTGGAACCGCCAATTCGTCGACCACGTCCAGATCACGGTCGCCGAAGAGGTGTTGATCGGCCGGCGGGCCGGTTACTACGACGGCTCCGGCATCCTCCGCGACATGTTCCAAAACCATCTGCTCCAGCTGATGATGATCACCGCGATGGAGCCGCCTCCGAAGTACGACGCGGCGCTCGTTCGCGACGAAAAGGTCAAGGTGCTGCACAGCGTCCGCCCGATGAGCGGGGGGGATTTCGCGAACCAAACCGTCCGCGGCCAATACGACGGCTACCTCGAGGAGGAAGGGGTTCCGGCCGGTAGCCAAGCCGCGACCTTCGCCGCCCTCAAGCTTTACTGCGACAATTGGCGGTGGAAGGACGTCCCATTCTTCCTCCGCAGCGGCAAAGGGATGTCGTGCCGAACGACGCAGATCGTCGTCCAGTTCCGCGGCGTCCCTCACATTTTGTTCGGGGAGAAAACACGCTCCCCGGTGGGCAACCGGTTGGTGATTCAGGTCCAACCCGCCGAAGGGATCCAGCTGCACTTCGAAACGAAAATCCCGGAAACGGAGATGAAAACCAGGACCAGCCACCTCGATTTCAACTTCCAACGGGCGACCGGTTCCGGATCGATGCCCGACTCCTACCAACGGCTCCTCCTCGACGCCATCCAAGGGGACGCGAGCCTATTCGCCCGTGGTGACGAGGTCGAACTCGCATGGGGCATTATCGATCCGATCCTCGAGGCGTGGAAAAGCCCCGCCGCGCCGCCGCTGCACCGTTACGAACCCGGGTTTTGGGGCCCCAAAGAATGCGGCGAATGGATGCACCGGCAGCGACGCGAATGGTTCGACGTTTGCCCGGTCATCAGTTCCCATTAGTCGTCATCGCGCGGTCTGACATCCCCGGCACCGGTACAGCTTGCGGGACGCCACCCGTTCCGCGGTGATCGGGCCGCCGCAACGCGGACAATCCTGCTTCCCGTACACGCGGAGCCGACCGTCGGGTTCGACGTTTGCAAGCGCCGTCCCCGCCTCCGCTGCGGTCACCGCGACGATGCGGCCAAGCCTTGCGCCCGTCCGCATCATCCGCGACAGACTTCGCCAAATCGCATCGAATCGCTCCCGAGACAACTCCCCCCCGGGGACCTCAGGATCGACACCGGACTCGAACAACGCTTCGGCGCGAAGGATGTTTCCGACCCCGGCGATCACCCGCTGATCTAATAGCAAAGCACCGATCGGGCTGCGACTCCCCGACACCGCCCTCCATGCGTCCCCCGGCTTCCCGCCGGCCAACGGGTCTGGCCCCAGCTCTGCGACAATCCCCTTCATCGTGTCGGTCGAGATCAGAGAGCATGTCGTCGGACCGACCAGATCCGTCGCATGCGACTTGCCAACGATTCGCAATCGGACCTGACCGCGCGGCTCCGGTGGCGGGGACGCGAAGTCACGGAATCGTCCGTAACGCCCGAGGTGCACATGCAGAACCGGGCCGCCCCCGAATTGATAGAAAAGCCGTTTCCCCCGCGCCGTCACCGTCTCGAGAACCTGACCGTTAAGTTGCGTGGCCCCATCCCGAAACCGCCCCTGCGGACTCGCCACGGCAAGCGGTTCCCCCGCAAGCCGTCGGCCATGCTCGCGGGCGATCGAGTGGGTTTTGTGTCCTTCGGGCACGTCATCAACCGAGGCGATTCGTTTTGACCCGCGGCGTCCCTCGGCTCTGTCCGGGAGAAGCCCACGCCATCGAATTGGCGGTTCGCGGAGCCGAAGGTGGGACACACGCGTTAGGGCCGAGACGTTTGGCGATCAGGGGGATATTAAGGAAATGTCAAGGTTGCGTTCATCGAAACCGGGGCCAATCCGCGGCGAACGTGTGCGACCCCTTCGGGGTCGGCGATTTGTGTCGTGACGGGATCCGGGGGTGGCGCTGCGCTTCCCCCCGGCTACCGTCTGCGACCGCTCCGCGGTCGTCCGGATGCGGCGAGTTCCGATCCCGGAGGGGATCTTCGTGCGGTTTGCCGTTCCGATCCCGGAGGGATCACAGATGGTAGCCGTGGGTCGGAGACCCACGGTTCGCAACCGACACGATCGCGTCGACCGCGGAGCGGTCGCAGATCGTTTGCCGTTAGGGGCTCATCCGCCCTGCGGTGACGCCGTCCCAATCGTCGGTGCGGAAGGGCGTCATCGGCAGGCCTTCCTGGCTTTGCACGTTGCACACGGGGTTGTCGGCCCAGGCGTAGCGAACCGCGACCGGCTGGTCGACCTGATCGCTCCAAACCTCGATCGTGTCCTTCGATCCCGGCACGATGCGGGCTTCCGCTTTGACGAACTTGCGGTCGTCGCCGGCGACGGCGAAACCGATCAATTCGTTCACGTCGAAGGTGTCGAGCCCGCCGCCGACGTGGTCAAAGTGGAGCACCGCTTTCCCGTCCTTGACGCTCATTTCACGGTAGGTGGGGCTTCGGTACGGGATCTCATAGCCGTAATCTTGGGCCAACGCCCATCGAGAGAGTCGTTTCGCGACGTCTTGTTTGTTCCGCGGATGGATGTCCGCCGCCTCGCCGAGATCGACGATGACGGCTTCGCCGGTGTTCGGCAATTTCGACAACGCCATCGTTTGCGCCTCACGGAGTTCCGCCCAGTCGCTTCCGGCCGGCTGATCGACTTCGGAACGGAAATCGGCGAGTTGGACCCAGTAGAACGGGAAGTCCCCCTGGCCCCATTCGTCGCGCCAGTTTCGGATCATGGTCGGGAACAGGTCCCGGTACTGGTACGCCCGAGAAGCGTTCGATTCGCCCTGATACCAGATCACCCCACGGATCGAATACCCGATCGTCGGCTTCAGCACGCCGTTGTAAATATTCGCCGGGCGATGGTTTCCGGTCAGCGGGTTACGAGGGGCGCGTGGGGAGCGCCCTTTTCGTCCGCCATCGATCCAGCGTTGGCGGTTCGCTTCGTAGCGGGCCACCGCCGCCTCGTGGTCGTAGTTCTCGGCGATTCGGTCCCAATGGGCAAGCAGTTCGTCGTATTGATCGTGCTGTTCGAGCACGTCACGGTTGACCCACGCTTCGGCCGATGAGCCGCCCCACGCGTTATCGATCAGCCCGACCGGGACGTCGAGCGTCAGGTGGAGTTGGCGGCCGAAGAAGTAGCCGACGGCGGAGAAATCCGTCACGCTTTCTGGGGTGCACGCCTCCCACGCCCCGTTGAAGTCGTCTTGCGGTTCTTGCGTGCCGACTTGGGGAACCGAGATCAAGCGGATGTTGGGGAATTTGGCCGTCATCGATTCCAGGTCCGGGTCGTTCGCCTGTGCGACCGGCCACGCCATGTTGGACTGTCCCGAGCAGACCCACACTTCGCCGACGAGCACGTCCTCGAACGTTTCGGTCTCGTCCGCCCGGACGACCATCTCGTGCGGCCCACCGGCTGGCAACGGATCGAGCGAGACGTCGAACCGTCCCGATTCGTCGGCCGTCCCCGAGGCGGTATGTTCCGCGATCGTCACGCGGACCTCCGTTCCCGGCTCGGTCCAGCCCCAAACGCGGATCGGCTGGTCGCGTTGGACCACCATGTGATCGCCAAAGATCGAAGCCATCTTCAATTCGGCCCACGCGACTTGGGGCAGGGCGACGGCCGCCAGCCAACACAGCAAGAATCGTTTCATTACAGGGTTCTCAGCACCAAGGGTCAGGAGAAATCGTGTCGCGTTGCTGGGCCGGACCGAGAAGCAATCGCCAGCAAACGACGGTGGCCCGATCGAGTCAGGATGCGGCTCAAGACTCCACATTGTAATCCCTGCCACCAGATGCCGGTGGCGTGACCGCCCCGCTCCAAAAAGGGGAAGGGGGTAATAAGCGGAATCTACCCCTTTCCCCTTTTTGCGGTGGGGCGTGGGGGAGGGTGGCGTGGTCACGGTTTGTTGGGGGCGTGGGTTGCCGGGTGGAGGGCGATCGACGACGCTGAGGGTGGCTCGTGAGTGGGTGGGGTGACCGCTGGCCGTCGCTTGTCGATGGCTGGAGGAAAGTCCGGGCTCCACAGGGCAGGATGGTCGATAACGTCGACCGGCCGTAAGGCTAGGGAAAGTGCAGCAGAGAGTAGACCGCCGAACGGCCTCTCCCCGACGGGGCGAGGCGCGTGGTAAGGGTGAAACGGTGCGGTAAGAGCGCACCAGCGGCCGGGGTGACTCGGTCGGCTTGGTAAACCCCATCCGGAGCTAGACCAAACAGGGTGTCGGGACACCGTACCGCGGTGTCTCGCGAGGCGGCCCGTCTCGAAGCATGCCCGGGTAGGTCGCGATTGAGGCGGCGAGCAATCGCCGTGCACAGGTAAATGGTCATCGGCCGCCGGCGGCAACGTGGCGGTTACAGAACCCGGCTTACAAGCCCACTCACGCCCCTTTCCGTACGAACGACGCCGAACCCGAAAGATGCCGATGGCGACCGATCCGATCTGTGGCATGACCGTTGACGAGAAGTCGGCGGAGAGTCTGGAGTCCGAGGGCCAGACGTATTACTTCTGCTCGTCGGGGTGTCTGAAAAAGTTTCGGGCGCGACAAACGGACGAGAAGGGAGCCGACGAGTCGGGGGGCGACGACACGGCGGCTGAAGGGGAAGGGTCGGAGGCGAAGGGGGAGTGTTGCGGGGGGGGCCACGGCGGTCACGATGATGGCGGCGGCCAGCGACAGCGGGATCGGTCGGGGGGGGTGAGCGGCGTCGGAGGTCGCAACGCGATTTACACCTGTCCGATGCATCCGGAGGTGAAGCAGCAGGGCCCCGGGGACTGTCCCAAGTGCGGGATGGACTTGGAGCCGGCGGAGCCGTCCGGGGAGGAGGACGACGGGGAACTTCGCGCGATGACGCGTCGTTTTTGGGGGGCGTTGGCGCTGACCGTGCCGGTGTTCGCACTGGCGATGTTGCCGATGTTTGGCGTCCCGCTCGAACGCTGGATTTCTTGGCGTGTGAACCACTGGATTCAGTTGGTTCTGTGTACCCCGGTGATCGCCTGGGCGGGGGCGCCGTTTTTCGTCCGCGGGTGGCGATCGGTCGTGACATGGAACCTGAACATGTTCACGTTGATCGCCTTGGGGACCGGGGCGGCCTACCTGTTCAGTCTGTACGTGGTGTTGTTGCCGGGGTTGGTTCCGGAGGGGCTCAAGGTTGACGGTCGCGGCGAGGTTTACTTCGAGTCGGCGGCGGTGATTATCACGCTGGTGCTTCTCGGCCAGGTTTTGGAGCTGCGGGCGCGGCGGCGGACGGGCAGCGCGATCCGGGAGCTGATGTCGTTGGCGCCGCCGACGGCGCGGGTGATTCGCGACGGTGAAGAACGCGAGGTCTCGCTGGACGAGGTCCGCGAGGGGGATCAGTTGCGGGTCCGTCCGGGTGAGAAGGTGGCGGTCGACGGGGAGATCGTCGACGGGTCGAGCTCGTTGGACGAATCGATGATCACGGGGGAATCGGTCCCGGTACAGAAGGAGCAGGGGGACTCGGTGATCGGCGGCACGGTGAACCGGACGGGAAGTTTCGTGATGCGGGCGGACAAGGTCGGTTCGGACACGGTATTGTCGCAGATCGTCACGATGGTGGCATCGGCCCAGCGGAGTCGCGCGCCGATCCAAGGCATCGCTGACACCGTCGCGGGTTACTTCGTTCCCGCGGTCGTGCTGGTTTCGATGGTGACGTTCGTGGTGTGGTGGGTCGCGGCGCCCAAAGATCCGCCGTTGGTGTGGGCGTTGGTCAACGCGGTCGCGGTGTTGATCATCGCGTGTCCTTGCGCGCTGGGGCTGGCGACGCCGATGTCGATCATGGTCGGTGTCGGTCGCGGGGCGCAGGAGGGGGTGTTGATCAAGGACGCGGGGGTCCTGCAATCGCTCGAACGGATCGACACGTTGATCGTTGACAAGACGGGGACGCTGACCGAGGGCCGGCCGCGGCTGACCGACGTCGTCGCTTCCGGCGGCTTCGACGAAGCCGAGTTGCTGCGGGTCGCCGCGGGGTTGGAACGGCAAAGCGAGCACCCGATCGCGGCGGCGATCGTGGAGGGGGCGTCGGAGCGTGAGGTGGAACCGGGATCGGCCGAGGACTTTGATTCGATCACCGGCGGAGGGATTCGCGGGCGTGTGGACGACCGGGACGTGCTGATCGGCAAACGATCGCTGTTGGACGAGCGGGAGGTGACGGGGCTGGGCGGCGTCGCGGATGAAGCCGATTCGTTGCAATCCCGCGGTCGGACGGTCATCCACGTGTCGATCGACGGCAAGTGCGCCGGGATCTTGGCGGTTGCCGACCCGATCAAGGAGACCACGGCGGACGCGATCAAGATGCTACACCGGATGGGGCTGCGGATCTTGATGCTGACCGGCGATCACGAGAAGACCGCGAAGGCTGTCGCCGAGGAGCTCGGGATCGACGACTACGAGGCCGGCGTGATGCCGGAGCAGAAGCACGAGCGGGTCGACGCGTTACGGGGTGAAGGCCGCCGGGTGGCGATGGCGGGGGACGGGATCAATGACGCCCCGGCGCTAGCCGCCGCTGACGTCGGGATCGCGATGGGGACCGGGACCGACGTGGCGATCGAATCGGCCGGGGTGACCTTGGTCAAGGGCGATTTGAACGGGATCGTCAAGGCGGTCCGATTGAGCCGGCGGACGATGCGGAACATCCGCCAAAACCTTTTCTTCGCGTTCGTTTATAACTCGCTCGGGGTCCCGGTTGCCGCGGGCGTGTTGTACCCATGGCTCGGATGGTTACTCAGCCCGATGATCGCCGCCGCCGCGATGAGCTTCAGCTCGGTTTCGGTGATCGCCAACTCGCTCCGGCTTCGGGTTTCGAAACTCACGTGACGCGTGTCGCGTTCGAGTTGCTCCGAGCGTTGCCTCGTTTGGGGAAACGGGTCGTCCATGGTGAGGGGTGCAGATGATCCGGTTCGGTCAGGCGAACGCGGGTTCTTCCAAGCGACGACACTCGGAGGACCGAGCGTGGGAAACCGGCAGCGGGGCGAGTCGGGAGACCGATCGCATCCAGATTTTTTGGTTCGGGTCGGTGACGAGCAAGTCAAACGATGCTTTGAGCGGGGGCGATTTGGGTGACGAGGGTTGCATCGGTCTCGAATTCGGATGGGGTCCGGTTCAGGACAGCCGTTCGCGGAGTGTCGGCAGAAATGCACGGCACTCGTCCCAGCCCTTTCGGATCTCGGGAAGTAGCGACTTCAAACGCTGATTGTCTCCGTCTCGCCCGGCGATTTCCCCGGATCGTGCCAGCTCGCAGAGGTGGTTCGCGCACACGATTCCGGTCGCCCCTTTCAGCTTGTGCAGTGAGCCGGTTGCCGCCTCCGCGTCACCGGCTTCCACCTGGTCGGCCAGGAGAGCCAGCAGCTCGGGAGCGGAATTTTCCAGTTCGGTCAGCAAGGCGAGCGCGAACCCTGGGGCCCGCATGCAACGATCGAGGAGGGAGTCGAGGCAGATCGGTGCACCACACGGAGGGGTTCCGAATGACGAGGACGGTTCGTCGAGGGAATCGTGTCGGCCGGCCGTGGGGGGCTGTTCAGCGGGGGTGGAAATGAAGTCCACGAGTTCGTTCTCCAAAAGAGCATCCGCCCCAGATGCGTGTGAGGTGTCCAGGAGAACGTAGCACGCATGAAGTGGCATGGGGCGTTCGGCGGCGGGATGCGGAGGAGACAAAAAAAGAGGGCTTCGCGGTGACCCGCGAAGCCCTGTGTTTGGATGACGTCGGATGTCCGCTGGCTCAGCGGGCGGCGGCGAGCATCTGTTTTTTCTCCGCGATGATGTCTTCCTGGATATTCGAGGGGACTTGGCGGTAGGTGGCCAATTCCATCGTGAACGTCCCTTGGCCTTGGGTCAGGCTACGGAGGTCGGTGGCATAGCCGAAGGTTTCGGCGAGCGGTACCTCGGCGCGGATGACGCTGAGGCCCTCGACGATGTCGTTGCTATTCATGATGCCACGGCGGCGAATGACGTCCCCGACGACGGTCCCTTGGAAATCTTCGGGGCATTCGATTTCGACGTTCATGATCGGCTCGAGCAGTTTCGGGCCGGCCTGTTTGAAGTGCTCGCGGAAGCACCCTTGGGCGGCGGTATAGAACGCTTTTTCCGACGAGTCGACTTCGTGGTAGCTCCCGTCATCGAGATCGATTCGGGTATTGACGACCGGATATTCGGCGATCGGTCCCTTTCCGAGCGAGTCACGGAAGCCTTTTTCGACGGCGGGGATGTACTGTTTGGGGATCCTTCCGCCGACGACATGGTCTTCGAAGACGAACTGTTCCTCGCTTTCGGCCTCGATGGGGCCGAGTTTTCCGACGACGTGGGCGTACTGGCCCGAACCGCCGGTTTGCTTGCGGTGTTTGTAGTTGAACTCGACGGTTTTGGTCGGGCTTTCGCGGTAGCTGACCTTCGGCGCGCCGACTTCGATATCGACGCCGTATTCGCGGCGGATCCGCTCGATATAGACTTCGAGGTGGAGTTCGCCCATGCCGCTAATCAGGATCTCGTTGGTTTCGTCGTCGGTAAAGACGCGGAACGTGGGATCTTCTTTGCGGAACCGCTGGAGCGCTTTCCCCATCTTGTCGCCGTCGCCACGGCTTTTGGGGCTGACGGCGATCTTGATCACCGGTTCGGGGACGAACATCGACTCGAGGGTGCACAGTTTCTGGCTCGCGGCGTAGGTATCGCCGCTGGCGGAGTCGATCCCCATCACGGCGACGATATCGCCGGCGCCGGCGGTATCGATTTCTTCCCGTTTGTCGCTGTGCATCCGCACGATCCGGCTGAAGCGTTCTTTGCGGCCGGTCCGTTGGTTGATGTAGGTTTCGCCTTTGGAGATCGACCCTTGGTAGATCCGCATGAAGGTGAGTTGGCCGAACGGGTCATCGACGATTTTGAACGCCATCCCGACCATCGGCGCCTCGGTATCGGGTTGGAGCACGATCCGTTTCGACTCGTCTTCGGGGTCGCGGCCCCAGACTTCACGATCGAGGGGGCTGGGGAGAAATTGGGTGACGGCTTCGAGCAGCGGCTGGACGCCTTTGTTTTTGAAGGCGCTGCCGACGTAGACGGGGGTGGCCCCGTTGAGGACGGCGTCACGGGTGACCCGATAGATCATGTCCTTGGGGACTTCTTCTTCGCTGAGGAGCAGTTCCATCACTTCGTCGCTGTAGTTGGACAGCGAGTCGAGCATTTGGACGCGTGCCGCTTCGGCTTCGTCTTGGAGGTCGGCGGGGATCGGGCCTTCGACGACCTGTTCGCCCTGTTCGCCTTCGAACGTCAGCGCCTTCATCTCGATCAGGTCGACGACGCCGCGGAAGTTGTCTTCGGCGCCGATCGGGATCTGCATCAGGAACGCGTCGGCCATGAGCTTGGTGCGGAGCTGCTCGACGACCCGTTTGGGGTTGGCACCGGTGCGGTCCATCTTATTGATGAACGCGAGCCGGGGGACCTGGTAGCGTTTCATTTGGCGGTCGACGGTGATCGATTGGCTTTGGACGCCCCCGACGCTGCAGAGGACCAAAACGGCGCCGTCGAGGACCCGCAACGAGCGTTCGACTTCGACCGTGAAGTCGACGTGGCCGGGGGTATCGATCAGGTTGACGGCGTAATCTTTCCAGGCGACCGTCGTCGCGGCGCTGGTGATCGTGATCCCCCGCTCCTGTTCGAGCTCCATGTGGTCCATGGTGGCCCCGTCACCATCTCCACGAACCTCTTCGATCTTGTGGATCCGGCCGGTGTAAAACAGGATGCGTTCGCTCAGGGTGGTCTTGCCCGAGTCGATGTGGGCGCTGATCCCGATATTTCTGACTTTCTTCAACTCCAACTTCATCATTGTCACCTGAGGGAACGCGTGCGGCCAAGAAATCAAAATATGGCAAAGGATCGACGGTTCGGGAAGGGCAAATCGCGGTCCAATTCCCCTTGCCAACGACACCCGCGGCCGGCATATTAGTTTGCTCGCGTATTCGCGGAGGCGAGTCGGCGGCAGACGGGCCGTCGACCGTACAGACCATTCGCCCTGAGTAGAAGAGTTAGGCCCACCTGATGGCAGCCCGCCCGATGACCAATCGCAGCCGCGCCCGAAAGCGGACGCGGGTGCGGACCCGGACCCGCAAGAAAGATCCGATTTTCGTCGATGGCCATCGGCCGCGTCCGATGTACGTCGATTACAAGGACGTCGAATTGCTGAAAAAGTTGGTGAATCGTCAGGGCCGGATCGTCGGTCGCCGCAAGAGCGGTTGTACGGCGGTGAGCCAGCACGCGGTAACCGCCGCGATCAAGCGGGCCCGGTTCATGGCGTTATTGCCGTACGTCGGCGAGTAGTCTGGCCTCGCCGATGCCCTTCGTGACACAGCGGCGTGTGGAGTTCCGGGACACCGACGCCGCCGGGATCGTCCACTTTTCGGCTTTTTTCCCGATGATGGAGACGGCCGAGCACGAGTTGTTGCGGTCGATCGGCATCGACGTCATGCCGCGTCATGTTCCGGAGGGGATGCCGATCACCTGGCCGAGGGTATCGGCTCACTGTGATTACCGCGCCGCGGCGCGGTTCGAGGATCTGCTGACGATCGAGGTCCGGGTCGCGAAGGTCGGGTCGTCGAGCGTGCGGTACGAGTTCGTCTTCACCCGCGACGGGGTCTCGATCGCCGACGGGGCGTTGACCGCGGTTTGTTGCCGGCTTGCCCCGGGGGGAGGTCTGGAGAAGATCACGATTCCCGAGGAAACTCGGCGGCGTTTTGAGGCGGCCGGCTGAATTTCGGAAAACCGTTCCCCCTCGGCTTGCGTAGCATCGGCATCGCGTCGGGTTTCCGTCTCGATTCCGTGTGACCATCAACGATTCGCTGACCTTTTCTATTGATCGCTGGGTAGTGCGCATGACGGCTGGATTGCTGCTGGGACAGGCCGCGAAGTGGGCCCCGGTTTGGCTCACCCCGATCTGGGTGATTTCGATCGGGATCCTGCTGGGATTGATCGCGTGTGTGGTGGTGTTCGGTCTATTGGCGGCGGCGTCCTTGGTCCCGGCGATCGGCCGGTTGGCGGACGATCCGCGGCGGGGGATCGCGGCTTCGCTGGGGGTGGGCGTGATTGCCGGGGGGGCGTTGTGCTTCGTCTACGTGCCGGGTGCGGGGCCGTACGCGGGTTCGCTCGTGATGCCGTTGATGGCGATCGGTTTGGTGCTCGGTTTTGCGGCGGTGTATGGGGCTTGGCACCGCACGCGATCGGAGTGGGGGTCGGTCTTTTCGGAAGGGGTGGTGCCGTACCTGTTGTCGACGGCTGGCGTGTTTGCGGTGATCGGACTTGCGGCGACACCGTTGGTGGAGGAGCCGATGGCGGTGATTCGGTCGGTCCCGGAGGTGAACTTAGTGGGGGACGGGAGGGCAAGCTATTCGGTCACGATCGAGGGGTATGTCGGGGACGACCCGGACGACGCGCCGTTCGTCCCGGCGGAGGTGTCGTATGATCTGCGGAGTGCCGCGGAGGTATCGATTCGGAGTGACCGGACGGTGCTGCTGGCGGACGCGTCGGAACCGGCGGAGTTCGGGCGTGCCCCGACGCGGGTGAACGCGGGGGAGGAGTTGACTTATCGTTACGAGGACCGCGAGATACCGCCGATTCCGGGCGATTCGACGCGGCTCCATATTCAGAACCGCGAGATCGACCCGGCGACGGTGGAGTTGACGTTTGAGAACCGTCCGGCGGTTCCGCAGGCGTCGTCGATCATCGGGACGGCGACGGTATTTTTCATGTCGGTGGCGGGGATCGTGGCATTCCGCCAGGCGGCCCCGCGGGTTTGGGCGTTGTCGTTGTCGACCGCGAAGAACGAGATGGCTCAGCCGTTGTATCTGTTGCTGTTGGCGTTGGGGTTGTTCGGCGTGATGCTGTTCGCGGTCTATCCGTTCAACACGATGGGGGACGACATCCGGTTGCTGAAGGACAGCGGGGTGACGTTGATCATGGTGTTGGCCATGTTGCAAGCGGTGTGGAGTGCGGGGACATCGGTCAGCGACGAGATCGAGGGGCGAACGGCATTGACCGTTTTGAGCAAGCCGGTCAGTCGCCGCTCGTTCGTGCTCGGAAAGTATGCCGGGATTGTGCTGTCGGTGCTGGTGTTGTTCGTGATCTTGGCGGCGGTGTTGTTGGTGGTCGTGGCGTACAAGCCGATTTACGACGCCCGCGAGTCGTCGGCCGAGGTCCCGGGGTGGCAGGTCGGTCACGAGGAGATCATGACGACGGTCCCGGTGTTGGGGCTGTACTTCATGCAGACGATGGTGATCGCCGGGATCGCGGTGGCGTTAGCGACGCGATTACCGTTGATCGCGAACTTCATTACCTGTTTCGTGATCTACGTGATCGGCAACCTGACGTCGCCGTTGGTGGCATCATCGGAGGGGAGCAACGAGTTGGTCGGTTTCTTCGGGAAGCTGATCGCGGTGGTGGTCGTCAACTTGAACGCGTTCAACGTGCAGTCGGCGGTCGATGCCGGGAATCCGATCCCGCCGATCTACCTCGCCGCCGCGTTCAATTATCTTATATGTTTCGCGATCGCGATCTGGATGCTCGCGATGCTCCTATTCGAGGACAGGGACCTGGCGTGATCCGGCCCATCATCGGCTCCGAGCCCACGAGGCTCGTCGGGGCGGTGGGAGCGGGCATTGGGGGTCAGGCGTCGTTGAGGGGGCAGGGCCGTTTTCGGGCCTGAGGGGGGGACGCGATCGTCCCGCCGCGCGACCGGATCCCGCGTTTTCGTGACACCGCCGCGTCCCGCTGGCTTGAGGAGCTGAACGGTTTGAACCGCATCACCACTTTATCGATCCCGAGGGGTGAGCCTGGTGCCCGCGGCGGGCCGTTCGCAGTCATTTGGGCGACGATCGCCGGGTTGTTGGTCCCGTTCCTGATCGTCTTGGTCGGTCTCATCGCGGCGCTGCTCAACGGCGGGGCGTTGGTCGGGACGGAGACGCGGCTGGGGACGCACCTGACCCTCACGTTACCCGAGCGGTTGGTGGAGCAATCGGAGCTGGTCCAGCTGAGTTGGTTGGTGGGGGTGGCGTTGGTGGCGGCGGTGTTGTTTAGCGTGGCGGTGTGGTTCAACCGATCGTTGGCCGATCGGCGGGCAAGACGGGTGGTGAAAGATTTACATGGGCGTCTGTTTCGCCAAAGTCAGCGTCGGGCGGAGTTCGAAGGGGCGACGGCTCAGTACGTGCGGGCGGAGAAACTGATCGGGGAGCATTTGCCGGCGGTTCAGTCGGGGCTTTCGATGTGGTACCGGGTGATTCCCCGCAGCGTTTTGATGTTGCTGGGGTGCGTCGTGGTCGCGGTGTTGGTGAACGTTTGGCTGACCGTGTTGGCGGTGATCAGTGGCGTGCTGGTGTGGCGGCTGTTTCGGAAGTTGCGGGCCCACGAACCTGGGGATCTCGCGTATTGGGAGGTCCCACGCTCGCGTCAGCGAATGGCGGAGTTGGTCGGACGCGCGCCGTTGCTGGCTCGGTTGCAGACACAGGGAAACGCGGACCGGGCGTTCGAATCGGAGTTGGAGTCGTTATACCGTCGGCTCGCGACGGAAGACGCTCGGCGGGGGCGGGTTTGGCCGCTGTTGTTCCTCGCCTCGGCGGTCGCGATCGCGGTGCTGCTGCTCGGGTTGGGCGTGAACCTGTTGGGTGTCGAAAAGGGGCTGAGTTTACCGGCCGCTTTGGTGCTCGGGTTATCCCTGACGGCTGCGGCGATCTCTGCCGGTCGGCTCGCGCAACTGGCGGGCCAGTTGAGGGCGAGCAGTGAGTCGAGCGAGACGGTTTATCACTACTTACAACGGGGTGACGAGGTATCCCCGAGCGAGCAGCGGGTGGGGCTCGCGGGGCTTCGCGAGGCGGTGGATATTCGCGACGTCACGCTCCGCGATTCGACCGGCCAGGAGCTCCTGAGTCATCTCAGCCTTCGGCTTTGTCCCGGTTCGTTGGTCGCGTTGCTCGGGACGGACCCGATCCCGACGCGGGCGTTGACCGAACTGTTGATGGGATTTGGCCGACCGGTGGAGGGTCGTGTCGAGATCGACGGGCTCTCGTTACTTGACGTCCACCCGCAGGCGCTCGCGAGAAACGTGATGTGGGTCGAACCGGGCGGGCCGATTTGGGACGGAACGATCCTGGAAAATTTACGAGGGGGTGAAACGGCGATCGGAAACAGTGATATCCGCGAGACGCTGGAGCGGGTCGGCGTGTATGAGCAAATCCAGCGGTTGCCGGAGGGGTTACAGACGATCGTCGCGGCCGGGGACACGACGCTCGGGGTGGAACAGACGTACGCGATCGGCATCGCGCGGGCGATCCTTCACCGACCGTCGATTGTGCTGGCGATCGAGCCTCCGCCGCCCGCGGAGCACTTATCGGTTGACCCGTGTCTGGCGGCGCTCCGTCAACTCGCGTCCACCGGAAGCCTCGTGATCATGTTGCCGCACCGCTTGTCGTCGTTGCGCGAAGCGGACCGCGTGGTGTTGTTCAACGGGCCTCGGTTGGTCGGGGAGGGACGCCATCAGGAGCTGCTCGGCGGGAGCGATCTGTACCGGCATTTGAACTATCTGTTGTTCAACCCATACCGGCACCAAAGCCAACCGACCGGAATCAGTTGATGCGACGAGGCGGACCGCTGTTGGTCTTGGTCCCGACGGTGCGGGAGAAGCAACGCTTGGTGTCGAATCGGTCTGGTGGGTCAGCGTTGGGGGACTGGGAATCGGGAGACCTTCGGGTCGAAGTGTGCGGGTTTGGGGTCGTCGCGGCGGCGGCACGGTCGATGGGGCTGATCCGTGAAGTGGGGCCGAGGCTCGTGTTGCTGGTCGGGATCGCGGGAACGTATGACGATTCGCGATTGGCGATCGGGGAGGCGATCGAGTTTGACGAGGTGGTTTGCGACGGGATCGGCGTCGGGCAAGCACATCAGCATCTCTCGGCCGGGGGAATGGGGTTCGCGCAAGTCTCATCCGAGATCACCGGCGGATCGTCGGGATTCGCGAGCGGGTCGATCGGCGACCGAGTCGGATTGGGCCTCATGGGGACGTCGGAGCGGGACCGAGAAAGGTCGCGGGACCGAGAAAGGTCGCGGGATCGCGTTTTGGTCACCGTCTGTGCCGGCTCGGCCGACGCCGAGGAGGCGGCGATGCGACGCGTTCGACACCCCGCCGCCCTTGCCGAGGACATGGAAGGGTTCGGGGTCGCGATGAGCTGTCGGCTCGCGGGGGTCCCCGTGCGAATCGTTCGGGGTGCCAGTAACCGGGTCGGTGACCGGGAGCACGCGCGGTGGAGGATTGGGGAGGCGTTGGATGCGGCGGGGCGGGTTGCGTTGGAGGTGATTCGGCGAAGCGACGGTTGAGCGTTGTTGGTTGTTGGTTGTTGGTTGTTGGGGACTCGGTTTGGTTGTCGATTTCGGCGAGACCGGGAATAATCCGAAGGGAAACCGATTGTTTCGGACCGACCGACTTGTTCGCACCCAGACCCCCCTTTGAGGCTCATGTCGCAATCGGCTTCTGAATCGTCCGGACCCGCCCCGGCACCTACCGATACCGACGTGGTGATCGTCGGTGGGGGTCCGATCGGGATCGAGCTTGCGGTGGGGCTCCGACGCGCCGGGGTTCGATTCGAGGTGATCGAGGCGGGGCCGATCGGTCACACGATGAGTTGGTGGGCGCCGCAGACGCGTTGGTTTAGCAGCAACGAGCGGATCGCGGTTGCGGGGGTTCCGTTGGAGACACCGGACCAGGGGAAAGCGACGCGGGAGCAGTACCTGACTTATCTCCGCGGCGTCGTCAGACAGTTTCGGATTCCGGTTCGTTGTTTCGAGCGGGTGATCGGGGTCGATCGCCAGGAATCGCGATTCGTCGTGACGACCGATGCGCGGGGTGAGCGGCGGCGGATCGTGTGTGATCGGGTCGTGCTTGCGATTGGCGGGACGGACCACCCGAAAACGATGGGGATCGACGGGGAGGGTCTGTCGCATGTCGACGGCTACTTAAGGGATCCGCATCGGTATTTTGGCCGCCGGGTGCTGATCGTGGGTGGGCGAAACAGCGCGATCGAGGCGGCGTTGCGGCTCCACCATGTCGGGGCTGAGGTGTCGATCAGTTATCGCCGATCGGGTTTGCCATCGGAGAGCATCAAGTATTGGCTGCGGCCGGAGATTGAGGGGCTGATCGGTTCGGGAAGGGTGACCGCGTATTTTTCGACCGAACCGGTCCGCATCGAGCCGAGTCGTGTATGGCTTCGTCGGTTGCTTCCGTCCGAGGCGAATTCCGACGACCCGATTGTTGTTGACGAGGCGTCGGAGGGGTTGATCGAGGTCGTCGCCGACGACGTGTTGCGGCTGATCGGTTACGAGCAGGACAAGACGTTGTTTCGGCGCTGCGGGATCGAGTTGGTCGGTCCGACGTTGGCGCCACGGTATGATGCCGAGACGATGGAGACGAACGTCGCGGGGATCTATGTCGCGGGGACCGCGGTCGCGGGGACACAAACGAGTCACTTCAAGACGTTTCTCGAGAATTGCCACGTGCACGTATCGAGGATCGTGTCGCAGATCGCCGGGGAAGACGGCAGGGGGGAGGACGGGAGCTCGCCCGATGGTGTGTTCCGGTCCCCGTCGCCCGTCAGGGCGTTGGACCGGGAGATTTCGGCGATGCCCGAGTCGTGAAGGGGACGTCGGCGTCGTGTCATTCTCGGCGTTCGACTCTCGCCGAACGGGAACTTCAACGACATGGGTAGCCGCGATTTGGTTTACCGGTTCCGGAACGGGTGGCCGTTGGCCGAGACGGCGGACGTTTCGGATTGGTATTCGCCGACCGGGGCGGCGGGATACACCGACTTCGCGACTTACTCGGGGTGAGCCATCACCGCATGAACGGTCGCCGCGTGAAGGGTCACCGCTTGAACGGTCGCCGGCTGGATTGATCGGGCGCGGGGAAGTCGTCGGGGACGTCATCGAGGGTGACATCGCCGGTCGCGGCCCATTCGGCGCCGCGGGCGAGGAGGGTGATGAACCCGACACATTCCATCGACAGGTCGGCGTGGCCCATCGGGGTGTGGAATACGCGGCCGTCGCCGTAGTCGATCGTCATCAGCATCGGCTCGTGCCGGCCGGTGCCGCGGTACATCGGGTCGGCGTAGGTTGTCGCGAGCACGGTCACGTTTTCGGCCGGTCCGCGGAGTTGTTGGTAGAGCTCGTCTTGGGTGTGCATCCAGGCGCGGGGCAGGCCGCGGGTGATCGGGTGTTCGGGTTCGCGGATGACGATTTGAAATTCGTGTTGGGGCCCATGGGAGCCGGCCTTGCCGGGTGAGGTGTCGCGGCGGACCGGGGCGCCGGGCTGTTCCGCGTACAGGTAGGGGCCCGATCGCTCGTCGCGGCCGTCCCAGCCGCCGAGTCCGATCATTTTGTTGAACTCGTCCCAATCGCCGAACGAATTGTTCGCGGCGTGGATCACGACGAAGCCGCCTCCGCCGCGGACGTACTCGTCGAGTGCTCGCTTTGTTTCCGCGGGCCACTCGGCGGCCTTCCAGCCGAAGTTGCTGATCACGACGTCGTATTCGGAGAAGGCCGGCTTGAAGTCGGGATCCGGCTTTGGCTCGTTCAGGTTTTCGTATTCGCGAGCGTCTTCGAGCGGGTACTGATCGAGGAGGTCTCCGCCGTTCCAGGTGTAGCGGGTTCGCGCGACATCGACGCGGAAGCGGCCCGATTCTTCTAGGTAGTGCTTCATCATCATCGTCGTCTTCGGCCACATCGCGTGGTTGTTTTGGCCGTCGATGATCAACGCGGCGAGTCGGCCGTCGTCATCGGCGGCGGTGGCATGGGGAACGGTGGCGACCGCGAGTAGCAAAACGGCGGTCGAGATGTTGGCGAAAAATCGCATGGGGATGGACTCGAGGGGGGACGGAGGAGGCTTGGTGCCGACCGGGCCGATTGTATTCGGCGGCCGTGTCGGTTGCACGTCGTCGGGATCGCGTCATCGCCCTGGCGATCGGGTCGGCGGATCGTCTAGAAGGCGAATTGGGACGGAACGAACCGGCGCCAGAGTCGAGCGGACAGGGAGGTCTGCGAGCGATGCGAACCCGAATCCCCACGGCGTTGCCGCGGGCCCCGATGGAGATGGTGTCGTGGACCCCGACGGTGATCCTGCGGGTCGCCATCGCGGCGATTTGCTGGCTCGCCGCCAGCGGATGCCACGACGACCGAACCGATGACGCGATATCGGCACGTTTAGCGCGACGCGCGCCGGAAGCGGCCGAACCGTCGCGTCCGGCGAACGGGGAGGGAATCCGAGACGGGCGACTCCGGGCGTACTTTCTTGACGTCGGTCAGGGAGACGCGACGCTGCTCGCCGGCCCCGACTTTACGATCCTGGTCGACGCCGGGCGACATACCGGCAACGAGGTCGTCCCCCTTTTGTTGGCCGCCGGGGTCGAGAAGATCGATCTGTTGATCGGAACTCACCCGCATGCGGATCACATCGGCCAGTTCCCGGACGTGCTGCGGGCGTTCCCGGTCACGGAGGTGTGGATGTCGGGTGATGAGCACACGAGCCGAACGTTCGAGCGGGCGTTGGACGCGGTGCTGGCATCGGGGGCGGGATATCACGAACCGCGTACCGGGGAAGCGTTGCGTCTGGGGTCCGCCCGGGTGGAGGTGTTGAACCCGAGCGAGGTTGACGGTGACTTGCACAACGGGTGTGTCGCGGTCCGCGTCGCGTATGGCGAGGTCGCGATTTTGCTGACCGGGGATGCCGAGATCCCGGCGGAGCGTCGGATGATCGCGTCAGGTTTTCCGCTGCGGGCACAGGTGTTGCAACTCGGGCATCACGGATCGAGCACGTCGAACGGGGAGGAGTTTCTTCGCGAGGTTCGCCCCGAGGTCGCGATCTATTCGGCGGGGGAAGGGAATTCGTATGGGCACCCCCACGCCGAAGTCATCGAGCGGTTTCGCCGTCACCGGGTGCCGGTGTACGGGACCGACCGCGACGGGACGATCATGGTGGTGAGTGACGGACGCCGGTTCGAGGTGCGGCCGGGGATCGAGATGCGGACCACGGGAGGGCCGGTCGGCGGGGCCGAGATCGCGATCAACACGGCCCCGAAGGAGAGTCTGGTCCGGATCGCGCACATCAGTCCAGAACGTGCAGACGAATTGATTCGAATCCGTCCGTTGCGATCGATCGACGAATTGACCGAGATCAACGGGATCGGTCCGGCGAGGTTGCGTGACATCAAGCGACAGGGTTTGATCCGGTTGGAATGAACCCGGGACGTGGGAGCGAACCGATGGAAGAGCAGGCGGTGTTGGACCGTGTCGTCGACGGCGAGCATGCGGTGTTGCTGGTCGGCCCGCGCGAGCGAGAGCTCATCGTGCCGGCCGCGGAGTTGCCGGTCGAGACGCGTCCCGGAAGCTGGCTCCGGGTCACCACCGCGGACGACGGCCGGGTAACGATCGTCGCGGACGCGGAGGCGACCGAACGGGCCACGGGACGGATCCGGGACAAGATGGAACGGCTCCGTCGTCGCGGCCGGGGTGATCAGGACTAGGCGCTCAGTCGAGCAGCGCCAACGCTTGATCGATCGCGGCGAGCGTGTCGTCATCTTCACCCGATTTTTCTCGGCCGTTGGCGACCGAATCGATCAGTTCGTCAGCATCCGCATCGAGTTCGAGGGCGTCGGCTTCCCAAGCGTCGGCGGTCGACTTCACCCGCGGGGGCGGATCGAGCGGCGGGACCGAATCTTGATCCCAGAACGACGCGGCGGTTTCGACCGAGGCGGACGATTCGGGCGGGGCG
>JAWLFY010000046.1:0-7746 GCA_041685355.1 Pirellulaceae bacterium | reverse complement strand
GGCGGACGATTCGGGCGGGGCGATCGGTGCCGAGTCCGAGATGCCGAGGGACTCGCCGTCGGCGTCCCTTTCGCCTTCGCCGCTGCCGGCATGTCGTGACAGGGCGTTGATCACCAACAGCGCGTCGAGGCTCGAGATTCTCGCGTCACCGTTGACATCGTAGTAGGGGGGAGTCGGGTCATCCGGATCGATCGGGATCGTCGATTGGCCGGGATCGAGATCACGGCTGAGCTTGTTGACGATCAGCAGGGCGTCGATCGCGGTAACGAAGCCGTCGGCGTTGACGTCCGGGGCTTCGACCGGATTTTGACCGGCGCTGGCGACGACCCGCACCGTCACGTTTGCGACGTTACTGACTTGGCCTTCGTTGTCGCGAATCGAGTAGCGGAACGAATCGTTGCCGACGAAGCCGGGGTCGGGGATGTAGCGGACGTGTCCGTTTCCGAGCGGGACGGCTTGGCCTCGCGTCGGGGCGTCCACGATTCGGATGCTATTGAGGTCCAGCGATCCGTCGGGGTCGTTGTCGTTGTCGGCGACATCGATCTCGACCGATTGGTCTCGCACGGTCATCGCGCCGTCGTTGGCGGCGACCGGTGGGGCATTGAACGAGACACGAACGACCGCCTCTTCGCTTCGGAGTCCCAACGTATCCGCGACGGTGTAGCGGAATTCGTCTTGGCCGGAGAACTGCGAAAAGGGCGTGTAAACGAGCGTGCCGCCGGTTCCGATCGACACCGCACCGAAGGCGGGCAGGAGCGAGACCCGGACCGAGTTGGGGTCGATCGATCCGTCGACGTCGAAATCGTTGTCGAGGACCTGGAGCGTCGTCGAACCGGATTGGTTCAAGGTCGCGACGTCATCGATGGTAACGGGCGCGTCGTTGACGCCGTCGACTTCGATTTCGATGGTCGCGGGATTGCTGAGGACGCCTTGGGAGTCGACCACGCGATAGACGAAGGTGTCGATCGCGGACTCATTCGGTCCGAGCGCTTGGAGGCTTGCGGAGGTGGTCGGGTCGTAGGTGACCTCGCCGGTCGCCGGGTCATAGGAGACCGCCGCGCCGCGTTGGGACGTGAACGCCTCGTCGAGCACGATCGTCAGGAACTCGCTGGGGTTGGTCGCGAGGTCGGGATCGATGTCGTTGTCCAAGATCGACGTCGACGGGAGCACGAGTACGGTATCTTCATCGGTCTCGAACTCGTCGTCGACGGCGACGGGCGGATCGTTGATGTCGGCGATCACGATTTCGAGGGTCACGGTATCGGACGTCCCGCCGTCGGAGTCGATCGCGGTGACATCGATGAGCGCTTCGCCGGCCGCATTTTCGGCGGGGGTGAAGGTCAACACCCCGTTTTCGTCGATTTGCGGCAGGACCGCGAACAGGTCTTCGTACTCCGACGGCGTGACGACTTCGAACGCGACGTCTTGGTCGGCTTCGTCGAAGGCGTTTTCCGGACCGGGGGCGACTTCGGTGGCCCACGGTTCGTTGTACGGGCCGCTATCCTCGTCGACGGTGACGACGCCACCGGGGACGAACTGGGGCGGGTCGTTGACCGCTTCGACGCCGATCGTGAACGTCCGGAATCCGCTCGCGTCGACCCCGCCGTTGTCGGTACCGCCGTCGTCCAGGAGACGGACGCGGAAGGAGGCTTCGCCGTTTTGGTTTTCGGCGGTGCGGTAACGCAGGGTCGCCGAGTTCCCGTCGACGACGGCCGTGGGGAGTTCATCGAAGAGCGCGACGACGCGGTCGTACTCGTCGCCGCCAGGCTGGGCAACCGGTTCGACCACGAACGTCAGTTCTTGGGGCGGTCGTTGGTCGGTACCGTCGATTTCGTCGATGGCGCCGGGAGGCCCCGCTTGGACGTTGGTCGCCCAATTGGAGACTTCGACGAGTCCGGCGTCTTCCAGCGAGGTCACGTTTCCGGCGCCGCTGAACTGGGGCGGGTCGTTGACCGGGGTGACGTCGAGGGTCACGGTGGCGAAGGAGCGACGCGGGTCGTTGATGACGTTCCCGGCCAGGTCGACCGTGACGCCGTCGTCGATCACGCTGAAGATGAACGAGTCGATGCCGTTGAAATTCGCCCGCGGCGTGTACGTCAGCGAGACGATTTCGCCGGCTTCGAGGTTGGGCGACAACGTCCCGCCGCCGGCGGTGGAGGCCGGGATCGGGCTGGCGAGTCGGAGCGTCTGGTTCCCGCCGGGATCGGGGAGGATGTCCGCCGCCTCGTTCGCCGGCCCGACGGTGAAGATATCGAGCAGTCCCCTCATCGCGGAATCGCCACGGACCGGGATCACCACCGAGTTGTCCTCGAGCAACGTGAACTCGAGGGGCGGTTCGCCGTCGACGAGTCGGGGCGGATCGTTGATCGGGTTGATATCGATCGTCAGCAGTTGGGGTTCGCTGGAGACCTGGTCGCCACGGATGCTGTTGTCCGGGCCGTCGTCGGTGAGGACGACCTCGAATTCGAAGCTGCCGAAGACATCGGCGGCGGGTTTGTAGGTGAGCGTTCCTTCGGGGGTGATCGTCGGGAAGATGTCAAAGAACTGCGACGATTCCGCTTCGGGGAAGGTCAACGACGAGACGGTGAATTCGACCGATTGGCCCGTGACCGGGTCGATCTCGTCCAACGCCGTCAGTTGCGGTCCGGCAAAGATGTCGGTCGCGAAGTTCTCAACGACAAGCGACGCGGAATCCTCCGCGGCGGTCAGCTGATCGGTTGAGAGGACGAACTGGGGTCGGTCGTTGACCGGGTTGATGAGGAGTTCGACGGTACCGGTGGCGGTCCGCCGATCTTCGACGAGTTCGCCGTCGTCGAGCGACCAAGACTCGCCGCCGTCAGGGTTGTCGTCGATCACCTCGTAGGTGAAGAAGTCGATCCCGATGTCGCGGTTGAAATCGGTCGGCGGGGTGTAGTGGTAGCCGATGAGGGTGCCGTTGTCGAGGACTTCGGCGAGCGTGCCGCCGCGGGCGGTCGTCGTCGGCACCGAGGAGACGGACAGCGTTTGCGGCCCGCCCGGGAGGTCTTCCGATTCGTTATCGGGTCCGACGTTGAACACGTCCAAGAGACCGATCCGGTTGAAGCCGATAACGCCGTCGGGGCGCCCGAGCGGGATGAAGAACGGCGCGTGATCCTCTTTGGTGGTGTAGAGGATCGTCCCTTCGGTTCGCCCCAGGTCGGGTTGCTGGTCGGGCGGGACCGTTCCGTCGTCACCGTCGGCGACGACGTAACCGTCATCGGGGTCGGCGAAATCGGATTCCCCGAACAGGTCGGACTCCCGACGCGGGGCGTCGTTGACCGGGCGGACGTTCAGCGTGACGGTGGTTGGAACGACTTGCGGGTCGGTCGGATCGTCGTCCGCGACGGTGACGACCAAGGTCGCGGTGCCGAATTGGTCGGCCGCTTGGGTGAACACGAGTTGTCCATCGTCGTCGACCACGGGGTCTTGGACGAATAGCCCCGGCGGGATGTCGGACTGATCGTAGTCGATTCCGAAGAGGACGTCTTGCGTCGCGATTTCGTCGGTCGCGGTGGCGGGTCCGGGAAGCGCGTTGGTGATGAAGTCGGCGATCACCGTGGGGGATTCGTCGTCCCGTTCGAGGACGTCGAACTGATCGACGATGTCAAACTCGGGCGGATCGTTGACGGCGGTCACATCGATCGTCACCGTGGCGGCCGATCCGACGTCGGATCCGTCCCCGACGCTGGCCTGGCTGCTGAGCACGTAGGTGAAGGTATCGACCCCGTTGAAATCGGTGTCGGGGACGTACTCAAAGGTGCCTTCGAACGGATCGGTGATCGTGAGCGTTCCGTTGGCCGGTGAGTCGATCACGAAGACGCGTGGCGGCAGGATTTGGTCGTCGAGGTCGAGGTCGTTGTCGACCAACCGGTCGGGGGCGGCATCGACGACGAGCGGGGTATCCTCATCGGTCGTGTACGCATCATCGACGGCGGTCGGCGCGGGGACGCGGAGGACGGACAAGCGGTAATCCTCGACTTCGCCGCCGACCGCGACGCCGGTGGGGCCGAGGTTCCCCGAATCGCTGATCCGGAACCGAGCCCAGGTGTCTCCGTCGAGGGCGTTCTCGGGGGCGAAGACCTGGATCCGGTTGACGCCGTCGACGACGACTTCGTTCTGCAAGATCTGTTCGTCCTCGTCGAACACGCCGTCTTGGTTGAAGTCGATCCAGGCGTTAACGAGACCGCTTCCGGTGGCCGTGATCGGGACCGTCGTGCCGCTCGGGTCGAGCGGGTTGAGGAACCCGAGGATCGCTTCGGGGGGAACGTTGTCGGGGTCGGTTCCCGGTTCGGTGAACACGCGAAAGGGCGTACCGTCGACGGTGAAGGTGCCGATCGAGATCCCGTCTTCGTCGTCGATCGCTTCGAGAACGATTTCGGTCGGGTCGTCGGGGTCCAGCGACAGCAGGACGCCGCCGCCGGTCCCGTCGAGTCGCGGACGGATTTCGTCCGCGAGACGTTGCAGGATGATCTCGGGGGTGTCGTCATCGTTCAACACGACCGGAACGTTACCGGGTGACGGGTTTGAGGCGGCGTCGACCAGTTCGAACGTCGTGCTTTGGGAACCGATGCCGAGCGTTATCGTTTCGCCCCCGGCCGGATCGGTGCCGTCGGCGGCGATTCGTAGCACCCCGTCGGCGGGAGTGTCGAAGGTGAACACGCCGCCGGATTCGGAGCCGACGATCGGGAGCCGCGCGTCGTCCGAATCGGGGAACGGCGAGCCGTTCGCTTCGGTGTCGACGTAGGTGCCGAGCCGCGGGGTGCGTTCGCTACTGATCGTGTGTCGGGCGCCGTTGCTCTCCCGCAACGTGCCGTAGCTATCGGGGGCGTCGCCGAAGTCGAACTCGATCTCCGGCATGATGATTGTGAACCGGGTTTCGTCGTTGTCCCGGTTCGACTCGACGGCGTTTCCGGCGAGATCGGAGACGGCGGGGAGGGGCTGGCCGATCACGGAGGGCGTGCCGTCGGCGGTCCGGAGTTCGATCCGTTCGGTGTCGCCGAACAGCAACGTCCCGCCCCCGGGTGTCACGGTTGTCACGTCGAGCGGTGACGAGGCGATCGCGGCGGTCAAAGCGGCGGCGGCGGCAGAGGGGGCGAATTGTCCGGAGGGGATGAACGGGACCGGGATCGCACCGCCGGAGACACCGCCGACGGTCAGTGGCGAGGAGCCGGTATCGATACGGGCGAGGATCTGCTCGGGGTCCACGGCCGACCGTTCCGCGAGGGTCACGACGCGACCGGCGGAGGTGGCGGGGAGGTCACCGGTGAACCCGGCGCGGATCTCTTCGGCGATTCGGGCCGCGATTTGGGTCGGGCTCGCACCGCTGGCGAGCACGACGCGGCGGTTCGGGGTTTGCAAGTTCGGGTCGGTGGTGAACACGAAGTCGACCCGCACGTCGCCGTTGTCGACCGCGAACGTTTGTCCGTCGAGGCCAGCCGCGGTGGCGCTGTCCGGAACGGTGAGGGTCAGCGGTCCGGTCACCCCCGGTTGTCCCACCAGGGTCAACACGGAGGCGTTGACGGTGAGCACGTCGTCGGGAGTGCCGCCGAGGAGGACTCGGCCGTCCCCGATCGCCCGGGGGTTGGTGAGCCCGAGTTGTTCGGTTTCGACGGCCGCGGCGATCGCTTCGGCGACCTCGTCGACCGCGTCGGTCCGCTGGATCGAGACGGGAACCGCCCCGGAGGAGACGCCCGACCCGTCGACATCGAATTCGAACAGGACATTTTGCGAATCGGTACGGTAGCGGAACTGCTGTCCGGCTTCGACGCCGGCGTCGGTCCCGAAGTAGTCCAGCCCGTCGACCGCGTTCTCGATCGTGTGACCGGCGAGGCTGCCGATTTGCACCGCGTTGCTGCCGAGCGCCCGCGGCCGGAGGTCGAGTTCGTCGGCGTGGTTTTGGAGCACACCGAGGATCACGTCGCGGATTTCCTGGACCGTCCCGGCTTCCGTCAGATCGATCTCGATGTTGCCGCTGGCGACGGCCCCGCTGAGATTGATCTCGAACGTTTGCGAGGTGCCGGCGGGGGAGGTGATTCGGAACGCGTCGCCGTCTTGGAAAAACGTGTTCGGCCCGAGCACTTGGATCCCGAGCGTCTGCGGGATCTGCATCACGTACCCGCTGTCGAACTCGAACACCGATTGGCGGTCGTCGGCGTCGGTGATGATGTACTGGTCGCCGTCTTCGATCTGGTCGCCGCGGGGCAACGTCAGGATCACGCGGTCTTTGTTGTTCAGCGTGACCTCGTAGACCGCGTCGGGCCGCCACAGCCCGGCGAGCGGGGTGAGGCGGATCAGGCGGCTGTTGTCGCTGTACCCGAAGGTGTAATCGACGCCGGGGGTCAGGGTGACGCCGTTCTCGGTGAGGATCACCGTTTCTTCGGTGATCGTCGCCACGTCGGGGCCGGTACCGGCCGGGTCGAGGAGTTGGATTTCGAAGAACGGCACGGCCGCGCTGGTCGGCGGGAGCTGGACGAACGAGGCGTCGGGGTCGCTGTCGCCGCCGGCAACCTGGGCGCCTTGGCCGGCAATGAAGTCGACTGGCGCAACGAGGACGGCGGAGGGCTGATCGAAGTCGGCGCGGTCGATCCCGCCTCGGTCGATGAAGACGTTCCCGCCGACGCCGCCGGGGGTGGTCACGTCGGGGTCGTCGACGCGGGGGATCCCGTAGGCGTCGAACTCCGGCGCGAAAATCGGCGAGGCAGAGATCCCGACCGGCGCTTTCACCGTGTTGAAGAACGCCGAGCGGTCATTCAGGTTGGCGAACGAGCTGTCGATGATCCGCGCTTCGGCGGCGGGGATGAAGATCCGCCGAGCGGCGTCTTGGAAGATTTCTTCCGACGCGGGGATGACGAACGACTGCGATCCCAGCGGCCGGTTCGACGGCGTGTTGTTGTCGTGGAACGCGTTCCCGTTCGACACCGTCGATGCGCTATTGCCGGCGACGTTGAGCCCGACGTTGAACCCGCTGACGACGTTGTTCAGCACGGTCGGGCTGGTGCTGTTGGTGACATTGATCCCGGTTCCCGAACCGGGACCGACGACGGTGTTGTTGACGATCCGTCCGAACGGGACCGGGGGCGGGGCTTGGCCGCCGGCGGGGTTGATCCCGGAGAATTCGATCCCGGTCCCGGCGGTCGCGGTGATCACGTTGTTGCTGATCACCGTGCCGGGGAGGAGCCGGTCGGTGTTCTGGTTCCGCAGCAACGCGGTCCCGGCGGGTCCGAACTGCAGGGGCGACTGGGTCGTCCGCCCCGGGATCTGGTCACCCGAGTAGGTCGCGCGAACGCCGGTCTGGGAGAAGTCACTGATGAAGTTCGAATCGATGATCAGTTGACCTTGGGCCCGATCGACGTTGGTGTCACCCGCTTCGAGGTGATATTCGGCGGTCACCGGCTCGCTGCCGACTTGGCCCGAGGGACGAATCGTGAGTTGATACTGCCCGATCAGGAACGTCGGGTCACCCCCGGTGACTCCTGCGGCGGCGGAGCTGACGGCGACGTAGTAGTACCCGTCGCTCGGGGCGACGAAGCCATCGATGGTGCTATCGATTCGGATCTCGTCGCGGGGCACCGGGTTGACGAAGCCGAACGGGTTGTTGGAATCGAAGCCGTCGAACGGGTCGAAATTCAAGCTGTCGGCGAGTTGGACCGGGATCGCGTCGTCGCTGAAGATTTGTGCCCGCGGGGTGCGGAACGGAACGCCGCGGTTCCAATCGACCGAGTCGACTTT
>JAWLFY010000045.1:0-32688 GCA_041685355.1 Pirellulaceae bacterium | reverse complement strand
CAGCAACGGACGCATCGCGACAGCAACGGACGCATCGCGATCGGCAGGGTCATCTCCCGCCTCTGGGTCCGATCGCCTCGGTTCGCCCCGCCGGTGATCTGGTCTCGGGGAGCGCCATTTTGATACCTGGCACCAAGTCGACAAGCGGAGACGCCCGAAAACGCGTCAGAAAAGTCCGCACTCCCGTATTGGCGGAGCATCGCCCCCCCATGGATCCTCGACCGACACCCGATCTTCCCCGCTCCGTCCCGCCCCCCCCTGGGCAACGACAACCCGCCCCGGGGCAACGACAGCCCGCCTTCCTCCGGCGACCGCGGCTCGCCGCGACGCTGACGCTCACCTGCCTGACCGGCATCGCGATCTCCGCCGGCTGCGCGGGACGTCAATACGGGCATCTGCTCGCGTCCGACGATACCGACATGGTCGGCAGCCACGACGCCGGGGCGGCGACCTGGAACCCGCTGGTCGACGAAGCGGTCGCCCGACTGCTGGGCCGATGCGTCCCCGATGTCCACCCGGTCGCGTTCGAAGGGGGCCCGGAATCGATCCCGATTCCCGGGGCGGATGGTCATGGGCTCGTCGGCCCCGCAACGGTCTGCTTCATCGGCCTGGAAAACAAGAGCGCCGAAGAACTGGGTGACTTCAAAGACCAGATCTACCAGCGGATCGACTCCCAAATCAATTCGGCGGAGTCGTTCCGCGGCATCAGCCGACGAATGGTCGAGGCGGCTCTGAGAGAAACCCGGCTCCGGCCCGACTCGCTGTTCCTACCCCAAAACCGCGAACTCTTCGCCGCCGCCCTCGGCCGCCAAGGGGCCCCGGTCGATTATCTGCTGTACGGGACGATCACCAGCGGGACGACCGAGCGGAACAAGAGCACGCAGCGGGATTACCTGTTGACGATGGAGATGGTGAATCTGCACAGCGGCGACTTCGTCAAGGAATCCGCCAAGATCCGCAAGGGCTACCATGGCAACCGGACAGGCAAATGGTGGAACTACGGGCCCTTCGGCCAAGCCGACGGCTGACCCCCGCGGTGACGCGTCTGCCAACGGTGCCGTTTCGACCGCTGCTTCTGCTGATCGCGATCACGCTGGCCGGGTGCGCCACCCCCGGTCGCTCGATCGACGACGCCCGGACCGCGTTCTCGCTCGGCCGCGGCGACGAGGCCCTCGCGACGCTCCGCCAATTCGCGGATAAGCCCGGCCGATATTCGCGGCCGGCGGGGCTCGACCTGGCGATCGCCGAACTGGCGACCGGCGACCCGAAATCGGCCGAACGCCGGTTGCGGGAACTCCGTGACGAGTTCGACCAGGCCCCCGACGTCGCCGTCGTCCACGAAGCCGCCTCGCTCGTCACCGATGACACCGTGCGGCAGTACGAACCGGCCGGATACGAACAGGTGATGATCCGCGCGATGCTGGCCGTTTGCTCCCTCGCCCATGATGAGACCGACGCCGAAAGCTATACGCTGCAGGCGATGAGCAAGCAGAAGTCGCTCGCCCGCGCCGCCGAACAGCGGGGACTGCTCACCCCCGGCGAATCGTTCCGGCCGATCGCGATCGCCCCGTACCTCCGCGGCGTCGTCCGCGAAGCGACCCATCACGACTACGACGATGCCGCCCGCGCCTACGCCCTGGTTAGCCACGTGCGTCCCGAATTCCTTCCCGCCAAGGCGGATCTCGACCGGGCCGGGAACGGCGTCCACAGCAACCCCGGACATGGCGTGCTGTATGTGATCGGGTGCGTCGGACGAGGCCCCCGACTCGTCGAAACGACCGCACCGACCACCTCGACGGCGCTTTCCATCGCCTCCGCCATGGTCTCGGCGAGCGAGGGAGAGAAGCATCGCGGGGAAGGCCGATCCTCCCCGCCGGTGCTGCCCAACATCGCCGCGGTCAAAGTCCCCGCGGTATCGATCCCCCCCAGCCGTGTCGCGGCGGTCACCGTCCGCGCCGGCGGGACGCTACTGGGCGCCTCCCAAACGCTGACCGACGTCGGCGAACTGGCACGGCGGCAGCTCGAAGTCGAGATGCCATGGACGATCGCTCGCGCCGTCGCACGCCGCGTCACCAAGGAATCGGCGATCGCGTCCGCCCGTAACGGGCTCGGCATCGGCGGCACCGCCGGCAACGTGCTCCAATTCGCCGCGGCAACCGCGTGGAGCGCCACCGAGAACGCCGACACGCGATGCTGGGGACTGCTGCCACGCGAGATCCAGGTGCTGCGGGCAGAATTGCCGATCGGCGAGCACACGATCGAACTCGCCCCGGTCGACGGCGGCGGGGTACCGATCGGGTCCCCGAAAGAGGTCTCCGTCTCGATCGAAGACGGGCGCAACCGATACCTCGTCGTGACCGCCCCCGATGCCGCGATCTACGTCACGGCGGCCCGCTGAGAGGACCAAGGGAAATGGCAAACGGTGGCACCCGATCACGCCCGGAATCCAGGGCTGCCGCCTGTCGACTGCGATGACGAAGATCGCTCACCCCGGCTCCGGATGCGTCCCGATCTCGCGGACGCGCAACCCGAACTTGTCGCCGATCTTCACCGTCTCCCCTCGTGCGATCGGGTGACCCCCGACCTCCATCGAGAGGGGCTCGTCGCAATGGGCCTCAAACATCAGCATCGAGCCGGGCACCAGATTCAAGATCCGTTCGAGCCGTTCCCGCTTGCGGGCGAGCGTCACGGTGACCGGAGCGCGGATCTGCAACAACGCGCGGCGATACGGGGGAACCTCTTCGCTGGCCATATCCGGTTCCGAGTGAAGTTACCGATCCTTGCCCCCAACCCGACGACGCACGCTGCGCCCCGACGACGCACGCTGCGCCCGAACGAGGACCGGGCGGACCGAGACACTACTTCGGGTATCGGCCATCGCGACACGAGATCGTGTGAAAAACGACTACAACCCGTGCCGATTCCCCAATCGTTCCTTCATTTTTCGCGAACACACCCCCCGCCCGAGGGTGCAGAGACTCGGTTCGCCGAGATACATTGTGCGAACTTCCGTG
The DNA here is from genome assembly GCA_041685355.1 of Pirellulaceae bacterium. GTDB lineage: Bacteria > Planctomycetota > Planctomycetia > Pirellulales > Pirellulaceae > JAWLFY01. The sequence continues at coordinate 29,674 of JAWLFY010000045.1, read as the reverse complement.
ATACCCGGCGTGGACCGGCTACCGATGAGAGGAACCTTTCGGGCAGGTGGTCGTCGACTCTGTTTCCGGAATTGCCCAACTGGAACCACCGATCTTTGGAATTGAAAGCTTCGCGATGTGCTTACTGGCTGTTCAGTATCGATTGGTCCCCGAAAGTCCCATTTTGGTCGCTGCCAACCGTGAGGAGTACCTGGATCGTCCCAGTTTGCCCCCCGCGATCCAGTCCGGGAAGCCGAGGGTCCTGTGCGGGATCGACCAAAAGGCGGGCGGAACGTGGCTCGGGGTGAACCAGAACGGGCTGTTTGTCGGCTTGACCAACCGGGCGACGGTGGCGCCGCTGTTCGGCCAACGCTCCCGCGGCCTGCTTGCACTCGACCTGCTTCGCTGCTCGTCCGCCGGCAAGGCGCTCGACAAGGCGCGGGAATGCTTTGCCAAAAATCGCTATGAAGGGTGCAATCTGATCATCGCCGACGGTCGCGAGGGCTACGCGATCCACGCCGACGAACGTCAGGAGGTTGTCGAACTGAAAGAAGGGCTGAACATCATCGGCGCTCGCAACCTGAACGACCCCGATGACCAGCGGGTGCAGATGGCCCGCCGCTTGCTCACGCTGCAAACGCTCGACTCGCCGGTGAAATTCTTGGCGGTCGCCAGCAAGGTCTTCGCCCGCGCCCCGGTCGGCCCCGGCCGCCCGAGCATGGTGATCCGCAACGGCGACTACGCCACCGTCAGCAGCTCGCTGATCGCCCTCGGCGTCAAGCCGCGGGATGCGATCTATCAGTTCAGCAACGGCGCCCCCGACGTCGCCAAGTACGAGGACTACTCGCCGATGCTCCGCGATATCCTCAGCCGCGGCCTCCGCGAATCGCGATCTAAGGCGCGGACCTAACGCCCTTCCAAAATCGAGATGACGCGATCGGGATCGATCGCGTTCATCACGAGCGGTTGTGATCGATCCGTTTGCGATTGTTGCCACGTCGCGATCCATCCCCGATCGGTCGCCAACACGTCCACGTAACGGCTGCAACCGGTCCCCCAAGGGCTGACGAACGACGGCCGATAGACCGACAGCCGATGTGGTCGGTCCCAGTGACCGTCGACGAAGTACGCCACCCCCCCTAGCTCCTCGCACGAATAGCCTCGCGGCCGGCTCACCGCCGACGCGTGCTCCTCAAGCGAGCGGACGCATTCGCCGCCGTCGTAGAAAATCAGACTCACCCGTCGCCCGTCGACCGCCCCCGCCGGCAAGTCGACGATCGATGTGACCCGACTGATCGCGACGTCCCACGTCACACCGCGAGGAAACCAATCGAACCGCGGCGGTTCAAACGCCTTCTCTCCCGGAGATCGAATCGCCGCCGCCGCGTTCGAGCTGGTCCAGCAAAAAGGGTGCGTGCAGAACCCCACGACGAGCGAACCGTCGGGGGCGTCGTACACCAGCGGGTCCTTGACGTGCATGAACCGCGGGTCGTCCGACGACAACACCGTCCGAGGCACCGCCTCAGCGAGCGTCTCGACCGAACCGGCACGCAACGACTCGATCGTCCAAACCCCGGTCCCCGGTTTTCGGTGCGGTTCGAAACCGGCGGGAAAATCGATCCCGGTCTTCTCGGACGAGACGAACAGTTCGACGCCGTCATCGTCAAATCGTAACGCGGACCCTTCGATCGAAAGCACCCGGCGGGAATCGACCGTCAAGTCGTCCTTCCCCCAACGCGTCGCCGGCTCGAACGTCGCGCCGCCATCGTCGGAACGAAAGATCGCCAACTCCAAACCCCGCTCGCCCACACCAACCCCGGTCCGCGAATCCCCCTCGTTGCGAAACCGACCGCACAAAAACAGCCCGCCGTCGGGGGCCGTTGCGAGGTTCCCCCCGCCGAACCAATACCCGGACGCGTCCTTCTGCGGACGAACGATCGGTCGAGCCGATCGCTGGTCGACGAGCGTTTCGGCGAGCCGGACCAGGCGTGCTTCTAACTCGTTCGGAAGACGTTCGGTGTCGTTCGATCGGATGACTGGGTTGACGGTCACGGGTTGAACTTTGGGAAAGTGTCGGAATCAGGAGACGTGCCGGGGTGCCCCGGCCGGGCTTGGTGGGAAGCGGCCGACTCCCGCAGGGAGGTCTCACACGGCGGCGCCGTCCGGGAAGTACAATCGGGCGTTCCACTTCATGTTTCCCACGCGAGTTTATCAGCGATGCGACGCCTCGGTTCCCCCGCCCCGTCCCTTTTCTTGTTCCTCTCCGTCCTTCCGACCGCGTGGCTGGTCGCGTCTCCGTCGTCGGGTCAAACCCCAAAGACGCTCGGTCGCGTCGAGCGTTCGGATCCGGAACTCGACCGGTATGTCGCGGCCGACACGCCGATCGAAGTCCTCGCCGGCGGCTTCACCTGGACCGAGGGGCCGGTTTGGGTTGCCGACGACGAGGGCGGACACTTGCTGCTCAGCGATATCCCGCGGAACACCATCTTTCGCTGGTCGCCCAAACGGGGCATCGAACCGTTCATGGAACCGAGCGGCTACACCGGCGTCAGCTACTACGGTCTGGAACCCGGCTCCAACGGACTCGCGATCGATCCCCAAGGCCGGCTGACCTTGTGCGAGCACGGTGATCGCCGCGTCTCGGTGCTCACCGACGGAGGCGGCAAGCTGACGTTGGCCGACCGCTACCAAGGGAAGCGGCTGAACAGCCCCAACGACTTGGTGTTCGACACCGACGGGGCGATGTACTTCACCGACCCGCCCTACGGACTCCCCGAACGGGCCGAAGACCCGCGGCGAGAACTCGACTTCTGTGGCGTCTATCGGCTCGACCCGAACGGCAAGCTGACGTTGCTCACCAAGGAACTCGACCGACCCAACGGGATCGGACTCTCACCCGACGAGCAAACCTTGTACGTCGCGCAAAGCGATCCCGCTCGCCCGATTTGGATGGCCTACCCGCTGCTCGACGACAAGACGATCGGCGAAGGACGACTGCTGCACGACGCGTCGAAGAACATCGAAGAGTTCCCGGGGCTCCCCGATGGTCTCGCCGTCGCCCCCGACGGAACGATCTTCGGCAGCGGCCCCGGAGGGATCTACGTGATCACCCCCGAAGGAAAACTGATCGGCCGGCTGATCACCGGCGGACGCACGAGCAATTGCGCGTTCGGCGGCGACGGCTACCTCTACATCACCGCCGACAAGAACCTCTGCCGGATCCGGCTGAAATGACCCCTCAGCGGTTCCGCCGCATCGTCTCGTACGACTTCGTCGTGACGAACGTTTGCACCGCCGGCAACTCAACCCCGCGGCGAGACGCTTCGAAACGGATCGCACGCTCGAAAAAGTTGAACGGCAACTGGCGGTTTCGCTTGATCGCGTAACGCTCGACCGCCAACACCAACCGGGGCTCCAGACGTCCTTCCCGGACTTTGCTGGCGATGTAGCGGATGAACGCTTGCTGTTCCCCCGTCGTCGCGCGAAGCCGATTGATCAGCTGGTCCTCCAACGGCACCGTCTTGTAAACGCCCGACGACGCCGGTGGCCCGATCGTGATCTGCGCGTCGGCGGGACGGGCCACGCCACTCGCTGCGGCGAACGCGGCAAACGCAGCCAGGTGACGTGGGGTCATCGAGATTCGGAATTTCGCGTGCGACATCGGGATGGCACTCCGGCGAGTCACTTCGGATGGTCCACCGCGGAACCGACGGTCTTCGCCTACCAAGTCGCGCCCCGTCAGGGCAAGCCGAGTCGGGCGTCGATTACGAGTACGAGTACCGCTTCGCTGAGTACGAGTACGAGCACGAAAACCCGACCCGCTCGCGGAAAGCTGGCCCTGCGGTGTCAAAATGGGAAAGGTGCGAAGCCCGTGACTCCCCCCTTTTGTTCCGTCTGGTGTGGTTGGACTGATTGTGTGCACCGGAGGTGGGCGGAAGCCGAAACAAGGAAGGACTTGGTCAAGCGGCGGCCCGCCGTCTCGCTGGCCTCGGAAGGACCCATGAACCCAGTCGCCGCAGCGGCGGCGTGACAGCGGAAGGATTCGGCGATGAATCGATGGCTGATGATCGGATCGATGGTCGGGTTGTTAACCCTGACCACGGGATGTTTACACCATAACACCCGCGGCGGATGCCAGTCTTGCGGCAACGGCAACAGCGGCGGCCTGCTCGGCAAGATCGGGTCGAAGGTCGGCGGTTGTCCGCACGGCGGCTGCCGGAACGGCTGCGTCGCCGGACCGCTCGGCTGGCAGCAAGGGGGGCACGACTACAGCTCTCACCTGCAACCGGGGATGCTCGGCCACCGCGCCGCCTCCCAAGCCCAGAACCAACAGTTCACCCCCGGTCCGCCGACCGGACAAGTCGCGTATCCTTACTACACCCACCGGGGCCCGCGCGACTTTTTGATGGACAACCCGCCCTCGATCGGGCGCTGATCCCGCGGCGGCGGGCGCGGATCCCGCGGCGGCGGGCGCGGATCCCGCGGCGGGACGTCCCGTGAAACGGACGGTCACCCCGCGACCTCACCAACGGATCGGTCGGACATCACCAACCGATCGGTCGGACATCACGAACCGATCGGTCGCGGGCCGTGTCCGCATTTCCCGGCGGCGTACTGACACCCCGGCGACGGGCCGGGTCTTCAACTTGGACAGGCGTTCCCGTGGCATCAGACTTTCGTCTCAAAGAGCAACTCCCGACGCTGACCGAGCAGATCGTCGCGACCTACACGTCGCACGATACGATCAACCACCTCGGCCATTGCCCGCTGCCCAGCTATACGGCGGTGGTCGACATCCTGCTCGACTTGAAAGACATCCTGTATCCGGGTTACCGCCGCAAGGTGGGGCTCCATTCGGGCAACATTCACTATCATGTCGGCGGGTTGGTCGACTCGCTCCACGACCAGCTGACGACGCAGATCGCGCGAGCCCTCCGCCACGAAGACCGCGTTCGCGGCCTGCACGACGATTGCGAGAGCGACGTCGACTTCGAGGCCAAGGGCCAGGCGATGGCGATCGAGTTCCTCAAGCGGTTGCCCCGGCTGCGAGAACGTTTGGCGACCGACGTCCACGCCGCGTACGACGGCGACCCGGCGTGCCAAACGACCGACGAGGTCGTGTTCTGCTACCCCGGGTTCGAAGCGATTACCGTCTACCGCATCGCCCACGAACTGGTCGACCTGGAAGTCCCGTTCATTCCACGGATGATGACCGAGTGGGCCCACAAGGAAACCGGGATCGACATCCACCCCGGGGCGACCATCGGCGATCACTTCTTCATCGACCACGGGACGGGCGTCGTGATCGGCGAGACGTGCGTGATCGGCGAACATGTGAAGCTGTACCAAGGGGTCACCCTGGGCGCCCTGAGCTTCCCGACCGATTCCGATGGCCACCTGATCCGCGGGAAGAAACGCCATCCGACCATCGAGGATCACGTCGTCGTCTACGCGAACGCGACGATCCTCGGCGGCAAAACCGTTGTCGGACGCAAATCGGTGATCGGATCGAGCGTCTGGATCACCAAGAGTGTCGCGCCCCAGTCCACGGTCACGCTGGAAAAACCCCAACTCCGGGTCCGCGCCGTCGGCCGCGAAAGCGAGGCGCTCGCCTACCAAGGCGACTATCAGATCTAGGCGCTCCCCGGCATCCCCGACGCCTGCAACGATCCCCCGTCGCCGGACTCGTGAAGAGTCCCGGGCGTCACCATTGAACCCGCCCCGGCCGGAAGTCTCGACGACATCCGCTACGGACGTCTTGTTCGGGGCGTCACGGACGATTCAACAGGGTGCGGAGGAGCAGAGGACTACCCACCGGGTCGCGATCCCGACTAGAGTGAAGGAACCCTCGCGGTCCCGCGTCGCGGGGCCGCCGTCCCGCCTTTCCGCCGGTTCACCGCCCCTGCCCGAGACCGGCGACCGATCGCCCCTGAGTGAATGACGCGATGCAGCCGTTCGATTTCCAGCCTCGCACCCGGTTCGTGTTCGGCGAGGGTGGGCTCGCCCGCCTTGGCGAGCTCGCGGCGACGTGGCGTCCGTCACGGGTGTTGGTCGTCAGCGACCCCGGGCTGATCGACGCCGGGCACTTCGCCGCCGCGGTCGCCTCGCTCGAATCGGTCGGGATCGAGGTCGACTCGTTTCATGACTTCGGCGAAAACCCGAATTCTGCGATGGTCGATGCGGGAGTCCGCAAGGCCGCGGAGGTCCGTCCCGACCTGTTGGTCGGGCTCGGCGGCGGCAGCAGCATGGACTGCTGCAAAGGGATCAACTTCGTCTATTCGTGCGGCGGCGAGATTTCCGATTACCACGGCGTCGGCAAGGCGACCGCGGACCTGTTGCCGATGATCGCGGTGCCGACGACCGCCGGCACCGGCAGCGAGGCCCAATCGTTCGCCCTGATCAGCGACGCCGATACCCACGTGAAGATGGCGTGCGGCGACCCACGCGCCGCGTGCCGTGTCGCGATCCTCGACCCCCGACTGACCCTCACCCAGCCGCCCGGCGTGACGGCGCTCACGGGGATCGACGCGATCTCGCACTCGATCGAGACCTACGTGACGAAGCGTCGCAACCCGATCTCGGTCACCTACAGCCGCCGCGCGTTCGGGTTGCTCGCCGGCGGCTTTCCGCGGGTGCTCCGCGACCCGGACGACATGGAGGCACGGAGCCAGATGCAGCTCGGGGCGTGCTTCGCGGGGATGTCGATCGAGACGTCGATGCTGGGCGCCGCCCACGCGACAGCCAACCCGCTGACCGCCCGCCACGACATCGCCCACGGCCAAGCCGTCGGGCTGATGCTGCCCGCGGTGATCCGCTGGAACGGCACCCGGCACGCCGCCTGGTACGCGGAACTGCTCCGCGAAACCGAACGAGACGTCACCCCGGAAGACGCCCCGGAGCGACTCGCCACCTTGGTCGAGGGTTGGCTTCGCGACGCCGGACTCGCGACCGTCCTCGATGACTTGGCGATCCCCGCCGCCGATATCGATGCCTTGGTCCAAGACGCGCTCCAACAGTGGACCGGGACGTTCAACCCGCTCCCGCTCGACGCCGACCGCACCCGCGCCCTCTACCACAGCGTGATCCGGTGACCGCCGCGCCGCCCGATTTCTGTTGACCCCTTCTCCCGACCTCATCAACCCGATTTCAAGTCAACCGATGACCGGCCCCGACCCCGACGCCCCTCCCGCCCCACCCCCGAGCGACGCGGGAGAACGGATGAAGCGACGCCAGCACCTCGAGCATCACCTTCGGTCGTGCCCCACCGATCTCGAAGCGTTCCTCGAACTGGCTCGGATCTATCGTGTCGACGACCGGCCGATCGAAGCCCGCCGCGTGCTCGAGCAAGCCCGCGACATCTTCCCCGACGACCAACGGGTCACCTGGGAATTGGAAGAGGCGATCCTCGCCCGGTCGCTGCAACAGCTCCGCGAGGTCCGCGAGCTAGCCGAACGGCTCCACACCCCCGAAGCCGATCACGAACTGAGCCGTGCCCGCGGCGACTGGGCGCGGCGACGGATCGAAGTTTGCCGCGCCCGATTGGCTCGCGACCCCGACCGCGTCCAACTCCGGATCGCGCTCGGTGAGGCGCTGTTCGACGCCGACGATTACCCTGCGGCGCTCTCCGAAGTCGCGCCGGCACTGGAATCCGACGAGTTTTCCTGCCAAGCTCACCTGCTTCGGGCACGCTGCTTCTTAGCCCTCGGCGACGACGCCTCCGCGCTCCCTGCGCTACGCGCCGCGGCGTTGCGGCGCGGCGTCCTCCCGCCGCCAAAGACCAAACTCGCGGCGCTGCGACTGCTCTGCGACGTCGCCGAACGACTCGGCCTTACGCTCACCCTCGAGCGCTATCGTCAACACTTGGACCAAGCCGAACGGTCCGTCATGACCCCAACCCCATGAGCCGAACGTGAACCGAGCCGTCGTCGATCCCGAACAGCTCCGCCAATTCGCGGGCCACCTGCACCGATTCGCCGAGGAGATGAAGGAACGGGGCACCGGACTCTCCGCGCAAATGAATCAACTCGAACAGACGTGGCGGGACGAACAGCAGCGAAAATTTCAAGCCGAATTCACCGATCAGATGCGGGCCCTCACCCGGCTGATCCAGGCCACCGAGCGGCACGTCCCCTACCTGCTCCGCAAGGCGGAGCAGATCGATGCCTACTTGGGCCGCTAAATGCCACGACGGGAAAAGGACGCCACGTCATGTCCGGCCACAGCAGCAACGTCCGCGACGTCGAGTCGCTCGCACGGCTCCGCACCGGACTGATCCGGTACGCCGAATCCTCCGCCGAGGTACTGACGGAGCTCCGCGCGGGGATACGCCGGGCGAACGAAGAGTTCACGACACACCGGCCGGCCCACTGGCGATCGCAAGTCCGGCTCGCCGAACGTCGACTCGATGAAGCCCGCGAGGAACTCGCCCGAAAACGGGCCGCCGCCCGGGCCAGCGACCGGCCGGCCGCCACCGAAGCCGCCGTCCGGGTCGCCACGGCCGAACGCCGCCTCCGCTATTGTCGAGAAAAAGAAAGCCTCGCCCGGTCGCTCGCGATCGAGGTCGCCCACCACGGCGAAAAAGTCCTCGGGCCCATCGCCGACGTCACCCGGCGATGTGAATCCGACCTGCCGGTCGCCGCCGGCGAACTGTTGCGATTACTCGAAAGCCTGCGAAACTACGCCGATCAACCGAACCCGGAACCGAAACAGGAACCATGACCCAGACCGAAGCCGACGTCTTCTCGACCCTCGCCGACCGACGCGGCGACCTGGGCGAAATGCTCGACGTGATGATCCGCCACTTCCGCGAAACGCGACGGCCGGCCGAGCTGTTCGAATCCCTCAAGATGCGGGTCCGACACCGCGTCGGGTTGCCCCTGATCGCCGGCGAAGAAGAGGTCGCCAGGCCGGACGAGATCGAACGGCAACTCGAACAAGGACTCCTCGACGCCTGTCGCGAAGCCGGAACGATGCTGCTCGAAGACGGCAAGGTCCGCGAGGGATGGATGTACCTCCGTCCCACCGGCGACCTCGAGCTCGCGCGACGCCTGATGGCGGAGATCGACATCGACGAGGACAACTACGACGACATGGTCCAGATCCTGCTGCACGAAGGGATCGACATCGGCCGCGGATTCCAAGCGGTCCTCGACCACCAAGGCACCTGCAACAGCATCACCATCTACGAACAGGCGATCGTCAACCGAAGCAAACGCGACCGACGGGCCGCCGCCAGCCGATTGCTGGATCACCTCTACGACGAACTGACCGAATTGGTCCGCGGCGACATCGCCCGCCGCGAAGCGCCGCCGACCGCCGACGAGTCGCTCGCCGAGATGATCGAGAAACGGAAGTGGGTCCTCGGCGAAGGGGGCTATCATCTCGATACCACTCACCTCGCCTCCACCGTCCGCATCGCGTCGGTGCTCGATGACCCCGCCCAGCTCCGCAAGGCTTGGGAATTGACCCAATACGGCCGCCGGCTCAACCCCCAATTCCAATACCCCGGCGAAGAACCGTTCGTCGACTTCTATCCCGCCTACGCCGCGTTCTACTCGACGCTGCTCGGGGAACAGGCCGACGCCGGGCTGCGGCTGTTCGAACGCAAGGCGCGGACCGTCGACGTCGGACAACACGGCACCGGAGCGATCGAAACCTACGTCGACCTGCTCGACCGAGTCGGCAAACCGCTGGCCGCGATCGAAGCCGCGATCGAACTCGTCCCCGACGACGTCCCCCCGCAACGCATCGTGCCGCTGCTACTCGAGATGGCCAACCGCGCCGACGAGGAGGTCCGAGAATCGCTATTCCCCCCGATCCTCGAATACTGCCGTCGACGTGGCGACCTGCTCGGGTTCGCCGCCAGCCTGCACGCCGCCGAATCGACCGCCCGCGGGTAACAGACGTCAATACCGGATCGTCAAATCACTGCGGAACACGTGCCGAGCGAAGTGATTATCGGTCAACGCGAAGATCGCGCCGGCGCCGAACTCGAACCTGCCGCACAACAACATCCGAGACCCAGGCCCCAGATAGACATAGCTCTCGTCGTTGGCTCGCTGTTGGCCAAGCACCGGGTCGGTGTACGCTCCGTCTTGAAACGACCACCCGACCAGGTCCAGGTTCGCCGTCATCGTGTTGTCGCGGTCGCGCTGCCACACCGTCCGGTTCCAAGCGACGCCCCATCGGAGCAGCGCGCCTTGGTAATCGGAGTCGCCCCCTAACGGGATCCACTCGGCCGCTTGGGCCTGCAAGAAGTCTCGCTCGGTCAACGCCAACCCGACCAACAACGCCGGCTCGAGTGACACGTGACCGGTGCCGAGCCCCTTCCGCGAATTCGCCGAGGGGATCGTCGTCGTCATCTGTAATGTCACCTGAACCAACGGCGTGTCGTGAAGCAAACTCTTGGTGCCGATCTGAATGTCACCGAAACCGGCGGCATGTCCGGCGTCCCGCATGTACAGCGACCGGTACGGCATCACGAAAAACGCCGAAAACCCGCCGTGGGCCGTCTCGATGTACTGCGATAATTCGTGATAGTCGAGATCGGGCGTGGGGACCGTCGCCGGCCCACGGGAACCGACACGTGCCCAAAAGTATTCGGCACGGTCGGGAAAGATCATCCCGGGGCCGTAGTCCCAACGCACACGCGTGCGGTTTTGTGGCCGCGCCGAATCGACCCAAAACGACGCCGATTCGAGCAACCGCCACTGCGGCTGATAACACGCGTCGCATTCACACAGCGCCGCCGTGAGCGCGTCGTAGAATCGCCCCGACCACGCCCCCCACGACTTTCGTGAATGCTTTGAACTTAACGCCCCATGCGAGCCCTCCGACGTCCGCTCGTGCAGCGGCATCATCGACTCCGGCTGCTCCACCATCCCGCCCGAATCACAGAACTGCAACAACTCATCGTCGAAGATGAACCCGACCGAGGAATCGGAAACGGCGGATTCGCGTTCCGACTCCGTGTCGTCGAGCCTCACCTCCTCCGGCCCCGAATCAGAGAACTCCGAATCAGAGAACTCCGAATCAGAGAACTCCGAATCAGAGAACTCCGAATCAGGGAACTCCGGACGCGTGGTTCGCGTCGACCGCTCTCCGCTCGACACCGCATCCGGTTCATCCGCGATCAACCCGCCGACCCAAAAGGACGCGAGCGACGCGAGGATCAATCGTGACGGCAAGTTTCGTCGCATGGCCGCGCGGGAGGAGATGCCGGGATGGTCAAGTCTCACCGGCTTGTAGGGAATTTATCCGACAAGATTCAAGCCTGATCCCCCACCACCCACCACGAACCAAGCACCAAGAACAACGAACAACGAACAACGAACAACGAAGCATCTTGACTCACCGCCCCCCGCTACGCTAATCCCCGTCGACCGGACCGACGAAACGGCGACGAGGTCGAAGGATCGACAATGGGTGAGATCATGTCCCGCACCACAACGCATCGCCGACGCCGATCGCCGGCCCGAAACGGATGGGCCAAGTCGGACGTAACGGATTCACGCCCGCCACAAACACCGCGGCTCGCCATCGCCGTCACGCTGTTTCTCGCCGCGTCGCTCGTGGGAATCACGCGACCGGCGTTCGCCCAAGACGCCTCCGGCGAAACGTTGCCCCCGCCAGCAGCTTCCTCGGCCGCCGAGGCAACCGCCGCCGCCGGTTTGCCTGGCGCGGGGCTGGGCTCCGCGGGCACGGCGACCGCCGGCCGCGGCGCGACGATGTTCCACTCGCTCTCAACCGCAAGCCACAACCTGTGCACGCGAATCAAAAATTCGCCGATCGGCAAACTGGTCGGCGGCCTGAGAAAACCGCTCAGCATGGCAACCGGCGGCCTGATCCCGGGCGAACCGACACCGTCGGCAAAAGAGCAGACGCAAGGGGGCGCAGCCGGGACCGCCGCGCAGGTCAAGGCGGCCGCGCTCGAAGCCCCCAAACGCCAAGCGGCCGTCCAGGCGCTCAAAGGCGTCGACGTCCGTTACCACCCCGAAGCCGAAGGGGCACTGATCGCCGCACTCCGCACCGACCCCTCCGAATGCGTTCGATACGACGCCGCCCTGGTGCTGACCACATTGCCCGTGTGCACCAAGAAGATCGCCGACGCACTCAAGGTCAGCGTCGAAAGCTCCCAAAGCGACGGCAACCCGGCGGAATTGTCGCCACGGGTTCGGCTGCAAGCCGAGGTCGCGCTGGGACACTGCGAAGCCTGCATGCCCCCCGGCACCGAGTCGAACGACCGACAGCGCCCGGAATACCCCGGCCCCACCCCGCCAACCGGCCCCACGGGAAACGGAACGGTCGCCCCGGTCTCGGCGATCGAAACCGTCACCGCGATCGAACCCTCCGCCAGACGCAACCCGACCGCACTCAGCCGCCCCCTCATGATCCCCCCTGGTGAAACGCCTCCGCACCCGACACCCCGGCGAACCGCCCCGACCCACACGTCCCCCAAAAACCTCGCCGAAATCCTCCGCGCCGCCCGCAACACGACGGCAAACTGACCCTCAACAACCTCGCGGACAAAAAAGGGAAGGGGGTAGTTTCCGTTTATTACCCCCTTCCCCTTTTACCGCTGCTTGGAAGACGTTCAGTGAATCGAGAGGCGATCGTCGGATGCCTATTGGGAACAGCCGTCGGCGACGCTTTGGGTTTGCCGTACGAAGGTCTCTCACCGTCGCGTGCCCCGCGTTTGCTGGGGGCGCCCGATCGGCACCGGTTCGTTCTCGGTCGCGGGATGGTCTCGGACGATACCGAACACACCTGCATGGTGGCCGCGTCGCTCATCGAAGCGTTGAGGGAGACGGATCCCGAGCGTGGAGTCGCTGCTTTCACGAGACGGTTTGCGAGTCGACTCCGATGGTGGATTCTGGCCCTGCCGGCCGGGGTCGGCAAAGCGACCGCTCGGAGCGGCGTTCGGTTGTGGGTCGGGTTCAAGACCGAAAACGCCGGTGTCTTCTCAGCCGGTAACGGGCCGGCAATGCGAGCGGCCATCTTTGGGGCGGCGATCGACGATGTCTCACGGATGTTGAAGTTGGTCCGAGCATCCTCACGGCTGACACACAGCGACCCCAAGGCGGAATATGGGGCGATCGCCGTGGCGCTTGCCGCCAAACATTCTCGGGAACACGAGACCGTTGATGCGAACCTTTGGCTCGACGAAGTGGCCGACGCGTTGGGAGCTGACGGCTCGGAACTGATCGGACTGCTTCGGCAAGCGATCCGAGCGGTGAATCGGGGCGAATCGACGTCAAGCTTCGCCAGTTCGCTCGGTCTCGAGCGTGGCGTCAGCGGGTACACCTACCACACGGTGCCGATCGTGATCCATGCGTGGTTGTCCCACTCGAACGATTACCGCAATGCGGTCACAAAAACGATCGAGTGTGGAGGTGACGCGGATACAACCGCAGCGATCGTGGGCGGCATCGTTGGGGCGAGTGTCGGGAAGGACGGTATCCCCGCCGATTGGCTCGACGGGATTTGGGAATGGCCGCGAAGCGTCCGCTGGATGCGGCAACTTGGCGAAACGTTGGCCGATTCCCTCGATGGCGACAAAGCTGCTCGACCGCCAACCGCGAACCCCATCGCGGTGGTGCTCCGCAATCTGTTGTTCCTGGCCTTCGTCCTCTTTCACGGCTTCCGCCGGCTCGCCCCTCCCTACTGACGTCGATCGTCATCCCTCGTCGGGCTCGAGACGGGTACCGTAAAACACCCCTTGATCGAGATGCAGGATCCCCGGTTCGGTGAGCCCTAGCTTGACGAACGCAGCGGTCGTCCCCTCGGGCAAATCGATCGACCATTTCGCTTGCGGTCCGGGACTCGTCCACACCCGCTCCCAAGACTTCCCGTCGTCGCTGATCCACATCGCGAGCCCTTTCGCTCGGTCGTGGTACTGTTCGCTACGACGGTTCGTCAGCGTGGCGTGCCGGATCTCGACGGGTGTGTCGAACCGGATCACGACATGGGGGTCCTCCGCGGCGCGGTTCGGCGAGTGAAACGCGAAGTCGTGCTTCTCGGGACGCTTGCCACTCAAGAACCGGTTCGCCTCGACGTTCCACTTCGTGGGGAAATTGTCTCCTAACCGGATCCGGGTGTCTCTCGATACCTCGACGAACTCGCCGTGTCGACGGAGTTCCAGCCCCGGATTCGGATCGGTCGTGATCCAACCGTCCGAGAGAAACTCGAGCAAATCGAGGAACTCGCCCGGCGCGATCGTCTCGAGTAATCCTTCGGGCATGCTGCTCGCCTTGATCGGCTGACGGAGCTCGATCTCTGCCTTGTCGATCGTGACCTGCTTCCCGTTGGCGACCCCCAAGGTGATCTCGTCGTCGTCCTCCGACAAGACAAACCCGTTGAAGGGCTGGCCGTCGTAGGTCAACACCATCACCGTCTCGTACCCCTTCGAGATCTCCTCGTTGGGCCAAACGATCGAACGGATCAATTGCTCTCGACTCAGCCGCGCGGAGACGTCGGTCAGCTCCGGCCCGAACTTCTTGCCGAGTTCGCCATGCCGGTGACACGCCCCGCACGCCCGTTCGAACACCTTGATGCCGCTCTTCTCGTCACCCCCGCCGGCGGCGACCAATCGGCCGAGCGCCTCCCGCTGCTCCTTGGCGTCTTCCGAATCGAGCAACGTCCGTAGCGGCTTGTAAATCTCCGCCGCGGGCCCCGACGCGTAGCGGTAGTCCATCAACAGCCGACGGGTATCCGCCGCCAAAGTCGCTTGGCGTTCGACGTCGTCGAGCACCGGACTCCAGACCGGCTCCAAGGCTTGCAGCGTGTGATCCAAGACGTAATCGATCCATTGATCACGAGGTTGCCGGGCGACCTCCGCGACGATCTCCACGGCGTCCCATTCCGACAGAAAACTGGCCCCCCGCAGCGTTTCCAACCGTACCCGTGGGTGTTCGTCGACGGCGGTCTTTTGCAGGATCGCGATCGGGTCGTCGATCCAACGCCATTGGTTGCTGACGACGTGCGTCGCGGCGGCGCGGGCGTGAAAGTTTTCGTTTTCGAGAATTTCCGCGACCAATTCGGGGTCGACCGCGTGGAACGCTTCCTGAAGCCACAACGCTTCGCAAAGCGTTTGCGGATCGACCGGCGATGACGCTTCGCGTTTGTCCGCCAACCAGCGGTCAGCCGCCGACAACACCTGTTCCCGTTCGCGGCCCCACAACGCCCGCCGCGCCCGGTATCGGGTCCGCGGCTCGTAAGCTTCCAACTGATGGAGCAACGCTTCGACCGGTTCGCCCGCTTGGGTCGCCGGGTCGAGCAACGGCGTTTCTCGATGCACCATCCGGTAGATCCGCCCGTGCTCGTGGTCCCGGTTCGGGTCCCGCTGCGAGTACTGCATGTGTCCGATCAACGCGTTGCACCAATCGCCGAACCAGAGCGCCCCGTCAGGCCCGATCTTCGGGTCGACCGGACGAAAAAACATGTCGGTCGATTCGAGGAAGTTCTCGATCCGCTCGCCGGTGAACCCCGCCGTCCCCGTCTCGTCCTCGATCGTGAACCGCGGGAAGCCGTGCAGATTGATCACGCAGCCATAGATGAACTGTCCTTGGACCTCGGGCGGGAAGTGACGGGAGGTGAGGAAATCGTTGCCGACAGCGGGACGCATCCCTTCGTTGTCGAAGATCGGTTGGACGCTCCGCCGAGAACGGACCTCCCCGCCGGAAAGGAGGCTCGCCCAGTGGTGTTGCGCGCCGGTCCCGTCACCGATGATCCCGTTGCCCCATTGATCGAACACGAGACACCACGGGTTCCCGTACGCGGGCGTGCGGAAGTGCCGGACCCGAAGCGAGTCGAGGTCCCAGACGTACGAGCCCGAAGGCCCTCGATTGCGGAACGGACCCCACGGCGTCTCGAGCGTCGTCGACATCGCGATCCCCTCCAGCATGTGCAGCAGGCCGCCGTGGGAATACTCCCAAGCGCCCATCGCGTGGTGGGTGTCGTCGGTCCCGATCCCGTCCAGGATCTGCACGACCTCGTCGGCTTGGTCGTCACCGTCGTTGTCCTTCAAGAACAAGATCCGCGGCTCGTCGACCACCAACACGCCGTCCTCGTGGAATTCGAACCCGGTCGGACAGATCAGCTCGTCGTAGAACGTCGTGCACTTGTCGGCCTTGCCGTCGCCGGTGGTGTCTTCCAAGATCAACAGGCGGTCGTTCGGCTTCGCCCCGCCCGGCAACCACTGCGGGTAGTTGACCATGCACGAGACCCACAGTCGGCCGCGATCGTCGAACGCGATCTGGGTGGGGTTGGCGAGCTCCGGGAACTCCCGCTCCGACGCGAACAGTTCGACCTCGAACCCGTCGGGAACGTTCATCTGGCGGATCGATTCTTCCGGCGTCGGGTACTCAAGCGTTTCCGGTTCGCGAAAGCGGCGAAAGTTTTCGTCGCGCGACCCGAACATCGTTTCGGGGATGAACACCTCCCCGGTTTCGGAGTCGTCCGGCTCCGGCGGCACCGGACGGCCGGCGGCGAGGTCCCAGATGTATTCGTCTCGGACCTCGACCATTTGGCGGATCTTGCGAAACTCGGTCGGGAACGTTTCGGTATCCCACGTCCGCCGGCCGCCATAGACGTACCAGCCGTTGAGCATCCGGTAGTCTTGCAGGTGCAGCCACGACTTGTCGTTGACCGCTTCCCGGATCCGTTCGAAGCGATCCGACTCCGCGGACAAATCCGTTTCGGTCGACAACGGCTCGTCACCGAACAGCGACCGATCGAGGGCCCGCGCGACGGCTTCGTCCCCCCGCTCGTTGAGATGGATCCCGTTGATCGTGTACTGGGCGCCCGGTTCTTCCCCGAACCACTGGGACGAGGGCGTGAAGAGATCGACGACGCGGTGACCGTCCGCGGCGCCTAATTCGATGACCGCCTCGGCATATTTCGCCAAGCGACGGTTCTCTTCCGCGCCGTCTGGCTGCAGCGGGTTTCCCGTCGACTCGAACGCGATCGGTGTCACCAACACGAACCGTGGCGGCTTGCCGTCCCGAGTGTAGGCCTCGGTTTGCGAACGGATGTAGGCCCGGTAATCCTCGACGAAGCGAGCGATCGCTTCCTCGGAGTCACCCGCGAACGACTCGTTGAACCCGAAGAAGCAAAGGAACAGGTCGGGCCCATAAACCTCCATCGGGTCGTCGATCTCCGTGTAGTTCGACGGCCGTTGTTGGTTTCCGACCTCGTCCGCCGGCCAACCGAAATTCCGCACCGTCACCGGCGCCGACCGCGTCCGCAGGTGAAGCCGCGTCTCGAAGTGGCCGAACAGGTTCATCCGCTCGGCCGTCGAATTCCCGACCAACGCGATCCGTTGATCGGGTTGAAACCGGATCGGGTCTGAGGCGAAGGCCAGGTTCGGCGCGAGCGTCGCGAGCGCACTCATCAACACGAACGAAGCGGAGAGCGAAAGTGAGTGCCGAGGGGATCGGCGGCGTTGATCGATATTCACGTTAGGCATCAAACAAGAATCGGGGCAGGGGCGGGTCATGGGGTCCAATCATCCGTCGCGAGCGCTAATCGGCGAGCGCCCATCGCCATCCGTCGGCGACGACCGATTGCCAAGTCTCGGCTTCGATCGTTTCGTTGTGGTGGCCGAGCGAGATGCCGAAGGTACGGACGCCACGCCACTCGTTAATCCAAATCACCGGCTCGTCCTTCTCGGTCTCGTTGCTGTGGGCGGTCGCCAGCACCGTCGCCGAGGGCCATACCTTTTCGATGATGTACAGCTCGCCGTTGGGCGTCTGCCACTGCCCCTTCATCGTCTTCATGATCGCGTGCTCGGCACCGGCCTCGGTCGCCTTGACGGTCAAGCTTCGTTTGGCCCGCTCGTGTCGGCGGCTGGTGACACCGATCAGTTCCCGCCACGCGTCGGCGGTCGGGGCGGCGCGGTACGAGTGCATCGAGCAGTGGACCATGATCGCCGGCACCCCGTGCTCGACGTGCGCGTCGACGACCCCGGTCACGAACTCGCCGTCCTCGACCCCGCCGAAACATTCGTTGTGGACGACGATGTCGAACTCACGGATCCAATCGGATTGGCGGTACACGTCCGCCTTGGTGTCCTTCGCGTCGTTGTACTGCAGGATCGTCCATTCGATCGGACCGACCCGCGAGGAAAGCCCCTCGCTGATGATTCGCTTCTGGTTTTGGTAGTCATGGCAACAGCCGCCGGTGACCATCAGCGCCCGCACTTTCTCGGTGCCTGTCGATTTTTCCGAGCTTTTGGAGGATTCCTCGGAAATCCCCGAACCGGGGGTGATGGCCGCGACGAATAGGGACATCAGGGGGACGAACGCAGCGAATCGGGGGTTCATGGGGACTCCGAGGTTAGGGACCGGCACAGAAACTGCACCTTGGGGAGGGCTTGGGTGCCAGGTTGCCAAGCTGGCGGCGCTCGGCACGAAACGGATTTAACATCAAAACCATTTCCGTCTCGACGAACGGGATCACGCGATCATGCTTTTCCGGCTCTTGGCGGCGTTCATTCTGATCCCGCTCATCGAATTGTACCTGCTGCTGCAGCTGGCGTCGGTGACCAACGTCCCGATCACGATCGGGGTCGTCGTGGTCACGGGCGTGGTGGGGACGTTCCTCGCCCGCCGCGAGGGGATCATGGCGTGGGTCCGCTTCCGCACGGCGCTCGCCGAGGGACGCGTCCCGAGCCGCGAGATCCAGGACGGGTTGATGATCGTGTTCGCCGCCGCGTTGCTGCTCACCCCCGGACTGCTCACCGACGCCGTCGGCTTCCTGTTGCTGGTCCCCCAAGGCCGATCCTTGGTCCGCCGGCTGCTGCTGCCGCGGATCATTGGGGGGTCGGCGATCCACGTGACCCGGTTCCGCGCGTATGACTTCAACGTCGCGGGACGTCGCGTCAACGACGACGACGACAGCGATGACGAATCCCCGCAGGCACCCTACTCCCGTCCCGGGGGCGGTCCGGTGACCCTGGAAGGTCACGCGGTCCGCAAATCGGAATCACGTCACTCGACCTGAATCGATTCGATCTCGATTCGGGTCCCTGGAAGCCCTTCGAATCGAATCGCCACGTCACGGATCGTCCCCTGCCATTGTGAATCGGCGGCGAGATCGAATCGGGCTTCCGAAAACACGCCGTCCGAATCGACTTGAACGATCTCGCCGATCTCTCGTCTCCCCGCTGGCTCGCGGCCCGCCAACCAGCGAACCGTGATCGGGTTGGAGGCCCGCATCCGGATCACGAGTTCCCCTCGGTTCTTCGCCGTGTCGAGCCGTAAACCGTTCCGCACGATCACCCCGGACGTCGCCGGCAATTCAAAGTCGAGAAACCCGAGACTTCCCGCCAAGTTTCCCGCGACGCCCTTCGACTGCCAACCCTCGGTTTGCCATCCGCCACAGTCGAACGTGAACGACAACCGGCCGTCGCTCGCGTCGCGGCCGTTGATCCGTTCCCATGCGTCCGACAGACCGTCCCCGTCGGAGTCTTCCCGGACCCGTTCGTATTCCGGGTTCACCCCTTCGCCCCACTTTTGGCCCTCGCCTTGAAACGCCAACTCCGCGTCGGGCTCCGACTGTGCCCCCAGATCCCCTTCGGCCAGCCAACGGTCCAAACGCTCCCGGTGCCAACGCAACTCTTCGGCATGCTCGGGATCGTCCGCCAAGTTATTCATTTGGTGCGGGTCGGCGACGACGTCATACAGCTCTTCCGCGGGCCGCTCGCCGAAATAGATTTCGGCATGCTCGGGGGCGAGCGTCCCGTCGGCGTACCGCTCCCGTAGGTGGCGGACGTAATCGCGAGGGTCGCGGTATTGTGGCTGCAGCAGGATCCGGTCGAGCTTGAAGTTTCGCGTGTATCGAAATTGGTCGGAACGGATCGATCGCACCCGGTCGATGGTGTGGTCCATCCGGTCTTTGGCCGCGGCGACGAACACCCGCGGCTTGACGATCGTCCCGAACAAGTCTTGACCTTCGTACCAATCGGGGATCGGCACCCCGGCCCACGCGAGCGTTGTCGCGGAAAGGTCGAGCAGATTCACCAAGTCGTCGCGGACTTGGCGACCGGGAACCAAATGACGGGGCCCCGAGATGATGAACGGGACGTGCAGCCCTCCCTCGGTCACCATCTGTTTGTGCCGCACCAAATGGGGCGCGCCGTGGTCCGAGAAATAGACCACGATCGTGTTGTCCGCCAACCCGGACTCCTCCAGCCCCCGAAACAACTCGCCGATCGCGTCGTCGTCCATTCGGATCGCGTCGTAGTGCTGCGCGACGATCGAACGGTACAGGTCGTTTGAAGGGTAATCCGCGGGCACCGTCACCGAGGCCGGGTCGACCTTCCGCGTCTCCGGGAATCGGGTCGTGTTGTTTTTCCCCCCGCCCGTCTGGATTTGTCCGAAGAACGGCTGGTTGTCTCGAATCGTCTCCCACGGCACCGGCATGCGGCGGTTTGCCGACATCGAGTAAGTCGCCGACTCGTCGAACACGAAGTTGTAATCGGTCTTGCCAAGGTTGAACGTGTAGTAACCGTTCTCCTTCAGCAACCGTGGCAACAGCCGCACGCCTTCGGGCAGTGCGATCTCGACCGGACCCCGGGACGATCGGTGTTCATGACCGCCGAATCGGATTTGGTTTTGGCCGACCATCATCGCGGAACGGCACGGCGAGCAAACCGGCGCGGGGACGAACGCGCGGGCGAATCGGACGCCTCGCTCGGCCATCGAATCGACGTGCGGAGTCGCCTCCGCGTTGATCGGGTCCCCGTAACACCCCATCCACGGAGACGTGTCTTCGGCGACGATCCACAACACGTTCGGACGCTCGGCCGCGGGAACGGTGATCGCGAAGAGGAAGACCGAAGCGAACGGCCCGGCAAGACAAAAACGGTGCTTCGGACGCATGACGGATCGGGGAGTTTGGGGGAGTTGCCAGCTTCGGATCGCGACGATCGCTGGCCGAAACAGCGGATCTAGACTCTGTCTCAATATCTCGTCTTTCACTCCGCGAAAACAACGTATTCGGGAACTTTTGCGGAGCAAAAGGGGACCATGATCCCTTTCGAGACAGAGCCCAGAGTATCCGATTCCAAATCCCGATTCATCGGAGTTGTGTCGGTCCCGATTCATCGGAGTTGTGTCGGTCCCGATTCATCGGAGTTGTGTCGGCCTCCGGCCTTGGGGGAAATGGTGGCTCGATACCGGCGGCTGACGCCGCCGGCAAAGGTTGTCTCGGCCTCCGGCCTAAGCAGCCGAGCTTGGGGGTGGCGGCCTCTGCCCTTGGGTCGTAGGGCGTTGTGTTGGACCCGGCATTTGGAAGTTCGCAACGCTTGGGGAATCACTGTCTGCTGCCTCCTCTGTCCCGCCACACATCGGATAGCGGGGGAGAAGAGACAGGTGAGGGCGACAAAAGTGTGCGTCAGACATTTCCCGACCGTTGCCGAGCGACCGCGCCACCCGAGAGCTATACTGCCGCGTTTGCGCTCTCCACTCCCCACTCCCCACTCCCCGCTGTCCACTGTCCACTGTCCACTCCCAACTTCCCCCGCCTCCCCACAACGAACCATGTCCCGACGTACGACGCCGCTCCTCGTCCTCCTCGCCAGCTTTCTCCTCTTGCTCCCCGCCGCGGCCGCGGACAAACTCCCGAACGTCGTCGTGATCTTGGCGGACGATCTGGGGTATGGCGACGTTTCGTGTTACGGGGCGACCGAGGTTTCGACGCCGAACATCGACCGATTGGCGGCGGAGGGGACGCGTTTCACCAGCGGCTATTGTTCGGCGTCGACGTGTACCCCGACCCGCTATTCGCTGCTGACGGGGACCTACGCGTTCCGTCATCCGGGAACGGGGATCGCGCCCCCGAACAGCCCCGCGTTGATCCAACCCGGGACGACGACGTTGCCGTCGTTACTAAAACAGGCCGGGTATCGGACCGCCGTGATCGGGAAGTGGCATTTGGGGCTCGGCGGGCCGGGCGGGCCCGATTGGAACGGGGAGCTGAAACCGGGGCCGTTGGAGATCGGGTTCGACCACTGCTATCTGTTGCCGACGACGAACGACCGCGTGCCCCAGGTGTACGTCGAAGACCATCGGGTCAAGGATCTCGATCCCGCCGACCCGCTGTGGGTCGGGAACCGGAAACCGAGCGACGACCATCCGACGGGGATCACCCACCGGGACACGCTGAAGATGGATTGGTCGCACGGGCACAACGCGACGATCCACAACGGGATCAGTCGGATCGGGTTTTACACCGGCGGTCACGACGCACGGTTTCTTGACGAGAACCTTTCGGACGAGTGGGTCGATCGCTCGGCCGAATGGATCGAATCGAACCGTGACGAACCTTTCTTTCTGTTCTTTTCGTCGCACCACGTTCACGTCCCCCGGATCGTCCACGAGCGGTTTCAGGGAAAGTCGACGCTGGGTCCGCGAGGGGACGCGATCTTGGAACTCGATTGGTGCGTCGGCGAACTGACCCGAACGCTCGACCGGTTTGGGCTTTCGGACAACACCCTGGTCGTGTTGTGCAGCGACAACGGGCCGGTGCTGGACGACGGGTACAAGGACGACGCGATCGAAAAGCTCGGCGAGCATCGTCCGGCCGGGCCGTACCGAGGCGGCAAATACAACGTGTACGAAGCGGGCACCAGGACGCCGTTCATCACCCGCTGGCCCGGCAAGATTCCCGCGGGGACGTCGGATGAGGTCGTCTGTACGATCGACCTGGCGGCCAGCCTCGCCGCGATGGCGGGGGTCGAGATGCCCGACGACGCCTGCCTCGACAGCTTCAACGTCCTCGACGCGCTGCTCGGAGTGCCCGACGCCGAGGGCCGAGAACACTTGGTCCAGCAGGACAACGGTAAGGCGGGGAACTACGGGTTCCGCGTCGGCGATTGGAAGCTCCAACGTCACGACTCGAAGCGGACCCGAAACCGCGACCTTCGCTTGGTCAACGAACCGGTGCCGAAATACCAACTGTTCAACTTGGCGGACGATCCCGCCGAGCGGACCGATGTCGCCGACCGGCACCCCAAGGTCGCCGAGCGAATGCGAACGCGACTCGCCGAGATCATCGACGCCGGCCGCAGCCGGCCCTAGTTCGGTCGTAGCTCGGTCGTCAGGACCTCGCGTCCTAACACGCGCGCTGATCCCGGAGGGATCGCAGAGAACGGCTTCGCGCCCCGGTCTTCCGCGGGTGTGCACTCATTCCTCGTAGTCGTATGGCTGTTCCTCATAGGGTGAATCGTCTACGGGAGGCTCCTCGTAGACGTAGTCAGTTTCGCCCATGTAATCGTCTTCGTAATACTCTTCGTCGTAGTAGGCGTCGTCGACGTAATCGATGCATTCGGTCGTCGCCGTGTTCTTCGGGTCGCCAGCCGAAGCGGCTTTCGGCGAGCCACTTGATTTCACGAATGTCGTGACGCGGAGGTTCCGGTGATTGCGGCTGTTGCCATTTCCCTTACGCGCCCCGGTGATCAGGAAGGTACGAGTCTCCCCTTCGCACGTTGTCCCGTTCGCCTTCGTTCGAGGCTCGTCCGCCCGAAAGGCGAGACCGCGAGTGGGACCGGTGGTTTTGACGACGCTGAGAGGGATCTCCCGATAACGTTCTTCCAGCGTGAGCGTGTACGGTGCGTTCTCCGCCTCGGTAATCGCTTTGTAGAGCCAGATCGTTGCCGTCGCACACTGCCGATTTCCCTCTGACCCCTCGCCGCAGTCACCACGCGAGTAGGGCTCGACATGGACGACGATTTTCTCGAAACGATCGGGGGCGGGCTCGTCCTTTCGCGTCGTCACCCACACATGCCATTTCCTTTCGGTGTCGGGTCCTCCAGCTTTCCGATTGCGGTTCGCGACGGTGCGTGTGAGGTCAACCGGTGGTCCACCGGACTTGTTCGCGGAAGGCTCGGACGGATCGTTTTGGACGACGAGGGTCTGGTCGCCTTGTTCGGGCTCCGCGTCGGCTTCGTCACCGCCGCAACAAACGACGCGAACAGTCGGCGTGACGGTCGCGGTCTCGCGGATCGGCTCGTCGCCGGCGACGGGACGAACGAGGGGGGTCGGCCCGAAGGTCACCGCGACTTGCGAGACGGCGAGGCCAACGACGAGGGCCGGGAAAGTGAGAGGACGGGTCATACGTTGCAGACTCCGAAAGGGGGAAACGAACGGGGGATCGAGGATTGAGGGTTGGCCTCGGCAGGGCCGGACCCCGAGCACCGAAACGGTCTCGGGCACGCCCCCCCCAGCAAAGATGCCTTCCCACTCCCCGATCGAGAAATGCCCTCCCAGTATGCGTAGGCAGCCCCCCCGCCGCAAATCGTTCCGGTTAAATTGGCGGAATCGAATCTGATCGTGCGTCACCCCGTGCTCGACCACCTCTCGACGGGGCGAAACCTCCTCTCCCGGCTTGGTCCGGGGATACCGCCATGCCCAGCGAAGCCCAGAACGACGAACCGCGTGGGGATCCCGCCGCAAAGCGAGATGAGGACACGTCGCGAACCGCTGCGCAGCCGACCGCGCGCGAGGGGGAGAGTTTTTCGGTCGACGCGGGGGCGACCCGGCCGACGCCGAGCGTGTTCGGGCGATTCGAAGTGTTGGGCGTGCTCGGCGAGGGGGGCTACGGGATCGTCTATCGCGGTTGGGACACGCGGTTGCACCGGGACGTGGCGATCAAGGTGGCCAAGCCGCAGCGACGGTTACCGGTCTATCGCGAGTGGTTTCTGAACGAGGCGAAACTGCTGGCTCATCTGGATCATCCCGGGATCGTGCCGGTGTTCGACGTCGGCGAATCGGACGACGGCGAGTTCTACGTGGTCTCGAAATTCGTCAGCGGCCAACCGTTGTCGGACCTCATCAAAACGCATCCTCACGACTACGAGTTGGCGGCCAAGACGATCGCGACGGTCGCGTCGGCGATGGCTTATGCCCATCGCCGCCGGGTCGTCCATCGCGACCTGAAACCGAGCAACGTGCTGATCGCGGAAGAGGGACATCCGATCGTCGTCGACTTCGGCTTGGCGATCGGCGGCTGGGTCGCCGACGAGCGGGTGGGGGTGGTCGGCACGCCGGCGTACATGAGCCCGGAACAGGCGCGTGGGGAGAGCCATCGGGTCGACGGTCGGGCCGACATCTATAGCCTCGGCGTCGTCCTCTACCGGTGGCTGACCGGCAGCGTCCCGTTCGCGGCCGGATCGATGGCGGAACTGCTCGAGCAGATCCGCGGGGTCGAGGTCCGGCCGCCGCGGCAACTCCGCCGCGACATCCCCCGCGAACTCGAGCGGATCTGTCTGAAGACGCTCAGCAAGCGGGTCTCCGACCGGCACACCACCGCGGAAGATCTGGCCGAAGACTTGCGGGCTTGGCTGGCAGCCCCCGCGGAGTCCGATCGCCAGGGAATCGCTTCGGGAGCTCTCCCCACCGACGGGTCCGGGTCGGCCGCCGGGTCGAAGCTTTCCGGCAGCGGTTTTCATCGCGATCCGCACGGGGCGGAGGGATCCCACCGTTCCGGCCCGTCGGCACCACTGGCCGGGATGATCCCACGCGGGCTGCGCTCGTACGGGCCCGGCGATTCGAACTTCTTCCTGCAAATGTTGCCCGGGCCGGTCGACCGCGATGGGATTCCCGAATGCGTCCGGTTCTGGAAGGAACATGTCGAGACGAATGATCCGGAACGCGGATTTCGCGTCGGGCTGTTGATGGGTCCCAGCGGCAGCGGGAAGTCGTCGTTGGTCCGCGCCGGGGTGTTGCCACTGCTCGAGCCGCGGGTCGACGTGGTGACGTTGGAGGCCCGTCCGGAACGGCTCCGGGAACGGATGGCCGACGCGCTGCGGCGGATCGACGGTGGGGAGCGATCGGATGACCCGGCGACGATGCTATTGCGATTTCGCGAGCGGGCCCCCGGCGGAGCGAAACTGCTGATCGTGTTGGACCAGTTCGAAAGCTTCCTGCACCGCTCGGGACCCGATCGGGATTGGCTGGTGGAGACGCTCCGGCAATGCGACGGCGCGACGACCCAAGCGTTACTGATCGCTCGCGACGACTTCTTGATGCCGGTCGCGCGGTTCATGGGGGAACTGGAGGAACCGCTCCGCCAGGACGGGAACTTCGCGACGATCGAGCGGTTCGGGAAAGAGCACGCGCGGCGTGTGTTGACCGGGTTCGGGGTCGCGTTGCAGATGATCGACGCGGCCGGCCCCGACGACGATGCCCGACGCTTCATCCGCCAAGCGGTCGACGGGTTGGCCGAGGACGACCAGGTCGTCCCGGTTCGCTTGGCGATGTTGACCGACATGTTGAAGGGGATGCCATGGACGCCGGCGACGCTCCGGCAAGTCGGTGGGCTCGACGGGCTCGGCGTCACGTTTTTGCAACAGCGGTTGGGGGGTGCCCAGACGCATCCGCTGTTTCGACGACACGGCGAACTTGTCCGCCGCGTGCTCGACGCGTTGTTGCCAGCCGAGTCGGTGTCGATTCGCGAACGGGTGATGACGCTCGGCGAGTTGGCCCAGCGGTGCGATGCGGCCGATCAACGCGAATCGCTCGAACAGGTGCTGCGATTGTTGGATTCGGAACTGCGGCTGATCACGCCCGCCGCGGGGGACGAGTCGTCGCGGGGAACGGGCGAACCTCGGTACCAGCTGACGCACGACTATCTGGTGCCGACCGTCCGCGCGTGGATCGAGTTGCAAGACGCGTCGACACGCCGCGGGCGTCGACGGGTGGCGCTCCGTCGGGCCGCGTCCGCTTGGTCGGTCAGCCGCAACCGACGATTGTTAGGGAGCCCGCTGTCTTGGCTGGGATGGCGGTTCGGGACCGATTCGTCACGGTGGTCGGATGCCGAACGGGAATACGTCGGACGAAGCGGTCGCCGGGTGTTCCGTTTGACGCTGCTTTGGGCCGCCACCGCCGGGGTGTTGGGCATCGGGTTGCGGCTGGCCGTCGAACGTCAAAGGGTCGAGGGGATCCGCGAGGCGATCCGGGCCGCCGATGTGGAGGAGTTGCCGGGGTTGATCCGGCGGGCCGAGCGAGTCACTTCGCTGGCGTCGCTGCTTCCTGTCGGATCGGGCGACCTCGGCGAGTTGCCGGAGAATTTTCGCTGGGCGTTGTTGCCACAACACCCGGAGTGGCTGGACGACACGCTCGATTCGCTGGAGACCGTGGGGCCGCATCAAATCCCCGCGGTGGCCCGACTGTTGGGCCGGTTGCCCGAACGCGATTGGCCGGAACTGTGGAACGAGTTGGCGGCCTCGGGACCTCGTCGACGACTCGTCGCGGCAGGGTTGCTGGGGCATTTGGCGTCGCCGCAGGATCCACGCTTCGAGACCCACGCGACGGGAATCCTGGAAGCCCTCGTCGACGTCCCGCCGCGAGAACTCGAACCGTGGATCGACCGCCTGACACCGCTCGGCGAACCGCTCGTCCCGGCCGCACTTGCCGCACTGAAGCGACGGCGGGGAGATTTCGAACGGGCCCAGTTGGTCACGTTGATCGGCCGAGTCGCACCCGCCGACGATGCCCGGCGTTGGGTCGAGATCGTGACGGCGGTCGAACCGGACGAATTGCGGCGGGTGATGGATCCGACGACCGTCGGCGACGGCCTGCGTTTGGTGACCGAAATCCGTGACCGCTTTCAGCGTCTGACCCGGACGCCGCCGGTCGAAGCAGCACCGCTGTCCGAGGAAACCCGACGGTCGATCGATGAATTCGACGGATGGGCGGACGCGGAGGTCGTGATGGTCCCCGGGATGCCGCGGGCGGATGCTAACGAACTCGCCGCAACGCTGGACGGTCACGGGTATCGACGACTCAGTTGGCGTGACCGAGGCGACACGGTCGACGCCACCGTCAGCGCGGTGTGGGTCCGCGACGGCCAGCTCGGGACCAGGCTGGGTCCGTTCGCGTCGACCAAGAGTTTGCAGACGGAAGCTCGCCAGGCGACCGAGGCGGGATGGCGACTGGAAGACGTCTCGTTCGAGTCGCACGCCGAAGATCCCGGCTGGTTCCTGATCGGTAGCCGACCGCGCGATGATTCCCAGACGTCGCATGACGCTTCACAACTCGATGTCCGCCTGCGGATGTACCGCGACGTGGCGTCGGTGTTTGGGGACGAACAGTCCCGGGAACTTCAAGGCCATTCGATCGGTCGCTGGGCCGTCGGACGTGTCGATTGGGACCACATCGAGTCGGCCGTGTTATGGGTCGAGGACCCGGGGCGGGAACAGGATCGGGACGCAACAACCGCCGATACGTATTGGGGAAGCTTCGGTAATTACTACCCGGGGGCGACGCCGGCGGACGTGCGACTGATGCCGCTTTCGCATAGCCGACAAAGCGAATTGATCGACCATCACTTCGTTTGGGCGCGGCGAGACCGACGTCGCTCGGCGGGTGGCTATGCGGCGGAGCGGCTTGAGGCGGAGATGCTCGCCGTGGCACGACAGTGGGACCGGCTACTCGCGATGCGGCCGGACGATTTGGAAGGGGCCGACACCCGACGTCTCCACCACCTGCAGGCGATCGCGTTGCTGCACCAGGGGAAGCTCGAAGAGGCGGCGGAACGGTTCGAGCGCGAAGTCGCGTCCTATGTCCGCCCCGCGACCCGCGAAGGATGGAAAGCCGACCGCATGGCCGCCGCGGCAGACGCCGGCCCGAATGCGCCGACGGCGGAGGTCGAGACGTTCTTACGTGAGCACCTGGCGCGGTCGGACGACGCCGACATCCCCTATCTCCTTTCGCGAGCGTTGTTGGCCTTCGTATCGGACGAACCGGCCGGGCGGGCAGTCGATCAGCTCGGCCGTGTCATCATGCAGATGCCCGCAGCCCGGCGTCCGTATGCGATTCGCGAATTTCGTGCCGACCCACGCTTCGACGCGATCCGCCGGCACCCGTCATTCGACGAACTGCTCTCAAGCGGCGGCTGGACGCATTACTGCTTGGCCGCCTGGACCGGCCACCCCGATCGACGAGGCGAACTCGTCACCGATGACCGCGTCACCCATCGCCGATCGGCCGCGAGACTCCGCCGTGACGGCTTCGTACCGTCGGTGGTCGAAGCGGACGGCGACCGCGTCGCGTCGGCGTGGCACCGCCCCATCGACTGGGACGAATTGGTCACGACACCCGCCACGCTCGCAAAGTTGGCGATCGCCGCAACGTTGCTCGGCGAGCCGGATTTGCTCGAATCGTTGCTCGACGCGGGTCATGGCGCCGCGGCACGCGACGAGGCGATCTCCGCGGTCGCCGCGGCACGGCTCGCACCCTCCCAATTGGTGCAACGGCTTCGCAACTTCCAAACCCCCGACCACGCGTTCGCTCTCCTCTCCGCGATCGGTCTTCGGCCCGCCGACCTACTGTCCGACGACGACCGGCGATACCTCGAAACCCGGCTCCGCGATTGGGCCGAACATCGTGACCCGGGGGTGTCGGCCGCCGCCGGTTGGCTGCAAACCCGTTGGCTGCCGCAGCCGTCCTCCACGGTGGCCGACGGTGACGTGTCGCCGACGTCCGGCGAAGAAACCCCAGTGCCCGCGATGGTTCAGCTCGACCCGCCAAACCGGGTATGGGTCGCGACGCATAACTTCGAACGCGACAGGACCACGTCGGAGAAGGGCGTCTTCATTGTCGGGATGGTCCCGTACGCGATCGGACAACGGGAAGTCACGGTGGCGGAGTTTCGACAGTTCTTGCAAGACCCGCGTGTCCAAGCCCACTACGGCAAC
>JAWLFY010000191.1:0-8549 GCA_041685355.1 Pirellulaceae bacterium | reverse complement strand
CGCCGCGGCGGTCTGCTGTCGCGAACGCTCGGCGTCGCGTTCGATCGCCCCAAGGCCATGCTCCCACACCGCCGTCCGAAGACTCGACTCGAGCGCTAACCGGAACCGCTCGAACAAATGCCCGCGATCGAGCTGACTCGGCAGCGCCGCGAGCAACCGGTCGGCCCCGATCGCCGCGGGCGGATTCTGTCCGGGGTCAGACCGCACCGAGAAGAACACCGGCATCGGCTCGTGGCCCGGTCGATCGTCGCTCGCGGGGGAGGCGTCGACGTTCGGTCCGGCAGACGACGCGTCCGAATTCGGGATGAAAGGCCGGCTGGCAGGGACGTCGTAGTCGTACGCGGCGAAAGTCGTTTCGATGCCGTGATTCTTCGCCAGCGGTCCGAACGTCTCGAACACCTGCTCGGGAGATTGCTGCGGCCGCACCTTGTTCACCGCGAGCAACCGCGGGACGCCGGGCATCAAGTCGGACGCGATCCGCAGCAACTCCGCGAGCGTCGTATCGCGTGACGATTCGGCCGCGGTGACGACGAGAAACGCGGAGCAGAGCGTCGCCGCCTTGCCGAGCATCCGCCGCCGCGTTTCGGGCGACCCCAAACCGAGTTCGGCGTCCGAAACGATGTCGGGGCAATCGAGCAGCCCGATCCCGGCGGCGTCGAGACCCGGGTCGGTCGCGACCAGCGGTACCCCGAGCGTCCCTTCGTCGCCGCCGCGGTTGTTGTATTGGCCGTGCGCCGTTTCGGGATCTTCGGCCAGCATCTCCGGGGCGTGTCCGAGCGCGTCGCCGATCCGGCTTAGCAACAGCCCCCATAACTCGATGTCGCGTTTCCAGTCGCTCGGCAACCACAGCACGAAACGGTGCGTCCCTTCGCGGTCGTTCGCCCCACGGAGGCACCGTCTTCGCCCCGCTTCGCTGAGAAACGTCGAAACGAGGCTCGTCTTGCCGCTGTTGAGCATCCCCGCGACGGCGACGGTGGGACGTTCGACCAGCTGCACCGCCGTGTGCATCTGACGCCCCGAAGCCAACACCTCTTCGGCGACATCCGGCGCGACACGGCGGAGCGCCCCGAGAAAGCTTTCGCGGCCGTCGGGGGGCATCGTCCGCTCGACCGCGGCGCGGCGATCATCGTCTTCCAACAACGACAGCAGGGCCCCCCAATCGATCGACGTCGGCTTCGACTTTCGACGCAATCCGAACATCAGCGTCCTTGTTGCCTTCCCGGGAACAGCCGCTCGGGCAAATTCACGAATGCGGGCCCGCCGGCGAACCCGTCACCGCCGTCGCGAAAACGATTCCGGCCCGACTCAGTAATCAAGGACTTCCAAATCCGGCCGTGAATCGGCCAACTCGTCGATCACCTCGTATCCGATCTCCGTGTTCGCCGCCTTGAGCGACTTCAAGTTCGGGAGTTTCCCGAGCTCGCGAAAACTGTCGTCGGTCAGGTAGGTCCCGGAGACGTCGAGCGACTGCAACTCCTTCATCGCGAGCAACACGTCGAGCGAATCGTCCCCGATCGAAGTCCCACTCGCGTCGAGCTGACGCAACTCGACCAACCCGTCCATCGCCCCGAACGCCTCGTCGTCGAGCTTCGTCTCGGTCAAGCCGAGATACGTCAGCCCCGTCAGCTGGCCGATCTTCGCGAGCCCTTCCGGTGACGGCAGTTTGCACTCGGCCAAGTCCAAGTGCGTGACGTTGGGAAGCCCGCACACCACTTCCAAGCCCGCGTCGTCGATCGCCGAGTCGCGGAACTCCAAACGGGCCAGCTTGGTCAATCCTTCGAGGTGCTGAAGCCCTTCGCCGGTGACGAAGTTGCCGCGGCTGCGAAACAGCTGCAAGTCCTTCAGGTTCGCGACCGCCGGCATCCCTTCGTCGGAAATCCGCGTGTAGTCGAGCTGTAAGTTTCGCAGCGATGTGATCCCGCCGAGCACCTTCAAGCCTTCATCGCTGATCGCGGTGCAGTAGTTCCCGTTGAATGACGTCAAATTCAGATCCGCGAGCTTCTTGATTCCCTCATCCGAGACGTTCGATTTCTCGACCTGGACATCGGCCAATCGGGTCAACTCGGCGAGCGGGGTCATCCCCTCGTTCCCGATGTTCGTGTTCCGCAAATCGATCGCACGGAGTTTCGAAAGTCCGGTTAATTGCCGGAGTCCCTCGTCGGTGACTCCGGTCCGGCGGAGCCGCAACACCTGCAATTC
The DNA here is from genome assembly GCA_041685355.1 of Pirellulaceae bacterium. GTDB lineage: Bacteria > Planctomycetota > Planctomycetia > Pirellulales > Pirellulaceae > JAWLFY01. Next base: position 6,350 of record JAWLFY010000191.1, on the reverse strand, counting down.
GGGCAATTCGCCGACCCACGCGAGCGTCTTGTCGGTGATCCCCGAATCGGTCAGGTCGAGCCGCTGGAGCTGCGACAGATTCGTGAGCGCCTGCATCCCGTCGTCGGTCATCCGCCGCCCGGTGAACACCGCTTCGGTGACGTTGGGAACGCCCTCGAGCGCCGCCATCATTTCGGGCGTGTTGTCGTTGCCGGGGACCGAGATCTTCACGACCGTTCCGGACGCGTCGCGTTCCAGCGAAGCCCCGCCCGACTCGAGCGTCGCGACCGCCTCGGGGTCGTCCGTCGGCGTCGGTTCCTCCACCGGCGGCGTGGTCGCCGTCGATCCGGTTTCCCCCGCGGCGTCCCCCGGCGACGTCGCGACATCCGCCGATTCCCCGGCGGCTTCGCGGTCTCCCGCCGCATCGGGGCCAGCTTCCACGTCGGCCCGTTGACGGCACCCCGGCGACAACACGATCACCGCGATCAATAACGAGGCGACCCACACGACGGGCGCCGCGACGGTCCGCCGGACGTTCTGTTGCCGGACGTTCTGTTGCCGGACGTCTCGGCGCCGGAAGTCTCGGCGCCGGAAGTCTTCCCGCGGAACGTCGCGCGATCTGCACCCCTCGACAGGGGCGCAAGAGGAGGCGGCAGCGAGCGATTCACTTTGGGTGAAAGATTGGACGAACGATTCAGGCAAACTCGGCGATTCGGACGGGGTCGGCATGGTTCGGATCGGCTTCGGACGGACGAATGGAAGTGCGCGTGGGCCGATCGCAACGGGCTCGATCGGACACCACCCTCCGGTTAAGCCTAGAGATTTCGGTCACGGCTGACAACGAACCGCCGGCCGATTGTTGTACGGCAAGTCCGCGGTTGGTATTGTGTTACGGCGCCGATCCGTCCGTTCGCGGCCGGTCGACCGGGCTCCGAAATCCCGCCAAAACGCCAACCCCCTATTCGACTCGAGGAACTGCGATGAGCAAGCCAACGAACCAACGCCGTCAAGTCATCGGCCGCCGCCGGTTTATCGGCCAATCCGCGGCGCTGACCGCCGGAGTCGGCTACTGGGCCGGCACCGCCACCGAAGCCCGGGCGCAATCGCCGCTGCAGGGCCTTTCGGCCGGATGCATCGGCGTCGGCGGCAAAGGGAGCAGCGACACGAGCCACATCGCCGATCAAGGGGTGGCGATCGCCGCCCTGTGTGACGTCGACCGGCGGACGCTCGGGAAGAAAGCCCTCGAGTTTCCCGACGCGAAGAAGTTCGACGACTTCCGCGAATTGCTCGACCAGATGGGCGACAAGGTCGACATCGTCACCGTCAGCACCCCGGATCACACCCACGCCGCCGCCGCGATCCGCGCGATGCGGATGGGCAAACACATCTACTGTCAAAAGCCGTTGACGTGGTCGATCCGCGAAGCCCGGATGATGCAGGAGGTCGCCAAGGAAACCGGCGTGGTGACCCAGATGGGCAACCAGGGGACGTCCGAAGACGGGCTTCGCGAAGCGGTCGAGGTGATCCGAAGCGGTGCGGTCGGGGACGTCAGCGAAGTGCACGTCTGGACGAACCGGCCGATCTGGCCGCAAGGGGAAGGCCGGCCCGCCGGCGAAGACCCGGTCCCCGACAGCCTCAACTGGGACGCTTGGATCGGGCCCGCGCCGATGCGGCCGTACAAGGAAAACACCTATCACGCGTTCAAGTGGCGTGGATGGGTCGATTTCGGCACGGGCGCTCTTGGCGACATGGCGTGCCACACGACCAACATGCCCGTGATGGCGCTCAAGCTGTGGGACCCGGTCGCGGTGACCGCGATCAAAAACCCGGGGATCTACCAGGGCGAAACCTACCCCGCGAGCTCGGCGATCATGTTCGAATTCCCCGAACGCGATGGTCTGCCGCCGTGCAAGTTCTACTGGTACGACGGGGGCGAACTGCCGCCGGAAGACCTGATCAGTCAACTCCCCGAAGGGTTCCAAAAGCGAGTCGCCGCACAGCGGTCCGGCGGAAAGCTCACCAGCGGTGCCGTCGTCGTCGGCAGCAAGGGACTGGTTTTCTCCCCCGACGATTACGGCGCGAGGTACTCGCTGCTTCCCGAAGCAGACTTTCAGGACTACCAGAAGCCGGAACGCTCGCTTCCCCGCATCCCGTTCAAGGGGAAGAACGACGAACGGCAGAAGTGGGAATTCGTCAGCACCATCAAAGGCGAATACGAGCCCGGCACGATGTCGAACTTCGATTACGCCGGACGGCTCACCGAAACGATCCTGGTCGGCAACCTGGCGCTCCGCGCCGGCGAAGATCAACGGATCGAATGGGACGCGAAATCGTTGACCAGCAAGAACGTGAAGGAAGTCAACGACTTCGTCCACCGCGATTACCGCGAAGGCTGGGAAATCTGAGCACCGGCGATCCGCTGGTCATCGCACCCACGCTGCACCGGAGCGGCGCAAGCCGCCCGGTGTTTCGAGGGATCGTTCTTCGCGGGATCGTTCTTCGCGGGCTCGTTCTTCGCGGGCTCGTTCACGGCGTGGCGGCATGGCGGAACCGGCCTGCTTGCGCCGTTCCGCGACAAAGGAAGGGCATGGGCCGCGGGCCCGCGGCCCGCACGACTTTCCGCTTCGACGCCCGCGGCTGGCGCCGCCGGCTCGCGTTTCAAAACACCTTCCTATTCCCCGCCCGTCCTCTGACGACACGTCCCCTTAAGCGGATCCGAGGGCTTTTCGGAGGGCGGCGTGGGCTTGGGGGATTCGTTCGTAGGGGTTCTTGTCTTCGTACTCCAGGATGACGTGGCCTTGATAACCCGCGGACTTGAGGATTCGCGCGATGCGGGGCAAGTCGGCCGGCTCCTCTTTGCCCTCGGGCGTCCGCATGTTGACCTTCACTTGCACGTTGACGGCGTAGGGGACGCACCGTTCCAGATCACGGTAGGGATCGTCCGAGTGGAAGTTCCCCGAGTCGAGGTTGATCCCAACCCATCGGTTCTGGACCCGATCCATGATTCGGAGCATCTGATCGGAGTTCAGTCGGCCGTGGTTTTCGATGCCAATGAAGACGCCTCGCTCGGCGGCGTACTCGGCACAGTTCTCGATCGCTTCGATCGCTTCGTCGATCCGGTCGGGGCTTTGGGCCAGTTGGGCGGCGGTGCCGGCGAAGAAGCGGATGTGGGGGGCGCCCATCCACACGGCGCGGTCGATCCATCGCTTGGCGTCTTCGATTTCGGCGTCGAGCTTCGGGCCGCGGCCGACGGTAAAGCTGTTCCCGATCGCCGTCCCCGCGATCGTGACGCCGCGGACGAACGCCGCCCGCTTCAGCTCGCGAAAGTGATTCTCGTCGGCGTCCGGGGGAAAGAAGTAGCTGGTCGGTTCGGCCGAGTCGAAGCCTTGTTCGACGCAGTAATCGAGGAAGCCGAACATGTCGATCGGGGCGCCGTCGCTCGCGGGCGTCTTTTCCTTGCCCTTCATGTACGAGAAGTAATCGCGGAGCGAATAGGCGGCCAAACCGACTTGAAAGCGGGGCGGACCGTTTCGGCGGATCGGCTCGCGTCCCGTCGCGGTCCGCGGCGAAAGGCCATGCCCGGCGGCCGCGACGGCGCCGGCGGAGGAAAGGGCAAGGAATTGACGACGTTTCACAAAGCACCTCGGTTCGCGGCGGGATGGGGAATTTGCCCGCGATCGTGTGGGGGATCCGCGGGGGAAGGACGGCGGGGAGCGTTCGCCACCGGTCTCGGAGTATAACCTGACTGGGTTCTTCCAGGAGCCATCGGTTGATCGTGGGGATCCATCCGCCGCCGAGAGCAGTCGATTTCATTTCATCGGGCTCGCGGCGTTCCGTTCAGCCAGCGCTGGAGAGTGTGACGGACCATGAATGACCAGGAACGATCGCGGATGACGCGACCGCCTCACGAATCGCTCCGCCGTCGCGTCCGCGAGAGCCTGAACCGGATGCGGCAGGAATTGCTCGACGAGCGGGTCCCCGACGGGCACTGGGTCGGGGAACTCGCCCCGTCGGCGCTGAGCACCGCGACGGCGGTCAGCGCGTTGGCGGCGGTCGTGCTGCACGCGTCGGATCGGGATGCGGCGGGCGAGCGGGACGCTTCCGGGGTCAACGCTACCGCCGCCAATACCGACGACAAGATCGAGTTGATCACGCGAGGAATCGGATATCTCCGCGACGCCCAGAACGCGGACGGAGGTTTTGGGGATACCGATCGGAGTCATTCGAACGTAGCGACGAGTTACTTGGCGCTGGCGGCGTCCGCGTTGTCGGTCCGGGCGGTCGGCGAGGGGCTGGGCGAAACGGCGACCGAGCGGTTGCGGGGATACCTGAAACGGTCGGGAGAAACCGACGCGCTCCGCCGTCGCTACGGCACCGACAAGACGTTCGTCGTGCCGATCATGACGAACCTCGCGATCGCGGGGCTGGTCGATTGGGACGAGGTGCCCCGGTTGCCGTTCGAGGCGGCGGTGTTCCCGCAGTCGATGTACCGGATGCTACGGATGCCGGTGGTCAGTTACGCGATTCCCGCGTTGGTCGCGATCGGCCAGGCCCGTCATTTTCTCGGGCGGCCCGCGATCGCCCCGGTGCGTTGGATCCGGCAAGCGGCGGTGGGCCGGACGATGCGGGTGCTGCGGCGGATGCAACCGGAGAGCGGCGGGTATTTGGAAGCGACGCCGCTGACGTCGTTCGTCGTGATGAGTCTTGCGGTCACCGGGCGCGGCGACGTCGACGTGGCCCGCGAAGGGGTTCGCTTTCTGGCGGACTCGGTCGGAGCCGACGGCAGCTGGCCGATCGACACGAACTTGGCGACATGGGTCACGTCGTTGGCGATCGAGGCGCTCGCGGCCGACCCCGACGATGACGGCGGATGGTGCTCGGAGTCGCTCGCACGATGGCACCTGGGGTGCCAGCATCGATCTCGCCATCCCTTCACCGGTGCGGACCCGGGCGGTTGGGGATGGACCGATTTGAGCGGGGCGGTGCCTGACGGCGACGATACCCCGGCCGCGATTTTGGCGCTGCGGCACGTGCGACCGCGGGTCGAACCGTCGACGCGGGAATCGATCGATCGCGCGGTGTCGGACGGTGTCGGTTGGTTATTGAAGCTGCAAAATCGGGACGGAGGTTGGCCGACGTTTTGTCGCGGGTGGGGGAAGTTGCCGTTCGACCGCAGCAGCAACGACTTGACGGCGCACGCGATCCGGGCGTTGGAGGTGGCAACCGGTTGGCCGGAGCCCCCGTCGCCGACCGGTCGCCGCGGGGTGCGACGGGCGATCCGCCGCGGCGTGCGGTTCTTGCGACGCCAACAAGGGTCGGGTGGAGCCGACGCGGGCTTCGCGAAAGACGCGGGCTTCGCGAAAGAAGCCGGGGCCTGGATGCCGCTTTGGTTTGGGAATCAGGACCGAGACGACGAGTCGAATCCCGTGTACGGCACCGCACGGGTGCTGCTCGCGGGGCCCGGGTGCCTGGGGGACGCGTCGTACCGGCGTGGGATCGCGTATTTGGTCCTCAGCCAAAACGATGACGGCGGATGGGGCGGCGGCGGATCGGTCGCGCCGTGGATGCACCATCGGGGGATCGGTCGGGTCGCCGAGGAGAATCCAGAGGGGGCGTCCGGGACATCCGACGCGTCACCGGCCCGAGCGCCAGGGCTGACCAGCACGGCGCGAACATCGAGCACGGCTTCGGGAACATCGGGCACGGCGGGGCTGACGAGCACGGTCGAGGAGACGGCGTTGGCGATCGAGGCGTTGGTCGCCAACCGGGGTCGCCGGGGGGACCGTCGGGATGCTTCGGTCGCCGCCCAACCCCCTCGGAAAGGGGTCCTTGCCGAGAGGACCGGGAAAGCGTTTCCGGAACGGTCCGCCGTTTTTTTTCCAGAATCCGATGGGAACGTGCCACTCTTAGGGCCGGACGCTGGGAACGCCTCGGAGGAGGTGGCTATAATCCGAGGCATCGAGTTTTTGCTCCGGGCGGCCGAAGAGGGACGACACCGGGTCCCATGGCCGATCGGGTTTTACTTCGCCAAGCTTTGGTACCACGAACGGCTGTACCCGTTAATCTTTACCGTCGCCGCGTTGGGACGTTACCTGAGTTCGGAACGCACCGACCCGGCCGCCGGCGGGTCGCCCTCCCCAGTACCACCCGACTGACTTGACCCCACCGACTGACTTGGCACCACCGACTGACTTGGCCCCACCGACCGAGAACTCGCCCATCGAGACCGACCGCTGAATCCCCAAGACGTTCCGCTGAATCCCCAAGACGTCCCGCTGAATCCCCAAGACGTTCCGCTGAATCCCCAAGACGTCCCGCCGAAGATACAAATCCCACCTGAGTGACCGCAGAGGTACACGGTTTGTCGACCG
>JAWLFY010000044.1:7228-32815 GCA_041685355.1 Pirellulaceae bacterium | reverse complement strand
GATGGGTGGCACCGGATGTGATGGGTGGCACCGGATGTGATGGGTGGCACCGGATGTGATGGGTGGCACCGGATGTGATGGGTGGCACCGGATGTGATGCTCAGGAATGCGTTGGCACAAGGAGGGCGGACAGCGAACGATGACGCTCCGCTGTCTGCTGTTGAGCGGCATTTGGGGCGCGGTGTATTCCAAATGGCTTCAATCAAAACCGACTGTCAGCGACCTTGTCGAACATTGAACCTCGCGAATCATGGCTCCCGCAGCGCATTACGCGGATCGCACCCAATTCTGGATGTATATGAACTCGTTGATGCTGCTACCGGCTCAGGTGATTCGGGGTGCACGTCGGCGAGTATTTAGGCTGCTGACATATCGGCCGGACGTTGACCTTTTGTTCATGCTGCACGATCACATCAGCCAGCCGCTTCGATGCTGACGTCGCGGCAATCTCACGAAGCTGAAGCCTGGATGTTTCAGTACCGCCACAACGCCGAACCCGTCGAGACCCTCGCGACGCCGAAAATTATCAATCATTTACATTAAGCGGGGCTACCGGTCTGCCGCTGTCAACGCGAAGAAAATCAAGCCAGAACCCCATCGCGGGTCGCTTGATTGAGGGCTAGGCATGCCTCGGCTGCTCGACGCCCTCCACGGCACCTTGCTTCGGTTCGATTCCGTCCCCGTAACGGCGTACCCACACTTGTGTGATCTCGGCCCCTAGCAACAGGATCATCGACGAATAATAGATCCACACCAGCAAGAACACCAGCGAGCCTGCCGCGCCGTAAGTGCTCCCCAAATCTTGGCTGGCCAGATACCGTTCAAGCAGGAACTTACCGCCGGTGAACAAGAGCGACGTCACTAAGGCCCCGAACCAAACATCTATCCATGAGATTTTTACATCCGGAAGTAGTTTGTAGATCGCGGCAAACAGCAGCGTAATCACGGCAACGGAGATGACGAAATTGGCCGCCATCATCACGCCCCCAGGCAGCGGAGTGGCTTCGCTGATCGTATCGGATAAGGCCACCACCACGCTGCTAAGGATCAGAGAAACCAGCAGCAGGAGGCCAATGACGAGGATCATTCCGAGCGAGACGAGCCGTTTGCTGAAGAACCGCTTGATGGCGTCTTCGTCGGGATCCGGTTGCACGCCCCAAGTATTGTTTAACGCCTGCTGCAACAGCACGAACATCCGAGTGGCCCCGAAGATCAACACGACGATCCCGACGATCTTGGTCAACCAGCCATCACCGCCGACCCCGTCCTGCTCGCTCATCTCCTGGACCTGCTCGGCGCCGGTCTGGCCCATCAGCTTCGACATTTGCTCCTCGATCTGTCCCGAAACCACAGCGGGGTCCCAGATCGAGCCGGCAACCCAAACGATTAAGATCAGCAGCGCCGGCAGCGAAAAGGTGGCGTAATACGCCAGCGCGGCCGCGAACACCGCACAGTCATCGCTAGCAAAATCACTAAACACTTGCTTCAGCAGTCCCCAAACGTTTTTCTTCTCCGCCATTGCGATCCCTCCAAACCCTGCCTTTCCGCGTTGCTAGCTGGCACCCGGGATGAGCACATCTTGCGCCGCGGAGGGCAGACAACCGCAGAAACCGGGGGCACCGCCTTAACTTTCTGGGCGTTAACCTTTTGAGCTCCGGAAAGGGGCTCGCTTTCGCTCCTGCAGCCACAGTTCAGGGGTACTGCCCGCCGACCTTCCGATGACGACCGCTCGCGTCATGCGACGACCGCTCGCGTCATGCGACGACCGCTCGCGTCATGCCGTGCGAGCGGCCGCGAGAAAATCACGCGGCGAGCTGTTTTTCGGCGCAGGGCCGCGCGAAAATCGCTCGGTTGGCGGTCTCCTCGCCGACCGGTGACGGACGATGCCCCGCCATGAACTGGACAGAAGGGCACTGGATGCGTGGTCGTGATGCCCGTCGTTTCGTAGTCGATCCGCTGAGACGTCAAATTCTCGAAATCGCCCGAACGTGCGGCGGACGATCTCGCGGATGGAGCGAATCGGCTAGAACCCTGCGGGAAACGGTATGAGTCCGATCAGCCTGGGGTCGGAAAGCCCGGTTCTGCTTACCCCGTTAACCCGCGATAGGCAATCTCGTCGGTGGGGCAAGCGGTCGACGCTTGGTCTTGGCCTTGATGTTGGCCACCGACGGGCTATCGATGTGGGTCAGCAATGCGGCCGCAACGCTGATGACGGTGCCGGTCGCCCTGGCCGTGCTCCGCCATTCCGACGCCCCACACTTGCGTGTTCCGCTGCTGCTGGGCATCGCGTACTCGTCGGCCGGCATCGGCGGCATGAGCACGCCGATCGGGACGCCGCCGAACCTGATTTTCATGGGCCAGATCGAAGCCTTGTTCGGCGGCGGTGTGGCGTTGGCCCGCAGGTTTCAAGCGTCGGGTCTGAGTGCCGCGATCGTGATCACTCTCAACTGCTGGGGGTTTCTGGCGTGAAACGTGCGTCTAGTCAAGTCTGTCCGGGCAAGGGACGTTGCCCGCCGCCATCTCGGTTCCACATGCGGGAAAACGCATTCGCGCCCCCTCGCGATGTCGGCTGGCTTCGTTGAAGGGGGGACCCGATGAGCTTCGCGTCGTTCGGTCGATGCCGTTCGTTCGTCATCCTCCACCGGCGCCAAGGAATCCGCGTTGATGTACCCTTGCGGCAATACGCCCCCGACAGACACCTCCCCGACCGACCTCTCACCTCCCCGACCGACCTCTCAACTCCCCGACCGACCTCTCTGAACGAATCGCCCGATGCCTGACCTAATCGCCCAGGGTCCGACGAGCGCGGACCGATGGCGGCGGGAACTACCCGACCCCTCCTCCGGGATCGAGATCCTGCTCGGCCGAGCCGACTCGGATTGGAACGTCCCTTGGGACACGATGATCTCGCGGCGGCACGTCCGCATCGTCCCGCAATCCGAAGACCGGATCGAAGTCACCCGGTACCCGACCGCGCGGAACCCCGTCTTTCACCAAGGGGCCAACGCCGAGCGGTTCACGGTCGTCCCGGGTGACCATTTCGTGATCGGGCACACAACGTTCACGCTAGCGAACCGGCCGGCGGCTTCCGATTCGCACGGCGCCGACGTGACGACCCACTCGTACGACCCGGTCGCGCTCCGCAGGCGAAACTTCCGCGACGCCGCGTCGCGGATCGAGATGCTCAGCCGGCTTCCCGATCTGATCGCCGGAAGCGGCAGCGACGAAGAGCTGTTGGTGCGGGTCGCGGGCGTCCTGTTGCAAGCGACCCCCGCGGCGTCGGCGGTCGCGATCGTCGCGTTCGGCGAAACACCGTTTGGGGAATCCGGTGTCGGAGGATCCCCCGGCCGCGGTTCCCCCGGGGACGGTGCCCTCGGCGACCGGGACGGTGCCCTCGGCGCCCCCGACGAGGTCCGTGTCCTGCACTACGATTCCCGTGGCTTCGAAGCCGCGGGGCCTTCGATCAGCGCCCGGCTCGTCCGCTCGGCGGTGACGCGTCAGGAAAGCATCCTGCACCTGTGGGCCGGCGGCCGACGCGAAGGGGCAGACTACACGATGAGCGAGGACGTCGACTGGGCGTTCTGCGCCCCGCTCCGCAACGAAGCCTGCCCGGGATGGGCGCTCTACGTCACGGGCCAGCTGCCACCGTCATCCGACGGCGATCTCGAGATGTCGCTCCAGGCCGCCCCGGATGACTTGGAAGATGACGTCAAGTTCGCCGAGCTGGTCGGGCTCACCGTCGCCAACCTCCGCCAAAGCCGACGGCTCGAACGGAGACAGGCGGCGATGCGTCGGTTCTTCGCCCCGGTCGTGATGGACGCCCTCGCCGGCCGTGAAACCGACGAGGTCTTGGCACCTCGCGAGACAACCCTCTCGGTACTGTTTTGTGACCTCCGCGGGTTCACCCGACAATCGGAGCAAGACGCCGGCCAACTACTCGATTTGCTGGCCCGCGTTAGCGACGCCCTCGGCGTGATGACCCGTCATATCTTGGAAACCGGCGGCGTGATCGGTGACTTCCACGGCGACTCGGCGATGGGCTTTTGGGGGTGGCCGCTGGAACAACACGACATGGCCGCCCGCGCGGCGGAAACCGCGATCCGGATCCGCAACGATTACGGCGCCGACCTGGAGCGCACCGGGTTTCGCTGCGGGATCGGGATCGCCAGCGGCCTCGCCGTCGCCGGTCGGATCGGGACGGTCGACCAAGTCAAAGTGACCGCGTTCGGTCCGGTCGTAAACCTGGCCAGCCGGCTCGAAGGGATCACCAAGGCGTTCGGCGCGGAGGTGATCGTCGACGAATCGACCGCGGCGTCGCTCCGCCAAGCCAGCCCCGAGGCCTTCCCCTACCGGCTCCGGCGACTGGCGCACGTTCGACCCGCCGGGATGACGGCGGCGGTCGAAGTCAGCCAGCTCCTGTTACCCGACGACGGGTCACCCCATTCGCTCACCGACGACCAAGTCGCCGACTACGAAAAAAGCCTCGACGCCCTCAACCGGGGCGACTGGAACGATGCCTACGAACTGCTCCATTCGCTCCCCGTATGGGACCGCCCCAAGGATCGGCTGATCAGCACGATCCTGACCCACAACCGGGTGCCCCCCAAAACGTGGGAAGGCGTCATCGACCTGCCAAAACTGTGAAAGCCTATCGGGCACCCGGGCTCGGTTTACAATGGCCAACCGAGATCTACCCCCGCGTTGACGAAGCCCCATGATGACCCGCCCGCTACTGAACGCCCGCCGACCGACCACGAATCACGCCAGCGCCGATCACGGATCCCTCGCGCGATCTCCGTCCGAGCCAGCCCCTCCAGGACAAATCGTTGGATCGATCGGCGCCGTGCTGAGAGGCTTCCTCGGCACCGCATTGCTACTGACGGGGATCGGTCACGCGACGGGTCAAGTCCCCGAGGCCGACCGCGATCGCTTGCTCGCAGAGATCGACGCCGCACGCGAACGGTTTCGTTCCGATGACCTCCCCGACCTCGATGCCGCGCGGGCGGGAAGCCTCGGTTCGATCGACCTCGTGCGACAATGGCTGGCGTCGGCTTCCGACGCCGATAACGCCGACGATTGGCTCGGCTATCTGAAGCTGGATCCGCTCGCCGACGCCCTCGGCGGCGACGCCAGCCCGACCGAGCTGATCACCGAGGCGACCGCGCTCCGCGAACGACTCGTCGGCACTTGGCCCGGACTCGAAACGCCGCGGCTCCGCGGCCTTCGGTCCGCACTCGATCGACTCCTGGCCGCCGCCCGCTTCGGCAACCCGGATGGCGCGGCGGATCGCTACCTCCGTCAGCTCGATAGGCTCGCCAAAAGCACCGACCAGCTCAGCGAGGTCCCCTCTGCTCACGAGCTCGCCGTCCTGGCGACGATTTTCGAGGCGCTCCAAGACACCGGCCAAACCGACCAGCTACTCATGTCGTACCGCGATCGTTTCTCGCACCCCAACCTGGTCGCCCAGGTGTCCGCGACGACGGTCCAGGAAGCGATTACCCGCAAGGTCAATGAAGACGAACCGGTCCGCGACTGTATCCTCGGAACCCGGCTGATCGGACACGGACAACTGTCGGGGAACGTCACCGCGGAGTTAATCCCGTCGACGACGTCCGCGATGCTCGCGATCCGTCTTGACGCCCGATTCAACAGCCAGAACACCGGCTACAACGGGCCCGTCCGACTCCGCACCGTCGGCGACGGGCAAGTCTCCGCGACCCGTACGATTCGGCTCAGCGACGACGGATTGTCAGCCGAACCGGTCGTGACGCAAGCTACCCTCGCGACCCACATCACCGCGATCGAACACCCGCGAAAGCTGGTCCGTAAGATCGCCCGGAAACGGGCCGCGAAACAAAAACCGCTCGCCGACCGGATCGCGTTGCGAAAACTGCGCACCCGGATCGGCGACCGCTTCGCCGAGCAAACCGGCGTCGTGGGACCACCTCCGGCCCTCGCCGACGCCCAGGCTTGGCTCGCGCGACTCGATATCCCGGTCCCCCGTGAACGATGGAGCTCCACCGCCGAGGCCCTCACACTCCGCTCCGCCCTTTCGCGAACCGGACAACTCGATTCGCCCGTCCCGCCGCCGACGATCCCCGAGGAAAGCGCCGCGGCGTTCCAGATCCACGAATCCGCCGTCGACAACTCGCTCACCCGGTTCCTCGCCGGACGCACGGTCCGACAATCGCAAATCAACCGGCTCCTCGAATCACTCCGCATCGACCCGCCGGATCGCGCCGATTCGGACGAGCCGGAACCCCCGTTCGTCATCGACTTCGCGAGACTCCGGCCGATCATCTTCGAAGCCCGCGACGCCTCGCTCCGGCTCGGGATCCGAGGAACCCGGTTCGAACAAGATGGCCGCGAACTCCGTCGTTCGCTCGAGATCACCGCCGTCTATCGTCCCGACGAAACCGACGGCGAGACGACGTCGTTGACCCGTGACCGCGAGATCCGGGTCGACTTTCCTGGCGACGGCCCGCTTACCTTCACCCAAACGGCGCTCCGCAGCACGATCAAGCAACTGTTCGACAAGGTGTTCCCCGAAAAGATCCTCGACGCGCCCCTCGTCGTCGCGGAATCCTCCCCGCTCGAAGCACTCCGCGGACGCGAGTTCCGTCCCCGCCACGTCACCGCGGAGGACGGCTGGCTCACCGTCACCCTCCGTTAAGCCGAACAGGGGTGGAATCGAAGAATCGAAGTGGAATCGAAGCGTTCCGGCCGTGCGCGACCGCCTATCACCTCTCCGAGGTCAAGAACCACCTCGAGCCGCCATCGGCCGCCTCGAGCGACGCGTGATCGGCAAGGACGCCTCGACCGGCACCGATCCCTCTGATGTCACCGATCGGCGAACCCTGTTACCCCGTACGCCTCGCGATCGCCTCACCGACGGCGGCGACCCACGCGTCGAGATTCGCATGGACGCTGTACCGCCTTTCGACCGTCTCACGGGCGCGGCGCCCCATCTCGCGACGCTCGTCGGGATCACGAAGCAACCTCCCCAACGCCGTCCGCCACCCCTCGGCGTCCGATGCCAAATACCCGTCCGACCCCTCGGTGACGATCTCTTGGTTGACGCCCACCGGCGAAGCCACCCCGGGCACCCCGACCGCCATGTACTGAAGCAGCTTCAGCCCACACTTGTAACGGCTCCAACGGTCATCGGTCAGCGGCATCACGCCGACGTCGAACGACCGGATGTCGGCGACCTCCGTCGCCGGGTCCCAAGGCTGAAACGTTAACCGAACTCCACGGAGATCTAACTCGTCAAGGATTCCTCGATGGGTCGCGATCACGCGGAACTCGAATTCGTGTTCCGCGGCCAACGCCCGCAACGGGTCCTGGAGCTGTTTCAGGTAGCTGATGTTCCCTGCCGTCCCCATCCACCCGATCACCGGCAGACGCCCCGGCAACGTGCCAGACGCCGGAGTCGGGACGTACTCCTCGGTGTCGATACACGTCGGCGTCACGACCACGTGTGGGTTCCCTTCCAACGCCCACTGCTCGAGCAACCCGTTGCCGGCGACCACCAAATCGGCCATCTCTCGCAGCCGTTCAAACTTCTCCGGATAGCGAACGAAAACGCCGTCGTCGATATCGAGCACCAGCGTCTTGGCGACCCGCCGCAGCAGTTCCTCCATCCGCCAATCGTCGGCGTCGAACAGTTCGCGTTCCAAGATCACCGCGTCGTACCGCCCCACCACGATCCGCCACAAATCGACCCGCCGCATCGTCCGCTTCAGGAACTGGCTGGGCCGAAATCCCAGCCATGGGATGTGCTCGTACTTTTCGGGAAAGCTGTGCGAAACGGTGCAGCGGTGCCCCAATTCGTGGAGCCGACGGGCCCACGGGATCATCCGAAATCTCGTGCTCGGGGTGCGTTCCCCGGAGGTCAGAAATAGCAGCTTCATGATAAGGCGGCTCCGGGTTGGTCGTCCGCGACTTCGGAGGTTGCGAGCGGATCGGCCCGATGCCAATCGATCCGACATCGCCACCAGACCGCCGTCCACAGCGGCAAGTAGAACAACGCGATCATTCCCAAGTACGCGGCGGCGACCCCGACGCTACCGTAAGCCCGGCCCAGCCCCCACACGAGCAACCCGTTCAGAACCGCGCCAAAAATGGCCAGCGGCAGATGCGGCGACCGCTTATGGGCATGGATATAGGTCCATTGGCTCTCCGGGAAGGTTAACAACACCATCGCCAGACCCAACATCGCGGCCGGCCAAACCGGCAGCAGCCGATCGGCGAATCGGAAATCGGCCACCTGCATGAAGACGATCAACGCCAAAAACGTCGCCGCACCGAGCGTCACGAAGGCGAGTGAGATCTTCAGTAAACGGAAGTAGATCCGATCGAGCTCCGCGAAATCACGGTTGCCGACCAACACGCCGAAGCGTGCCGTGCGGGTCTTGATCCACGACATACAAGCCGCCTGCAAAGACGTCAGGACTTGCCACGTCATCCCGAACCGTCCCGCCGCGACTTCGCCCTGATAGTAGAACACCACCGGGTTGATCAGCAACGTGTTGAGCATCCCTAGCAACCCCCGCACGCCGACGCGCCACTGGAACGGCCAGATCTCTCCGAACCAGTCGACGCGTTCCCCAACCGGTCGGCGCAGAAAACGTCCGAAGAACCGACGGTGAAAACCGGCGATCCAAACCGCTTCGCACAACAGACGGACCGCCGCCGCCCCGGCCGGCACCCACAAGCCGGCTCCCAACGGGATCATCAGCCACACCACCCAGTTTCCGACGAACGAACGCGCGAACTGCAACTGATAGATGCTCCGCACCCGTCCGCAACCTTCCAACACCGCCAGGAACGGCGTCGTCCAGAAGTTCACCGCCGTCAACGCGACCAACGCCCACCAACCCGGTTTCCATGTGATCCGCTCGCTCGACGCGCCACTCCCCAAAAACCACGTCCCCGCCGAACCGACGATCACGAAGAACGCCGCCGCCGCGATCGCGTACCAGCCGAGCGAACCGCGAAGCAAACTCGCCAGCCGCGAATCCTCCCGGCCGTCCCCAACGTCCGTGCCGACCGCCGGACCGACCGCCGGACCGACCGCCTCACCTGCCGCGACCGCGTCACCCTGCTCCCCGCTCCGACTTCCCCCGCCTCGACGGCCCCACTCGTGGCTCGCGAAGTTGACGATCACTTGCTGGAACGAAAAATCAAAAACGGTTTGCAGCGCGATCAGGCTCCAAAACGTGTAGTAATAACCTTGCACCTCACCGGAAAAATAAGTCCCGATCAGCACGATCGTCACCGGACCGGCGACGAACTGCCATCCCCGCGCCGCGATCGCGAAGAACACCGCCTGGTCCACTTCCAACCGGTTCAACATCCGCCGCGGCCACGACCGGCGGCTTCCTTGCGGTCCGCCTTCGCTCAACGCTTCGATCCGCTAGAGATGACGGCAACGCGGTTCTTCACGGCGACGCGACTGTTCACGGCAATGGCTTTCGCGCGATCACGGTCAGTTTGCCACTGAGACGCAGCCACGCCTGGAACTTCGCCACCGGGGCGAGCACCAACTGCACCCCGAGCGGCGGGTTCTCGCGATACCATCGCCACAATCCTGCACCGCCCCGCCCGCGGAGCCCCCCGGCTCGCCTCGACGCGGTCGGCGGATCGAGCCACGACGCGAGGCTCCCGATCCAATACAACGAATCAGGCTGATGAACTACCCGGACCTGTTCGAATCCGGCCGCGGCCAACAACTCACGAAGCCGCGACGGGGTGAAGTGTTGCAGATGCCGCGGCAGCTCGTATCCCTTCCAATGTTTGCCGAACAGTCGCCGCTCGGGGCTGGCAAAGTTCGGCACGCTAAAACAAAACCACCCGCCCGGTCGCATCACCCGAAAGATCTCGTTCACGGTCTCCGCCGGATCGGGTAAGTGCTCGATCACCATCCACGCGAACACGTCGTCGACACTCTCCGGAGCGAAACCGGCGTCGCGAAACTCGCCTCGATGAACGTCAAACCCTCGGCCACGAGCGACCCGCACCGGGGCCTCCACCAAGTCGATTCCGCCGGCCCGCCAACCACGCTCGCGGAGCACCTCTAGAAACTGCCCGGTCGCACATCCGAGCTCCAACGCCGACCGCCCCGACGGGTCGACCGGTGGCAATTCCTGGCTGCGGTTGTCGATCAACCAGTGATACAAACGACGCAGCCCCGGGAGGGAGCGCACCGGAGCTCGTAAATACCACACCGTGCCGATTTCCGGAGATGATCGTCCCGTCTGGGTGCGATCGGAATCCCGACCGTCTGCCGATTCATCGCCACGGTGCGGCCCGTAGCCGGCCGGGTAACAGAGGTGCAACGTTTCGGGTGTCGGCGCCGGGTTCAAATAGACGTGCCCGCATTCGAGACATCGGACGAGCCGGAAATCGGTCCCGGTCGCGTGCTCCAAATCGTCCGAGCGGAGGAACTCGCGAGAACGATCGACTCCGCACAACGGACAGGGGACGTCGCGGAGTCTCACCGCCCGCGACCTCATTTCGCCGGCGGGTGATAAAAATAGCCGTCCTCGGCGCCGACCAACAACGTCCGCTCGCCGTCGCCGTCCCAGTCGATCGTCGTCGGGCTGGTGGTGTGTCCCGCCAGCCGCCGGTCGCTCAAGGGACCTTCATCTCGGAACGCGAAAAATCCCTCTCGCGCGTCGACCTGACGGAGCAGGTTGACGTTCACCGAATTGACGAGCAGGTCTCTTCGTCCGTCGCCATCCCAGTCGACAACGCATAGCTTCCGACGCCCGCTCTTCCCCGCCATGCCGTCGTTCAGACGCAACCGGTCGTCGCTCGACTCGCGTGTCCCCTGACGGTTGTCGAACGCCCCGCCCAAGAAAACTCGTTCGCCGGGGAGCAGCGTCATCGTCCCCTCGTCGTCGGCCACGCGGCGGAACCACGCCAAGTACCCCTCGTGGTCGAGCATCACCAAATCGTTCAGGCCGTCGCCGTCCCAGTCGACCACACACGGGGTCGTCCGCCACTGGGTCACCAACGCGTCGCCGTCGGGGTCCCACCAATTCCATGCCGGCTTCGGCGGTTGCCCCGACCATCGCACCCGGACCGGCTGGGCCGCCGCCAACGTCGGCTCCGTCCGCGTCCCGACGTTGCGATACCACACGACCTTGCCCCAGATCGAATTGACGATCACGTCGGGGAGCCCGTCGTGGTCCCAGTCCGCGACGTCGACCGTCGTGTAACCCCATTTCTCCTCGGCGGGA
The DNA here is from genome assembly GCA_041685355.1 of Pirellulaceae bacterium. Taxonomy (GTDB): domain Bacteria; phylum Planctomycetota; class Planctomycetia; order Pirellulales; family Pirellulaceae; genus JAWLFY01. The sequence goes on along the minus strand of JAWLFY010000044.1, from coordinate 21,569 downwards.
CCTTGGATCGAACCGTTCTTCCCCGCGATGATCCGGATCGTTTCGCCGTCGGCTTCCAGCAATTTCGGCGCGGCCCACTTCGGCGGGTTGCCGCCGTCCAGGTTTTCGATCCAACCGATCTCGCCCGCCGTGTTGCCGCATACCAAGTCCTCGTCCCCGTCGCCGTCCCAATCGACGCTGACCGGGGTCACCAACGCCCCGAACTTGACTTCATCCGCTTGCTGTTGAAAGAACCGAGGCTCGGCGAAAACCGGCACCCCGTCCTCGACCTCGCCCGTGTGCTCGACCAACGCGACCCGGCCGTCTTCCTGGCCGACGATCAGATCGACGTCCCCATCCCCGTCCCAATCGATCGCCGAGACGACGATCATGCAAAGGTGCATCTTGATCGGCTCAGCGTCTCGCGAAAGCTCGACCCCGGCGGCGTACTTCGGCTCGGTCCGCGTCCCGACGTTCTGGAAATAGGTGAACCCGTCGATGAAACTTCCACACACCAAGTCGAGATCGCCGTCGCCGTCAAAGTCGGCGAAGTTCGGGCTCGGCATCCCGTAAACATCGACCGGCTCCCCTTCCGCGGTGACCGGTTCGGGGTCGGCATATTCGGGTGCCTCGGTGTCCCCGACGTTCCGCATCCACACGACGTGGCCACGCAGCGGCCCGCGGGTCCAATTCCCGCGATCGTCGAACGCGTCGTCCCAGCCGTACTCGCCCCATAGCCCGTGACCGAGGACCAAGTCGAGCGCCCCGTCGCCGTCGAAGTCGACGTAGCTCCACTGGTTCGCCCGAATCCGTCCGTCTCGGTCGGCGACGGAATTGCTCGGATAGATCTTCCGCTTCGTTTCGAAGTCACCCGACAACGCGTCGGGCAATTCGGTCCCGGGGGTCAACACGCGCGGCGTCCCGTCGACGTGCGAGACGGTCACGTTTTTGAGCCCCGGACCGACCCGCACCGCCGGCTCGAACACCGGCATCTTCGGGTCGGTGTCCGGATCGTCCCGCGGCCCAGGATTCTCGAACAGATAAACCCCGTTGTACGGGGTGTCGCTGCACGAGACGAGCAGGTCGAGATCGCCGTCGCCGTCATAGTCGACCGGCAACGGCCAACCCCACAAACCGACCCCCAAATCGACCACCAATCCCGGGTGGTTGTACTTCATCCGCTCCAGCTTCAACGGTTCCGCGGCATTCGACCTCACGACCACCAACCCGAGCGCGAAGCTGACCAACGCCGAAACGATCATCAAACGGGGACGCTTCGCCAGGTGGGGACGCTTCGCCAGGTGGGGACACTTCGCGAGGTACTGAGACATCTGGCCGATCGGCAGGGGCCGGAAACCGGACGTTTCGAGATCACGGGAAAATCGCGACATGGCGGCACAGCAGGGGAAGGGGAGAGCGGGGCACCGGCCGACATTGTAGACCAACCCGGGTCAATTCGCCGGCAACTTGAGGCCCTCGGGCAAGACCCCGTCGGCGACCTCGTCCTCCCACTGATCCATCAGCGGCCAATGCTCGGCGAGCGTCCCGAAGTCCGCCATCTGGAGGTAGCCCCGGACCCGGTCGATCGTGCGGTCCAGCATCGCCTTGTCGTTGGCGAAGATCGGCCCGTGGCTCGGGGCGAGCCACTTCACGTCGCTGTCACGGATCCGCTCGAGTGATTTCACGAACGCCTTGATGTCGCTGCCGTGGTGGGCGTCGATCGCGCCGATGCAACCGTCGCGATAAATGTTGTCGCCGCTGAGCAACACGTCGCCGACGCGGAACGCGAGCTGGCTATCGGTGTGCCCCGGGGTGTGCCAAACCTCCAATTCCAACTCGCCGATCTTGATCACGTCCCCCTCGTTGACCTGGGTTTCGATCTGCACCGGCGGCATCGCCAGTTTCAAGTTCTGAGGGATGATCTCCGCCAACGTCCGCAGCGTGTCACCACTTTGTAGCGGTTCGACCGCGTTGGGGTGCGCGGTGACCATCGTCTTCAGCGTCTGCTTTGCCTTCGCGAGCCCCTGGATGTGGTCGACGTCCGCGTGGGTGGCGATCAGCGTCTTGCATCGCGAAAGCGGAAAATCGAGCTGGCGGATCAGCTCCACGAATTCGTCGACCGTCTCCTCGTAGCCGATGTCGATCAACGCCCACTCGTCACCGTCGTAGACGAGATAAACGTTGCACCCGATGACTTCGCCCGCCTGAAAGTTGAGCTCGATGATCCCGGGAAAGATCGGTTTCCGCGATAACATGGTCGGCCGTTGGGGCTGCGTGGAAAGGTTGAACGTGCGAGTAACCGAAAAGGGGCTGACCCTCGGTGGACCGGCTTTGAGTTTACGGGTTAGGCGAACGAATCGGGAGGCGTCGGCCCAACACATCGGCCAGCCCCTCGCGATAGCTCGGATAACGGAGCCGCGGGAGCAGATCCCGTTTCATCCTTCGGTTCCAAACCCGCTTGTCGGTGTCACCTCGTCGCGGCGGCACCCCCCGTCGTGGCGACACCGGTTCCGATCCCCCGTCCCCCCTTCCCGCGGCTGACTCGGTCGAGGCAACGAACTGGGGCGGATCGACGCCCGCCTGACGGGCAACTTCTCGGTAAAACTCACCCCGCACAACCGGTCGGTCGTCGGCGACGACGTACAGCTTCCCAAGTCTCGGCCGGTCCCCCGAGCCGACCGAGGGCCTTGCGCCTCCGGTCCCCAACACCACCCCGGCCGCGGCTGCCGCGTCGTCGACATGGATCAGGTTCAAATGGCCGCGATCGGACGACGTCAGCGGTCTGCCAGCGATCACGTCGGCGACACGGGGGACCCGGCCCGGACCGTAGATGCCCGCCAAGCGAAGGATCGTCCAGGGTTCCCCCGGCCACGCCCGATGCAGCGTCTGCTCGGCACGCAGGTGTGCTCGGCCGCCTTCGCGACGCGGGTGCGTCGGCGAGGTCTCGTCGACCCAGCGTCCGTCCGATTGGTGATACACGCCGGTCGTGCTGATGTAACACAATCGGGGCGAGTTCGCCCCTCGGCTGGCACCAATCTCGTCCAACAGATTCGACAACCCGCCCACGATCGCCGTCTCTCGATCGGCCCCGCCCCGCGAGTCGTAGCTGACCGCCACCAACACCCCGTCGACCTCGGGCAAGTTCCGCATCGTCCGGCGGTCCGTCCAGTCGACGATTAGCGGCGAGATCCCCTCGGCTGCCAACTCGGCCGCCCGCTCGCGGCGGCGCGTCGTCGCCCATACTTGATCCCCCCGAGTCAACGCGAGCCTCGCGACCCGAACCCCGAGATAGCCACAGCCGACGACCAGCAGACGTTTTCGCGGAACCTCCGTCCCGGTCGCGGCGTTCATCGAGGAGGATGGGGTGTTCAAGGTCGGAGTGTCCAAGCTTGCGTTCGGTGCGTTCCAAGTCCGGCTAGGTTGATCGTGGGCTCGACGTTGCGGAAGTCGGGCGTGACTCCCGACGCCACGGAATCCGCAGCCGAACCCGCTCGAGAATAACGCGTCGACAATCCGGAACGCGACCGGCCGCGTCGCGCGAGATCGGCTCGGCGAGTCCCCCCTCAAGATTCACACGGGGGGTAACCCAGTTGCAAAACCAGCTACAATGACAGAGTTGCGGGGTGTCGAGCCAGGGTTTTCGCATGCCGGGGATTGTTTTCGCATGCCGGGGATTTTCGCGTGCCCGGGGTTCGCTCGTGAGCCCAAGGTTCGCACGTGAGCGGAAAGGTTCGCACGTGAGCGGAATCGAAGCAACGACCGACGGATCGACGACGGGCCATGGATTGGATCGAGATCAGAAGCGGGACCGAGGTGAGATCGCCGTGAGCTCCATTCGTTTTGAAAACCAATTGGACGTGACCGGTCACCGGATCGCGACGGCTTCCAGTCACAGGGCCGGCGTACGTTCGATCGACGGCCCCGTCACCACGACGTGTGTCGGCCCCGTCTCCACGACGTGTGTCGGCTCCTGGTCCACGAGGTGTGACGGCTCCGGGTCCACGACGCATGTGGGCGTCGGGCTCTCGGGACGGGTCGCCCGACGCGCGGCGTTCGGCTTGGCGTTTCTCGGCGTTACACTCTTTTCGGTCGGGACCGCGGCGGCGGCGGAGCCACCCCAGGCGGTCGCGGCGGCGGACCAAGTCGCCACGACAGCCACTTCGGTCATCCCCGCGGGCGACGATTCGCCGACATCGGGGACGGCGATTTCCGTCCCGGCGGAACTCAAGCCGTTGCTGAAAAGCGGGGGCAATCCGACATCAATCGAACAGCTCCGACTGCTGGAGAATCAGCAGCAACGGGTCTCCGAATCGGCTCGCAATTGCACCGTCAGCGTCCGCATCGGGCCCGCCCAGGGATGCGGCGTGATCATCACCGATACCGGGTACGTGTTGACCGCGGCCCACGTCGCGATGCGTCCCGGAAAACGCGCAGAGATTCTGCTTTCCGACGGCCGCTCGGTCCGCGGCACGACGCTCGGGATGAATCGCCACGTCGACGGAGGGTTGATCCGCATCAACCCCGGGCAAAACGAAGATCAGCCTTGGCCGCACGCGACACTCGGGAGCAGTGCGGACTTGGCCGTCGGGATGTGGTGCGTCGCCACGGGGCACCCCGGGGGGTACGACCAAGAACGCGGGCCGGTCACCCGAGTCGGACGCATCCTGCAGGTCCGTGAGGGGGCGATCACGACCGACTGTGCCTTGATCGGCGGCGACAGCGGCGGGCCCCTGTTCGATCTGGAGGGAAAGCTGATCGCGGTCCATAGCCGAATCGGCAACGACGTCGCCGACAACCTTCACGTCCCGGTCGACCACTACGACAGTTCCTGGGACCGCCTCGCCAACGGCGAGGCTTGGGGCTATCTCCCCGGTTTTCGCCCCGTGCTCGGCGTCACCGGCCAACCCGATCTGGACGAGGCACGGATCGAGCAGGTGCGACCGGGATCACCCGCCGAGTCAGCCGGGCTGCAACCCGAAGACGTCGTCGTTCGCTTCGGGGACACCCCGATCACGAACTTCGAATCGCTTCGCGCGGCGGTCGCCGATACGATGCCCGGCGAGCGTCTCGCCCTCCTCATTCGCCGCGATGACCAGCGGCTAAGGGTCGATGTCGAAATCGGTAGAGCCGATGACTGACCTCGCCGCAGCGAGTCCTCCCACGTTATCCCCGCGGTCCGGCCCCTGCCCGCGATCAAGAGCCACCTCCCATGCAAAAGTCACTCCGTCGTCCCATCACCGCCCGTCGTCACGATGCACCCCGTCGTCACGATGCACCCCATCGTCACGATGCACCCCGTCGTCACGATGCACCCCGTCGTCGCGGGGCATCACGTTTGTTCGCGATCGTGCCGTTGGTGCTGCTGGGGTCGGTCCCGTTCGTCGGGGTCGCCCTGGGCGAGGAGGACGGGGCTTGGCCGCGTTACAACCCGGCGCACCGTCGTGACAACGGCACGATGATGCGGTTGATCCGCCCCCTGACACGTCCGATCGAATCGAGCGTCCTCCAAGTTCACAGCGACGGGAAGCCGGTCGCTCTTGCCACCGTCGTCAGCGAAGACGGCTATTGCCTGACGAAACGGAGCGAGTTGAGCGGCGACCCGATTCGGGTTCGACTCCCCGACGATCGGCTCTTCCCCGCCCGCGTCGCCGCGGTCGACCGCGAAAACGACTTGGCGCTGCTGCACATCGACGCCAAACAGATCGAGCTGTCACCGGTGGAGCTGACCGACATGACGCCGCCGGTCGGCGGGTTCTTGATCAGCGCCGGTCACCGCGGCCGGCCGATCGGGATCGGCGTCGTCGGCGTCCGACCGCGGCCGATCGGCCACACGGGCCGGCTCGGCGTGATCCTCGCCGGCAGCGACACCGGCGGGGCACTCGTCCGCGGCGTTTTCCCCGGAAGCGGTGCCGAGCAAGCGGGGATCCAGCAGCGGGACCGGATCGTCGCCATCAACGGGAAACAGCAGTCCGACCGTGCGACCGTGATGAGCACGCTGCACGGGATGTACCCCGGCGAAGTCGTCCGGCTGACGATCGAACGCGAAGGGGGCGAACTGGCCGTCGACGCGGAAATGCGTGACATGTCGTTGCTGCAGGAATCACCCAACGACGCCAAAGTCAACGGGCGACGGAACGAACGGCTCAGCGGATTCGAGGAAGCGATCCAGCACGACACCGTCCTCGCCCCCGAAGAATGCGGCGGCCCGCTCCTCGATTCCGCCGGGCGCGTGATCGGGATCAACATCGCCCGAGCCGGCCGCATCGTCAGCTACGCCCTCCCCGCCTCGGTCATCCGAACCGAACTCGTCGAACTCCTCGAAGAGGCCCGAGCGACCGCCCGCTAAGATCCCGACGGAGGTCCCCCCGCCTGCGGCCTCGCCCCTTCCGATCGGTCCCGGGTAACGATACCCTATTCGTCCGCGGCGGGCCGTCTCACCCGGTCCGCCAGACCCTATCTTTCCGCGCCGGCCGACCTTCCTCGGGCCCTGTGCTTTGATCCTCGACCGCATTCTATAGACGGGTGACCGACAGATGAGCGTCGCATCGACCGATTTGAAAAACCTGGCCGTCGACACGATCCGCGGCCTCAGCATGGACGCGGTCCAAACCGCCAACAGCGGCCATCCGGGGACCCCGATGGCGCTCGCCCCCGTCGCGTACCAGCTTTACAATCACGCGATGCGGTACGATCCGGCCCAGCCGCTGTGGCCGAACCGTGACCGATTCGTGTTATCGTGCGGCCACGCCTCGATGCTCCTCTACAGCGTCCTCCACCTGGCGGGGGTGCGGGCGGTCGACGCCGACGGTAACCCGACGAACGAACCGTCGATCAAGCTGGAGGACCTGAAAAACTTTCGCCAACTCGGCAGCCCCTGCGCCGGCCACCCCGAACACGGCGAGGCCGCCGGGATCGAAACCACCACCGGCCCCCTCGGCGCCGGGATCAGCAATTCGGTCGGGATGGCGATCGCGTCGAAATGGCTCGGCGAAAACTACAACACCGCCGACCACACGCTGTTCGATTACAACGTGTTCGCCCTCTGTAGCGACGGCGACCTGATGGAAGGGGTCGGCAACGAGGCCGCCTCGGTCGCCGGCCATTTGCAACTCGACAACCTGTGCTGGATCTACGACGACAACAGCATCACGATCGAAGGCCGCACCGACCTGGCCTTCAGCGAAGACGTCGGGACTCGCTTCCAAGGTCTCGGATGGAACGTCATTCAAATCACCGACGCGAACGACCTCGACGCCCTCGCCAAGGCGATCGAGGCGTTTAAGACCTGCAAAGACAAACCGACGCTGATCATCGTCCGCAGCATCATCGGGTGGGGCGCGCCGAACAAACAGAACACCCACGGTGCCCACGGCGCCCCGCTCGGCTGGGACGAGATCGAACTCGCCAAGAAACACTACGGGCTCCCCGAGTCCGAAAAGTTCTACATCCCCGACGGCGTCCGAGAACATTTCGAATCGAACGTCGGTGCCCGCGGCGGAGAAGCCTACGCCGCTTGGGCCCAAACCTGGGAAGCCTACCGCACGGCGAACCCCGACCGCGCCGCCGAACTCGAACGGATGCTCGCCGGAAAACTCCCCGAAGGCTGGGACCGCGAAATCCCCGACTTCGAACCGAGCGAAAAAGGGGACGCGACCCGCAATAGCAGCGGTAAGGTGCTCAACGCGATCGCCAAGAACGTCCCGTTCATGCTCGGCGGATCCGCCGATCTCTCCCCCAGCACCAAGACCAATCTCACGTTCGAAGGGGCCGGCGAGTTCCTCCCTCGACAATTCGCAGGACGAAACCTCCACTTCGGCGTCCGCGAACACGCGATGGCCGGGATCATCAACGGTCTTTCCCTCTGCGGGATCCGTGCCTACGGGTCGACGTTCTTCGTCTTCACCGACTACATGCGGGCCGGGATGCGACTCAGCAGCATCATGCACCGCCCCGTGCTGTACATCTTGACCCACGATTCGATCGGTGTCGGCGAAGACGGGCCGACCCACCAACCGGTCGAACACCTCGCCGCGTGTCGCGCGATCCCCGGCATGTACGTCTTTCGGCCCGGCGACGCGAACGAGGTCGCCGAGTGCTACCGGGCGGCGATGCGAATGGACAACCACCCCACGACACTCGTGCTCTCGCGGCAGAACATGCCGACCCTCGATCGTTCGCTGTACGCCCCCGCGTCCGGTTGCGCCCGCGGCGGGTACGTCGTCCGCGATTGCGACGGGACCCCCGACGTGATCCTGCTCGCCAGCGGCAGCGAACTGACGATCTGTGTCGAAGCCGCGGAGAAACTCAACGCCGCCGGGACCCGCGCCCGCGTCGTCAGCGTCCCCTGCATGGAACTGTTCGCCCAACAGGACGCGTCCTACCGCGACGAAGTCCTTCCCCCCTCGGTCACCAACCGTGTCGCCGTCGAAGCGGGTATCCGAATGGGATGGGACCGCTGGATCGGCGTCGACGGAAAGTTCGTCGGGATGGAAAGCTTCGGCGCCAGCGGACCGTACGACCAAGTCTACGAGCACTTCGGGATCAACGCCGACGCCGTCATCACCGCCGCCAAGTCCTGACGCCGGCGTCCCGTCACTCGAAACCGAGCTTCGCCCGAATCAGCCCGACGGCGTGCCCCGCCGCGTCGACGAACTCGGCATCCGCCAAGTCGTCCAGACGCGCCTCGCTCGGATAAGCCGACGCGATCGTCGAGCGGAGTTCATCGTCGAGACGTTCGGTCCAGCGGAGTCCGGCAGCGAACCCGCTTAGCTGTTCGGCCGTCACCGGTACCCGCAGCCGCAAACAGGCGGGGCCTCCCCCGGCCGACATGCTCTGACGCAACTCGACGAAACGGACCTCGGCGAACAGCCCGTCCCGGTCACGCCACCGTTGCACCAACGACAACGCCGCCGGGCATTCGCGGACCTGGTTCGGACAGATCAACACGGCCGACGCAGGGTCCTCGCCGGGCGTCACGATTTGGCTGTTGAACAGGTAGCTCGAAACCGCCTGACCGATCGGCAATTCGTCTCCGCTGACGATCACGCGGCGGAGAGGCTTGTCGAACGCCGCGTGAAAGCGTCGCGCCAACCGTTCCATGGTCGGCGTCTCGCTTCGTGCGGCGGAACCGTCTCGAACGTCGGCCTCGTCGTGAAAGGCGAGCTCGTGATGGATCAGCAAATCCCCGTGACTCGCCGCGACGACGTCGTTGTGGAACGCCCCCGCGTCGATCGCATCGGGGTGTTGCTTGACCACGAACCCGTTCTCCGAAGGGATCCGGTGAATCCGCATCACCCCGCGTGATGCCTCGCGAGATTGCCGCGGCAGGAACTTCCTTGGTACCGGTCTTCCGTCCCCGAAAACGAACAGATGTAGTCCCGGGACATCGTCCGATCCGAGGACGTCGTTCTCGCCGGCCAACCGCATGTGGTTGGCGGCGCCCTCGTCGCGCCCCGCGGTCCCACCGGGAAGCGGCGGACCGACCGTCGCCTCGGCGGGCAACAATCGCCGCAGTTCCTCCGCCGTCTCCTCCGCCTCGATCGACCGGTGCAGGCTCGCGGTCAGGTTGGCGACGGTTACCGTCAAGCGGCGGGTCGGGGTGTCCCACGAAGGTGTCACCGTCGCGGCGTTCGCCGTCCACATCGCCGAACAACTCATCGCCGCCGACAACAGCGCCGGGGCCTCCTCCCGGGCTCTTTTCAGCACCTCGGCATCGCTCCCCGCGAAGCCGAACCGCCGCAACCAATCGAGCCGCGGTCGACGCTGTGGCGGCAGCACGAACTGGGGGACACCGAGCCGTGCGACCGTCGCCATCTTGTCCAACCCCTGCAACGCCGCGGCACGCGGGTTGGAAACCTGTCCCCGGTGCCCATGCGACGCCAGGTTCCCCACCCCGAGCCCGCCGAAGTGATGCGTCGGCCCCACCAACCGGTCGACCTGGGCTTCCATCCGACGCTTCCGTTGATTCGGCATCTTGCAATAGTAAAGCGGAACCGTTCGGTTTTCGCGAACGAACGGATCGTCGTTATCCGACGCGACGGCTATAGACCCACCATTCGGCGACCAGCACCCCGAGCATGCCGATCAACAGCCACCGCCAAAACTCGCGGCGCCGCGATTCGGACCCCACGTCTGCCGCGACCGACTCGTACCCCAATTCCACCTCCGGCGCGGTCGCCAACTCGCTTTCGCGTCGATCGAACAGGTTGACCGAAAACGCGTCAACGGTCCGCTCGCCCGAACGGACGTGATAGTTTCCCGGTCGCCCCGTTTCGGTGAAGTCGATCCCACGGCCGGGCTCCCGTTTCGACGTCCACCGCTCGCCGCCGTCTCGCCGGATCGTGACCTCGTCAACGGTCGCGTCGACGCGGAGCCGGACCGGTCGGCCCGGACGAAAGCTTCGTCCCCCCGTCGCCTCCGCGGCGCCGCCGAGCGTCCGGAGCACGTTCAACACGAACACCGGCCAAGTCCGCTCGGCGTACCAATTCGTGTTCGCTTGCGTTCCCCCCGATTCTTCGGTCGTGATGATCTCGAAACCGAGCACCAAGTCTTGATAGCCGTCCCGTTCGCCGATCGCGATGAGTGGCCCCGAGTCGGCGGTGACGAGCGACCGGAACCCTTCCGGACCGGCGAGGGCTCGGCCGCGAAAGATCAGCAGCGAGTAGAGCTCGACGTATCGCAACAGCGGGTGCGTGCGGTCGAAGTCGACCACCAACGGCGTCGTCGGCTCGCCGTCCCACGACCATCCGTCGTGCGGTAATTCGCCGATCGAAAACGTATCGGTTCGCGGCATCCGCGTCGGTCGGCATCGGTCGAACACGATCAAGTCATCGGTCCCCGCCGCGGAGCGAGCCGCGAACGCGTCGGTCTCGAGGTACGACGGCGGGACCGTTTCGGTCCGGCAGATCGCCGCCGCCCGCTCGGTCGTGAGCCCGAGTTCGAGCGGATCGTTGCCCGGCGTGACCAGCAACACGTTCACGACCCGCGGCGGCGCCAGCACCGCGAACGCGCGGTCGTCGAGCGGGAACGGGTCGTCCGACTCGAGCGTCAATGTGAAGCGATCCAAGTCTTCCCGTTCGAGCGTGAACGCGATCCCCGTCTGCTCCCCCGGCTCGAGCTCCACCTCGCTCGCGTCGAGCAGGTCGTCACCGGAGCTCAGTACGACCGGGGCCGACGCGTCGGTCGTGCCCAAGTTCGCAACCGTCGCGATCACGTCGACCTTCCCCGGTCGATTCCGGCTGCGGTCAGCCGAGAAGGCGGTGATCGCCAAGTTCTTGACCTCGGATCGCCCCACGGCGTGATAGCGAGGGGCGAGGTTCGCCAGGTTGAGCTCGGTCGCGGCTGGCAACCCGCCGTCGCTGAACAGGTGCAGATCCGCCCGCGGAACCGAGCCCCCGGGCCCGCCGTTCTCGCTCGATTCGCCGTTCTCGCTCGATTCGCCATTCTCGCTCGGCCCCCCGTTCTCGCCTGCTCCGGCGGTTCCACCTGTTTTCCCCGGCCCGCCCATCGACGACTCGTCGGTGCTCGCCCCGGGAGCCGCGCGGCGGTCGGGCGACGCGGCCAACCCGTCGACGAGCGTCAACGCGTCGGCCAAGTCGGCCCCGCGTCGGCTAAGACGTGCCCGCTCGAGGGCCGCGCGGAGCCGTTCGCGGTCGGAGGTGAACGGCTGCAACACCTCCGCGCGATCGCTGAACTGGACCAGCATCGCCGAGTCGGTATCGGTCATCGTGTCGATCCGCTCGGCGATCCGGCGGCGGGCCTCGTCGAACCGCGACGTTCCCGCTTCGCCGTCGACCGCGGCCATGCTGGCCGACGCGTCGAGCAAAAACACCGCCCGCTGTCGTCCTTCCGCCTGGTCGCGAAACCCGGGACGAAACAACGCGATCGCCGCGAGCGCCACCGCGAGCAGCTGCAAAAAAAGGAGCAGGTTTCGCCGCAGCCGCTGGAGCAGGCTGTTGACGTGCAAGTCCTCGATCGTCTTCGCCCACAAGTAAGTGCTGGGGATCTCGACGGGCACCCGGCGGAGTTTCAAGAAGTACATCAACACGATCACGACCGGAACCGCCGCGAGTAGCGTCCAAGCCCACGGTTCGCCGAACGCGGGAATCCAGTTCATCGCCGCTCGCTCCTCATCGCACCACTCCCCGCTCACGCAAATACCGTGTCACGACGTCCTCGACCGGCTGATCCGAACGCACCGGCAGGTAGACGATCCCGCGTCGCGAGGAAAACGCCTTCGCCCCCTCGATGAACGCTTCAAGCGTCTTGCGGTAACGGCCCAACACGTACGGCGTGACCGTGATCTCCTTCGCCTCGCCGTCCTCGACGTCGATCAGCCGCCGGTCCCCCTGCAACGGCGGATCGGTCTCCGCCGGCGAGAGCAGGTGCACGAGGAACACGTCCATCCGTCGCCCGACCAGCATCCGAAGCGCGGTCTCGTAGCCCTGCTTGTCCATCAGGTCGGTGACCAGCAACGTGATCCCGGGACCGCTCCCAAGCGCGCAAAACCGTTTGACCCCGTCGTGAAGCGACACGTTTCGGCCCGCCCGGAGCGAATCGAGATATCCGACCATGCGGGGAAGCGATGCCCGGCCGCGAAGGGTCGGGGCGCGATCGCCGTCCGGCCCCAGCGCCGCGACACGCACGCGGTCGGCACGGCATAGCCCGACGTACCCGAGTGCCCCGGCGATCTGCTTCGCCACCCGCAATTTGGTCGGGTCACCAAAGTTCATCGAGTCGCTGGCGTCGATCAACGCGTTGAAACGGAGGTCCTCTTCTTCCCGAAATAACTTCAGGAACAACTGGTCGAGCCGCGCGTACAGGTTCCAATCGATCAGCCGCAGATCGTCCCCCGCGACGTAGTTGCGAAAGTCGGCGAACTCGACGCTCTGACCCTTGCGGCGGCTGATCCGTTCCCCCTTCATCCGCCCTCGAAAAATCTTCCGCGACACCAACTCCATCCGCTCAAGCTTGCCGAGAAACTCGGGCGACAACAGCGGTTCGGTGGCGGTTTCGGCGGTCATCCCTCCAGTCTACCCGCACGCGCGGCCGGGCGGTCATCCCTGCCGCCACGACTCGTCGTTCTCGACTTGCAAAAAAATTCCCTCGAACCTTGCACGGATCCCCCTCGCCCTCGTCACTCATTCAGTACACGCCTGACCGATTCACGGCACGCATTCGCCGCACGGATCCGCCACGCGTCACCGATCCCTTCCCCCGCGCGAGTCCCGACCGATGCGTTTGACCCTCCGAACCCTGCTGGCATACCTCGATCAAACGCTCGAGCCCCAGGACGCGGAGATCCTGGGCCGGAAGATCGAAGAGAGCGGCTTCGCGACCGAATTGGTCGCCCGCGTTCGCCGCGTGATCGCCGACGCCGATCTGGCCGCCCCCACCGCCGACGCGGTGAGCCCACTCGAAGACGCTAACGTGATCGGCGAGTATCTCGACAGCACGTTGACGCCGGAACAGGTGGCCGAAGTCGAAAGGGCCTGTCTGGAATCGGATGCGATGCTGGGCGAGGCGGCGGCGTGTCACCAAATCTTGACGATGGTGCTCGGCAAACCGGTCCCCGTCCCCGCAGGGCTTCGCGAAAGGATCCAGTCGCTCCCCGATGCCGGAGGCGATGCTCACCCGCCAAGCTACTCCTCGCTGTCGATCCCCCCCAACACCGATGCCCCCGCACCCGATGCCCCCGCACCCGATGCCCCCGAACCCGATGCCCCCGAACCCGATGCCTCCGCACCGGGGCCGGCCGGGGCCGCGCCGATGGGCGCCCCAGTTTCGGCTGCCGGTGGGGCGTCGGCTGCCGGTGGGGCGTCGGCTGGCGGTGGGGCATCCCCAGCCGGACAAGTCGCCCCCGTCGGCCCTGCCGATTCCGGAGTTTCCGACGCCCCGACACGCATCCGCGAAACGGCCGGCGAGGCGGCGGCGGCGATCCCCGCGGCCGCGCGGCGACGGGCCACGAGTGTCACCGATTTTTACGGGGGTTCGATCCGACCCTCGCGGATTACCCCGTGGCTCGTCTCCCTCGCACTCGCCGCCGTGTTGCTCTTCGCGCTCGCCCAAATTTTTGTCGAACCGCTGATGAACCGTCGCCAAGCGGCGGACACCGACTCGGTCGCGGAGCAAGCCGACTCGGCCGACGAACAAGCCGACTCGGCCGACGTATCATCCGCCGCCACCAACGACCGAACACCAGACCCCCCCGAGCGGAAAACGCCCCCGAGTTCCGATCGGGCCGCACCCCCGTCGCCCGAGGTGACCCCCGACGCACCCGACGGGGCCGGAGCGCGAACGCCGCGGAGTCCCCAAGCGTCCGCCGATGGCGAAGCGACCCCCGATGGCGAAGCGACCCCCGATG
>JAWLFY010000044.1:0-7128 GCA_041685355.1 Pirellulaceae bacterium | reverse complement strand
CCGATGACAGGGAAACCGATGACAGGGAAACCGATGACAGGGAAACCGAACCCGATGCCCCCGGCGCCGAGGACGTCCCTTCTCGCGAGCTGGCCGGCGGCGGCGTCGAGACGGGAGGTCTCGGCCCGGATCGCAACGGCGAGGGCGAAGCGTGGACCCTCGATCCCGGTTGGCAATGGCATCGCCGTGGCGACGCCGACGCGACACGAACCGAAGCCGACCCGATCCCGCCTTGGGCCGACGACGATCCCGAGGACCTGTCGCTGATCGAATCGAGCGCGCGGGACGGACTTCGCGAGCTGATCGGGAACGAACCGTCGTTCGAAATGTCGCTCCGCGAAGCGATCGCGTTTCGCCGCGTCGAAGTCGGCGCGCTCGCCGCCCGCACGCTGCTGCTGATGGGAATGCCCGACGTCTACTTCGGCGGCGACGGGGTGCTCAACCAAGACCGCCACCGCAATCACTGGACCGAACACGTCGAAGCGCTCCGCCGCGCGGTCGATCGCGACGCCGAAGCGGCATCCGAAGTCGACGCGGCGATCGAACGGATGGCGTCCGCCGAACGGGACACCCTGTTCCGGTTGCTGGTCGGGTTCAGCCAACAAGACCTCGAGTCGGGTGCCGACGAAGCGCTCGTCGCGATGCTCGATTCCCCCTCGATGGCGATCCGCGTGCTGGCGATCGAAACCCTACGCCAAATCACCGGGACGTCGCTCTACTATAAAGCGTGGGAATCGAACCCGACCCGACGCGATTCCGACGTCAAACGTTGGCAGGTGCGATTGCGCCGCGACATGATCCGGTGGCCGGAAGAACCGTCGAACGACGTGCCCGCGGCCGACGGCGACGGCCCCGAGCCGATTGACCGAGACGCCGAAACGCCCGAGGATGTCGAAACGCCCGAGGATGTCGAAACGCCCGAGGGCCCTGATCCGCCCGAGGACACTGAATCGCCCAATGACCTTGATTCGGAAGACGGGGCGGAACAGGTCTCCGGCGACGAGGACGCCTCCGCCGCGGGCGGATGACGCGTCGAGAACTGCGCACCCACACACCGAGGCTCACGATGAGCAGCCAACAAGAACGACTCGAAGAACTGATCCGATCCCTCAAGCGGGAACGGGACGAACTGAAGCTCCGCTCGCACCTGGCCCAAATGGAAGCGAAAGAAGAGTTCGATCGGCTCTCGAAACGGATCGACGAACTGTCCGAGCAATACGAACCGGTCCGCGGTGCCGTCGAAGAATCCGCAGGCAGCGTGTTCGCCGCGTTGCAACTGGCCGCCGAAGAAATGAAGGGGGGCCTTCGACGGGTCGGTGACGCGATCCGAAAATCGGGCGAGTAACGCTTCGGCCCATTCGCGAGTTTCTTG
This sequence comes from Pirellulaceae bacterium, assembly GCA_041685355.1. Lineage (GTDB taxonomy): Bacteria > Planctomycetota > Planctomycetia > Pirellulales > Pirellulaceae > JAWLFY01. The sequence goes on along the minus strand of JAWLFY010000044.1, from coordinate 5,756 downwards.
GCAACGGTCCCGAATCCGGGTTGTTTCTCGGCGGCGCCCGGCTTCGCTTCACCTGGCATCGCTCGGCCTGCTTTTATTTACCGTTCGGACATCGCAGCGATGCTTAGAAAATCTGTCACGAACTTTCCGGGGGCTCTTGTCGTTGCAGGGGCCCTTTGGGTGGCGGGGGCGACATTGGCCGCCGCCGCGGACGGGCTCGGGACACCGCCGCCGGATTTGTTGGACGACACGCCGGAGCATTTCACCCGGTTCGACATCGAGGGACACGACCAACAAGCCCAGTGGTTGAACCGCTATCTTTGGTATCATTTCACCAACCGCGGCGGGAACGGGCCGGTCCTTTTTAACAAGGAATATCTTGCCACGGCGGACCTTTGGCTCAACGGGGCGACGGTTCCGGGCCCTGCAGGCGAGCGGTCGATCCAGACGGTGAACCGGCAAAACCTGCTGCGGATCGAGATCGATCCGGAGGGCTACGTCCATACGCATCAGCATTTCAGTCACGCCCACGACGCGGGCTGGCCTTTCCCGGTCTGGCCGCAGAGCAAGAACACCGGCGGCGGCCCGGCCATCGGCTGGCATTTTCAGCCGCTGGAGCAGGTGCCGGGTTGGGCGGGGGAGATGCTTCGTGGCGTGAACGCGGCTCAGTACGCGGGCGACGCGGCCGCGTCGGCCTGGACCGCGGAAGAGCTGGAACCGGAAGGCATCGTGGACAACGCGTGGCGGCTCAACGCCGACGGGACCCATCCGTCGATCGTGTCGCCGCCGCTGAATATCGACCCGTTTCACGCGCCGTTCTTGCAGATTCGCTATCGACGGTCGGCCGAACCGGCGCCGATGTGCACGGCCTTCGTCGAGTGGACCCGGGACGGGGAGGATTTCTCGCCGGACCGGCGGGTCCATTTCTCATACGACGACGAATCCGGCCAGCGGGGCTTTTCCCATTCCGTCGTGCGGATGCACCGTCATCCGCGCTGGAAGGGGAATATCACGCGGTTGCGGATCGCCTTCGCGCCAGGGGACCCGGGCCGGACCTTCGACATCGATTCGATCTTCACGGTCTATGACACCCGACATACCATCAACAATCCGATCCTCGTTTTGTCGAGTCGGATGTACTTCGGCTGGACCCAGGACATCGACTTTCTCAAGCAACAGATCAATCGCATGCGGCTGGCGTTGAAATACCAGCAAACCACCATGGGAGGTCTGGAACACAACCACATTCGCAACCCCTGGGTCAGCCACGACGGGAAACCGGGCCTCGAGATCGGCGAGGACGGCGAAAAGGTCATTCACCATGGCCAAGGCATCGGCAATAACTATTGGGACCTGATGCCCTTCGGGGGCGACGATATGTACGCCACGGCTCAGTACTACGCCGCCACCCTCGCGATGGCGGAGACGGAGGAGGCGATCCGCATGAATCCGGGCTGGGACGTGCCGCTCGGGGCGCTGGCGATGGACCCGGCCTTCCTCCGCGAGCATGCGGCGGCGGTAAAGGAAAAGGCGAACGACATCTTTTGGAACGATGAGACCGGCCGGTTCTACGCCGCCATCGACGGGGAGGGCAATGCCTACGACTACGGCTATACCTTCCTGAATCTGGACGCGATTTGGTACGGGATCGCCTCGGACGAACACGCCAAGGCGATCATGGAGTGGGTTTCCGGCCGCCGCGTCGTCGAGGGTGACACCTCGACCGGCGACGACATCTATCGTTGGCGATTCGGCCCCCGCGCCACCACGAAGCGGAACGTCGAGTACTACGGCTGGATGTGGAGTGCGCCAGAGAGCATCCCCTGGGGCGGGCAAGTGCAGGACGGCGGCGCGGTGCTGGGCTTTTCGTTTTACGATCTGTGGGCGCGGCTCCATGTCAACGGGCCCGACGACGCTTGGAATCGGTTACAGGAAATCTTGGATTGGGAACGGGAAGTCTGGGCCGAAGGCGGCTACCGGCCGTACTACGAAGGCGGCGAACGCGGCACAACCTTGCAAGGCGGTGGCACGGCGGGCGGGCTGGGCATCGATCATGAGTTCTACGAGAGTAGCCTGATTCCCGCCATCGTCAGCTTGGGCTTTCTCGGGCTCGAGCCGACGCCCGGCGCGCTGCGGGTGAATCCGCAGCTGCCGTCGGATGTGCCGGCGATCACCCTCCACAACCTGCAATACAAGGGTGCCCGACTGACCCTCCGCGCGACCGCCGACGAAATCGTCGTCCATTCGATGGAAAAGCCGGTCCGCCCGGTGAGCGTTCGGGTCGGCGACGGAGCGAAGCAAGAACTTGCAGAGGTCGGCGCGGTGCGATTTTCCTACTGATCAGATAGGCTCTCAGCCCTGATCGGTAATCACGGTGCAGGTACTCGAGGCGGTCGCGATCAGCTTTCCCCGCTCGTTCGTCAATTCGCAAGCGACGAAGCCGATCCTGAGTCCCCTTTGGACGACGTTGGCGCGGGCCGTCACGCGGCCCTCCCGGACCGGGCGGATGAAGTTTACCTTCATCTCGATCGTCGAAAAATCTTCGCCGTCGACCAACGTCCTCCCGAACGCGATCCCCATCGCCGCATCGGCCAACGCCGCGATCAGCCCCCCGTGCACCCGGCCCATCGGGTTGTGGTGGGAACCGCCGCAATCGATCCACACGGTCGCCTCGCCGGCGTCCCCCGGCTCCACACGAAACCCGACCAATCGGGAGATCGGGGCGTTGTCAAAACGATCGGTCGAGTCACCCGAGTCCGGCATGTTGCACCTCGCCGTCGGAGACCGAATTCGACGCCCTCGAGTACGACCCCGCAACACGCCCCTGTTCAAGGGGGGCCGAAGGTCGTCCGGCGTCAACGGCGGAACGCGCGGGAAGGGCTGTTAATACGCGTACTGTAACCCGAAATGAATCCCCTGGACGTAGAACGTCTCGGTACGCAGCGCCGCCGACGGGCGGGCGACCGCCGGCGGGTCGCCGAGATCGGTCGCGAGGTCCGCGTCGATCATCCCGGACGGCCGTAACGCGTCGGTCATCACGATCAGGTGATACCCGACCGTGACGTCAAACCGGGGGTACTGATGCCAGCCGAGCGACAGGTCGAGCTCGGGGACCCATCCGAACGTGTGATCGGTCACCGTCCCCCGATTGCTCTCGCGGACCAGCAGCCCCTCCGACGTCGTCGCGTCGACCCCGTCGATGCTCGTGAACGTCGTGCCCCGACGTCGCGCTTCACGCCGAAGTTGTCCGAACCCGACTTTCGCCAGCCCGTCGAACGACCAACAACCCTCGCGGTACCGCGAGGCGATCCCCAACTGGCCGCCGTGGAACTCGTTCTTCGCGTCGAACGAATCGTTGATCTCGATCACCGCCCCCGCCGGGGCGAAGTCGTTGTCGAGCGAGATCGACGAGCTACGGATCCCGAGCCCCTCGTTCAATCGCATGTATTGGTATCCGTACAACAGATCGACCGTGCCGCCGTAGCCCCCGGCATGGAACTGGCGAACCGCGACGTCCGCCCCGTAGATCTCGCTTTCGACCTCCGCGTCGATCGACCCGTTGACCCGATCGGGAAACGCCACGAGCTGCGTGTTCGGCTCGGGAGCTTGCCCGTCGCTGACGTCGAGGAACGGACGCGTGATCACACCGGTCGAGGTCGGACCGGCGTGAAAGCTCTCCGATTCCCGACCCGCCAACCAGCCGCGGATCGTCAACGCCCGACACTGGCGACTGTCGAGCCAAGCCCCGACCGTGAACCGGCCCCCCGCGGTCATCTCGTGTAGCAGCCTCTCGCCCCCAAACAAATTCTCCGTCCCCGGCTCGCCGATCCGACCCGACGTTTCGGGGTCGTCTCCCGGACCGGTCGTCACCAACGGCGGCAACGTGTCCCCCTTGCGAAACATCAACAACACCTCCACCGTCCCGAACCATCGGGCCGGGTCGAACGGCAAAGCCGCGCCACCGCCCCACCGTCGCGACAAGTGCCCGCCGCACGCCGCGTCATCACAACCGAACGAATCGCAACCATACCCATCGCAACCATACCCATCGCAGCCGATCTGATCGCATCCGCACGCCGCCTCGCGGAATCCCGATGGCTCGCCAGAGTCAAACGGCTCACCAGAGTAAAACGGCGCACCAGGGTCGTGCGGCTCGGAAGCGTGCCGGGGCTCGCGCCGGCGTCGCGATCCCCCCCCGTCACGCGGCGTCGGGGCCGGGTCTTCGAGAATCGTCGCCCCGTGCTCCGTTTCGGGGGGCGGTTCAAGCCGGATCTCGTCGTGCGACACCGGTTGCAACGTGACATCGACGAGACTCTCGGCTCCCCTTTGGGACCCACGCCGTTCGGCCCCGCGGCTTTCCGTCTCGCCCCGCTCCGGATCCGGGCGGCGTTCCCCGCGTGGTACCGTTACCCCGCGTGGTACCGTTACCGAGTCTTCGCGATCCAGTTGCGGCGGGCGATACACACCACGGTCCGGCGTTTTCAATCGGACTTGCGCGGACGCCTCGTCGGTCGACGCGATCACCCCAGCGATGCCGATCGATAGCACCGAAACGGCCAGCCACGACGCCCCGACGCCGCGTCGGGGCGGAGGAAACGAACGGAAAACCGAACCGGGACGAAGTCGTTGACGATCCATGGGAGCTTCCGGGATGCAGTCACGGGAGGTAGGCCGCGAGGACTCGTTCGCGGGTGACCTGTTTCCCATTTCGACCATTCCGGCCGTTCCGGTTGAGAGAATCCGGCAAGCTTTGACGGTTGCGCCGACTGTGCGGCCGCACCCGTTTGCCGATTCGGTTCGCCCCCTTCGCGATTCGGCCCCTGCGATATTCGGCCCCTGCGCGATTTGGCCTGCTCGCGATTCGGCCTGCTCGCTATTCGGCCCGCTCGCGGAGCGTCCCCTCACGCGACGCCTGCCAAATCTCACCGCCGCGGAGCTCGATTCCGGTTAACCAACCGCCGCCGTAGCAACACGTGTCGATGCAGATCAGATGCCCGACGTCCAAGATGTCGCCCTCGCGGTGTGCCGTGTGACCGACCACGGCGACCTTTCCGCTCTGGTGAGGCCCCGGGACGCCGTCTCGGAGCGAGTGCCACCGGAGCATGTCGGTCGACTGGTTCTCGAGCGGCTGGTCGGGGTCGTAAGCGGCGTGGGTAAAGAAAAACCCGTCGCACTCGTAGTAATCGCCCAGCCCGTCGAAGAACCGATCATGGGAAGGAGGCAAGAAATCGAGGTCGCCGCTGAAGTCGTAGCTGTCGAGCGTCTCCACCCCCCCGTATCGGAGCCAACCGTGGTGCGGCTCGCCGTGCTTGAGCACCGCCAGCATCATCTCCTCGTGGTTCCCCATCAGACACACCAGTCGGGTGCGATCGGCCAACGCGACCAGCGTGTCGACGACGCCTCGCGAATCGGGCCCCCGATCGACGTAATCCCCCAACATCACCACGGTATCGTCCGGGCCCGGTTCGATCACCTCGATCAAGGCGTCCAACGCCTGCCGACATCCGTGAACGTCTCCGATCGCGATCAGCCGATGACTCACGGGTGGCAACGGGGGCTGGAGAGTAGAAACAGGGACCGATGGGTACAAACGGCCATCCCGGACGTTCTCCCCATTAGCGATTTAGTTGAAAGTTACCGAGATCTCGGTGAGACTGTCTAGACGGTCCCGCACAGCCCGGTACCGCTTGCGGGCCCGGTACCGCTCGCCGGCCCGGTACCGCTCGCTGGCCCGTGCGGCACGCCGGAACGGATCGCACCACGTCGGAACAACTTGC
>JAWLFY010000190.1:0-8565 GCA_041685355.1 Pirellulaceae bacterium | reverse complement strand
GGCTGCTGGACGCGTCTCGAGCTGGCGCCACGAACAAGCCACGAGCCGGTCGGTGGCGGTACGCTGGGAAATCTGCCAGCCCGGGACCTTGCGGCCGAATCACCCGGGACCTTCTGCCCGAACCACCCGGAGCCTTGCGGCCGAATCAGCCGGAGCCTTGCGGCCGAATCAGCCGGAGCCTTGCGGCCGAATCAGCGGCGTGCCCCTGGCCCGCGTTTCAAAGTCAAAGAAGTGGAGGTAGACGGACTCGAACCGACGACCCTCTGCTTGCAAAGCAGATGCTCTCCCAACTGAGCTATACCCCCCCACACTTGATCTTGACGCCCTGGCGTCGCCTTCGTGTCTCCTGCTGCTGTCCCGGTTCCAGGGGCGGCTGGGTTCAAGGCCAGCCTGATTGCCGGGGCACCCGAATCGCCGCCGCTTCACCCGGCATGGGGTGAAAAAACGGGACGGAACGGCGGGCTGGCAGAGATGGCAGGCTGGCAAACCGCGTGGAGCCGCGGTTGAGCCGGGTCACACCCGAGCCGACTCACGGTCTCGAAGCAGGGTACACAGGAAACCATCAGGGAACACAGGATCGCGGACGGGGCGGTCCGCGAGGGCCTGTGAGTGGGCGTGCCAGAACTCGAATCTGGGACCTCGTCGTTATCAGCGACGCGCTCTAACCAACTGAGCTACACGCCCGAAAACCGTCATGGGGCAACGTCCGCGATAGGCCGATGCCGCCGATGTCGTTCGAAGACCGGATCGCTTCCAATCCGGGCTCCGCGGGTAAGGCTGGAGTCTACGCCAAGTTTCGCCGTGAACCAAGGGAGCCCGGAACGCCTCGGAGCCTTTTTTTTCGGCATCTCGTCGTCCGATCCTTGAATCGACGTTTTCTCGGAACCTCGGGTTCAGTCAGAATACCGGTGGTCTTTCGGGACCGACCCAACCACCACCCTTCCGACGGACCCCTACCCCATGCAACGGAATGACGCGGACATGACGGATCGCCACGCCCCTGACGGATACGACCCTGACGGATACGTTCGATCGACACAGCTGGCCCGATCGACACGGCACGCGCATCGGCCGGCTCCCGGACCGAAGCGTCTCATCCTCGGCGGGGGCTACCGCGGGATGGCCGCGATCGCCGGTGGGCTGTTGATCGCCGGTACTTCTTTGGCGGCGAATCCGACCCCCCAGCAAGCGCTCGCTCTTAAACCGGTCCAATCCGGGGTGTCTTACCAGCGGGTGGACGATGAGGAGGTGGCGGAGTGTCGCGTGGAGGATATCGACCGGGAGGGATGGTCTGGGTGGCGGGTCATCGGTCCGGACGGGACGTTGCTCCGCCGATTCGCGGACACCAATGGGGACAAGAAGGTCGACTTGTGGTGTTATTTCGAGTACGGCGTTGAGGTATATCGAGACATCGACTCGGGATTCACCGGCAAGGCGGACCAGTACCGCTGGCTGGGCAACGGCGGGACCCGGTGGGGGTTGGACAGGGACGAGGACGGCCAGATCGACCGCTGGAAGGTGATTTCGCCGGAGGAGGTTTCGGCGGAGTTGGTCGCATCGATTCGGGACCGGGACGCGAAGCGGTTCGCGGCGTTGCTGGCGTCTCCGGAGGAGCTGGAGTCGGTCGGGCTCGAGGGGGAGAAACTCGAGACGCTATCGGACAAGGTTTCGCAGGCGGGGCGTGGGTTCGCGGCGTTTGCCGAGTCGGTCGAGGCGATCGGGCCGAAAGCGGAGTGGGTCCAGTTTGCCGGGACGATGCCGGGGACCGTTCCGGCCGGAACCGACGGGGCGACGAAGGATTTGACGGTGTATGAGAACGCCGTCGCGATGTATCAGAACGATGGTCAGAGCGGTCAGTTGTTGCTCGGGACGTTGATCCAGGTGGGTGACGGGTGGCGGATGATCGAGTTGCCTACGGCGGCACGGGGGGGCGATCCGATCGCCCAATCGAGCGGCATCTTTTTCACGCCGTCGGTGATGCCGAACCCGAGCGAAACGTCGGCTCGGAACCTTGGCGGGGCGACGCAAGAATTGGTCGACCGGTTGGAGGCGATCGACCGTCAGCTGGCGTCGGCGACCGAAAAGCGGCAACTCGCCGATTTGCATGCGAAGCGTGCGGACGTGGTTGAGAAATTGGTCGAGTCATCGTCGGGGAGCCCCGAAGAGCGTCGAACCTGGACTCGGCAACTGGTCGACACCGTCAGCATGGCCGTCCAGTCGGGGGATTATCCGGGGGGGCTCGAGCGGCTGAAGCGGGTCGCCAGCCGTCACGCCGGCGACGACCAGGCGCTCGCCGCGTACGCCACCTTCCACGCGATCTCCAGCGAGTACGTACTCCGTCAGGCTCCCGAGGACGCCGATTTTGCTGAGGTTCAAGAGTGGTACCTCGATCGATTGGCGACATTTGTCGATCGGTATCCGGAATCTCCCGAGGCGGGGGAGGCGATGCTGCAACTCGCCCTCAGCAAGGAGTTCGAGGAGAAGGAAAAGGACGCGTTGGCGTATTACCGGAAGGTCGCCACGGCGTTCCCCGAAAGCTCAGCCGGTGAGAAGGCGGCCGGAGCGGTCCGACGGTTGGAGTCGGTCGGCAAGACGATCGAGCTGGCGGGGACGACGCTCGACGGAAAACCGCTGTCACTTGCGGATCTCCGCGGCCGCCCCGTCGTCGTCCACTACTGGGCCAATTGGTGCGAACCGTGCAAGCAAGACATGAAAATGTTGCGGCGGTTGCAGTCCCAGTACCAACGGGCGAGGCTCGCGATCGTCGGCGTGAACGTCGACGTGAGCCGTGACCAAGCGGTCGAATACGTGAAAACCGCCCAGCTCGGGTGGCCGCAACTGTTCGCCCCTGGAGGCTTGGAGGGGAGTCCGCACGCCCGGCGTTTCGGGATCCAAACGCTGCCGACGATGATGCTGATCGACGGCTCTGGGAAGGTCGTCAGCCACAACATTCGCGCCGCGGAGCTCCCCGACGCGATCGACCAGGTGCTCCAAGGGGCCACGGCGGGAAACCGCCGGGCCGCCCGCTGAGGCACACCGGGATCGGACGCTTTCAGGAAGTTGACTCACCCGAGAAGTTGACGCGCGGACACTCCGCCCGCGCGGCGAGTGCCATCCTCTTTCGGGCGATGCACTTTCGAGCGATGCACTTTCGAGCGATGCACTTTCGAGCGTTCGCCAGATGCGTGGCTCGAGAGGGGGAAGATAGGTTCGGACTCGTTCGACCGCCGCCCCCCAATTCGGCGACACCGTTGGTTCGGCCTGTCACCTAAATTTGGCGTGACACCGCATATTTGGTTGTGACACCGCGGAACCTTGTTGGCTCCGCTTGACGTCGCTAGGTCCGCTCATTTGCAGAATCAAACGAGCGACGCGGACGGGACTCGAACCCGCAACCTCCGGATCGACAGTCCGGGGCTCTAACCAATTGAGCTACCGCGCCTTGAAGTCGAGTGTGTCGCGAATGACGGCGAACCGCCTTTCGCTCCGCAACAGAGCCCGAAGTATATCGACCGTCACGTGCCTCGCAAGGCCGACTTCGGGTCCCATTTTTGGGATCCTCCGGAGTCGGCTTCGGGTCAGGCGAGTCGACGCGGATCGATCGGTTCTTCCGGTTGCGATGCGCGTTGCTCCGGATGCAGGGCCCGGGTGCGGGGACCGGGTGCAGGGACTGTCCCCGTGATGGCGGGCCCGTCACCGTGATGGCGGGCCCGTCACCGTGATGGCGGGGCCGTCACCGTGATGGCGGGGCCTGCCGCTTTGACGGCGGGGTATCGTTCGTTCGCGGGGCGCGCGGGGGTCGAGCGGTTGCCTCCCGCTTCGGGAGTTTGGCAATTCCTGACCTACGTTTCGTCAAACGGAATTCGTTGCAGTGGAATTCCGTGATTCACGCCGCGACGGAGCTGAACATGACGCCGCAAGATCTTCTTTCCCACGTGGTCGCTTGGTCGCTACAACGGTGGTTCCGCGACGCCTACGTCGAGCTGACCCGCTATTTCGAGCAGATGAGCACGACGCAGTACGGGATTTTGGCCGCGGCGACGGTGGCGTTCGGGTTTCTCTGTTTGCGTGGTTACCAGCTTCGGCCGTAAGGCATCGCGAGCCTTCGCGGGTATCGAACCTTCGCGGGCATGCTGTGTCGTCACGAGCCTTCCGCTCGGCCATCACGCGGAATTCGTGCGATGCTCTTCGGTGCGACGGTCGCACGTTGTGGGGTCGGGTCGATATCATGACGTGGCTCGGTCCCCGCTCCGAGATTCCGCCACCCATCGCTGGAGACCCGTCATGCCCCTGTTCGAAGTCGAAACGGACGCCCACATCATTATCACCTGGGCGTCTGACGAGGACGCGGCCCGCGACGTCGTCATCGACGCGTACCCGAGCGACGAGATCGTGCGGCTGACCAAGCGACCCCGCGACACTTGGGTGATCAGCAAGGGAGCGCTCGGGCTCACCAACCGCCAGCTCGATCCGTGCGTCGTCGCGCGGGATTGCCTGAGCAAGTCCGCCGGTGACAAGGTGAACGCGATTCGGCTGTACCGGATGGAAACCGGTTGTGATCTGGAGCAGGCACGGCGGGCGATCGAGTCGAACATGGTGATGGGCTGGTAGGCGGTCGCCGGTCGATGCCCCGCTGGTTGTTGCCGATCGCGTTTCTCGTTTTGCTCCCGATCGCCGGGTGCGACGGCTGTCGTCGTGACACGACGGAGGATGACCAAAGGGCCGAACCGGGGGAGCCCGACGCGTTCACGTCGTCTCCGCCGATCGCCTTTCCGGGGGACATTCATACCCCCGGTGGTGGCGTCAAGCCGGGGCATTGGTTCACCGGATCGCAGGAGCTGCGGAGTAACCGGCGGGACCTCGGGGGGCAACTCCAGACGTCGAGCGAGTTGACGTCGTCGCGCCCGGGGGCAGCGTCCGGCGCGGGCGGTTCCCCGGGCGGCGTGGGCGAGGGAGAGCGAGCCTCGCAAGGGTCGGGCTCGTCCGACGCGGTGCGCGACGTCCGGTCGATCCGTCCGGTCGTGCTCCCACGCGGCCAAATGAAGCGATTCGAAATCCGCGGGCTGACGCCGCTCCCCGATTCGGCTTCGCCGCGGCAGCTCACGATCCGGAGCCGATTCGTGTCGTCGCGTCGCGGCGTTTCGCATGATCCGCCGACGGGGGTGCATCCGGTGATGGCGGAGCAGGAATACTTTTTCGTCATCCTCACCACGCGGCCCGAGCGGTTCGCGCGACTCCGCGTCGCCGATTGGGTCCGTCCGCTCGGCGGGGCAGCCACCGACGCGAACTACCGCGTCGTGATCCCTCCGTCTGGCGGACGGATGCCGCTCGCGGAGACGATGCTCGACTGGACGAGCACGGCTGTGGTGATGTGGGACGACTTGCCTCCGGACGCGTTGACGCCGGGTCAATTCCGAGCGATCTCCGATTGGGTGCGATTCGGCGGCACGTTGTTGCTCAACGGCGTCGAAGCGACGGAGGCGATTGCCCGTTCCCCGATGGCGGATCTGCTTCCGGCGCGGGTCGAGGCCCGGGTGGAGCTCGACGCGGCATCCGCGACGGAATTGTTGACGAGATGGTCCGTCGAGTCGGACCCGAGTCTGGACCGTCAGCTGGAACGGCTGAGCGACGGCCGGGCCCGCGTTTCGATGCGACCCGCGGCAGCCGATCCGGCTCCGCCGGGCGAACCGCGGCCCGGGGCCGTCGAAGGGTCTGGCGGGTTGATCCGGATGCGACAACCGGGGCGGGGACGCGTGGTCCAAGCGACGTTCGACATGACGGGCGATTGGTTGGACGGATGGAAGTCGTTCGACAGCTTTTTCAACGCGGTGATGCTGGGGCGACCCCGACGTCAGTTCGTCGAGGCTCGCCCCGCCTCGTTGGCGTGGATCGAGGAGGGGGCGGATGCCGAGGAGGTTTCTCGGGCGTATCGGACGACCTACCCGGATCTCCGCTCGGGGCGGGCGACTTCCGCGGCCAACACGCGGTTCCGTCTTGCCAGCCGTGATGCCGGGCTGATCGATACGGCCCCGGAGGTTCCAGACCCGGACGCAGACCGTGACGTCGATCCGGACCGTGACGTCGATCCGGACCGTGACATCGATCCGGACCGTGACATCGATCCGGGCCGTGAAGCGGACGCGAAATCGGCTTCCGACCGATGGCACCAGCCGCACCCGGTCGCCGGGTTCGCCGCGTGGTCCGACCGTTCCGACGTGCCGCGTTTGGCGACCGAACGGTTGCGGTCGGAGTCGGGCATTGAGATTCCGGGCTCGCCGCTGGTGATCCGCACGCTCGGGGTTTACTTGTTGATTTTGGTTCCGCTGAATTACCTGCTTTTTCTGTTGTTGGGACGGGTCGAATACGCGTGGCTCGCGGTACCCGTGATCGCGGCGGGGGGGGCGGTGTGGGTTGCCCATGCGGCCCGGCTCGACATCGGGTTCGCGCGGAGCCAGAACGAGATCGCGGTGCTGGAAACCCAGCCCGGATACGGACGTGGCCACCTGTCGCGATTCGTTGCGATCTACAATTCGCTCTCCAGTCGCTACGACGTGACATTCGACGACGACGACAGCGTCGCGACGCCGATGGGTAACAGGGAGGGATCGTCGGCCGAGACGACCGAGTTCCGGACCGCGTTCGCGTCAGGCCCGGCGATGTCCGGGTTCACCGTCGCGAGCAACCGAGTCCGACTGTTTCGCGCCGAGCAGATGATCGATCTGGGCGGGGATATCCGTCTTGAAGGAGACCGTTTGATCAACGACACCGCTTTCGAGTTTGTCGGCGGTGTGATCGTTGACCGGGATGCGGAAGGGGCGACCCGCATCGCCCGCGTCGACCGATGTCCCGCGGACGGCGAGGTTCCTGTCCGATTCTCGACCCCGTTCGCGGCGGACGTGAATGTGGCGAGGGCCGGCGATTCTCCCGCGCGGAACACGCTGGATGCGAGTGACGCGTTGCCGGTGAATGCCGACGGACCCGTGAATGCCGACGGCTTGGTCGAACGTCTCACCCACCGTGACGTCATTCCGCCCGGTTCGGCCCGGCTCGTCGCTCGCATCGAGTCGTCGGTGCCTGGGATGACGGTCACCCCGACCGCCGGCCAGAGTTCGACTCATACGATCGTGTTGGCCCATCTTCGCCATCGGTCGCCGACCCCGCCCCGCGGCGACGCGAATCTGGTCGTCGCGGACGAAACGCCTGAGGACGCTTTGCCGTGATCGAATTGAACGGGTTCGGGAAGGATTACGGAGATTTCACCGCCGTGACCCGCATCGATTTGCGGATCGACGAGGGGGAAACGTTCGGGTTCATCGGCCCCAACGGGGCGGGAAAGAGCACGACGATCCGGTTTTTGGCGACGTTGCTGCGGTCGAGCCGTGGCGGGGGCGTCGTCGCCGGGCACGACGTGATGGGCGACCCGGTGGGGGTGCGTCAATCGATCGGCTACATGCCGGACAATTTCGGCGTGTACGACGGGATGCGGGTGTGGGAGTTTCTCGATTTCTTTGCGGTCGCCTACCGGATCAATCGCAGCGGCCGCCGGCAGGTGATCGACAACGTCCTCGAACTGCTCGACCTGGGGCACAAGCGGGACGACTTCGTGAACGGTTTGTCACGGGGGATGAAGCAACGGCTCTGCTTGGCGAAGACGCTACTGCACGATCCGCCCGTGTTGATCTTGGACGAACCCGCCAGCGGGCTCGACCCCCGGGCCCGGGTCGAGCTCAAGCTGTTGCTGAAAGAGTTGCGGGCGATGGGAAAGACGATCTTGATCAGCAGCCACATCCTGACCGAACTCGCCGACTGCTGTACCTCGATCGGGATTATCGAACGGGGCGAGCTGTTGATGCACGGACCGATCGGGCAAGTCCACCGGCGGATCCGCCGCAACCGGGTGGTCGACATCCGGTTCTTGACGGGGCAAGACGTCGGGCTCTCGATCCTCCGCTCCGACCCGGCCCTCCGCTCGCTCGAAGTGTTGCCAGACCGAGTCGTCGCCGAACTCGAGACCGGTGACGAGGGGTTGGCGGCGTTGATGGAACGGCTGATCGGCGAAGGGGTACGGATGCGCTCGTTCTACGACCGAGACCCGACCCTCGAAGACGTCTTTATGTCGGTCACGAAAGGGCTCGTGACCTGACCGTTCCCTTGGGGCCGACACGTATTTTCTGTCCGCGTCCCCATGGGATCGGCTGGGACGCGGCGGAAGTTGGCTGCACGCGGAAACCGCCCCTTGACGCCTGTCGAAATCGCGTGCTACTTTTCGAGCATCCGAGGGGGGATTAGCTCAGCTGGGAGAGCGCTACAATGGCATTGTAGAGGTCAGGGGTTCAAGTCCCCTATCCTCCACCTCAATGACCCCGGAAGACTTTGGGAAATCGCCCCGTTTCTCACTGTTTTTCGGGGTTTTTTCGTGCGCCGACTGGGTTTGGTGCGGGAACTGTTTGACTGGGGGGAGGGAGAGGAAGGAGGGATTGAAACACAGAGGCACAGCGAGGTGGGGGAGAGACGGCGGTGGCAGAGAGGGGGGCGGTCGCGGTTGGGGTGGGATCGTGGACAAGG
>JAWLFY010000189.1:0-8596 GCA_041685355.1 Pirellulaceae bacterium | reverse complement strand
CGGGCGGGAGAAGGTGTCTCGGAGGAAGTTGGCGAGGAATCGCTGACCGACACCGAGCTGGCGATCCTTGACAATTTGGCGGACGAGGTGATCCCGAACAAGATCTTGGTGTCGCTTCACAAGTACATCGAGCATAACGACGACGAGTTGACGTCGAGTGGCGAGCGGAACCAGGCGAACGCGCGTCACCTGATCTTCGGCTTGGTGCTGCTCGGCGGCGGGGGCGGTGTGGCGGGGCTGCTTGCCGGCGTGTTGATCGCCAAGCGGATCAGCAACACGTTGGTCCAGTTATCGGTCCCGGTCCGCGACACGGCGGGGAAATTGAACGAGGTGGTGGGGCCGGTCGCGGTGTCGGGGCGGCTCGGCTTTTCCGACTTGCAATCGGTGTTGCAGACGGTTTCGGAGCGGGTGACGACGGTCGTCGAGCGGTTCCAGGAACGGGAGCGGGAGGTGTTGCGATCGGAGCAGTTGGCGGCGGTGGGTCAGTTGGCGGCGGGGATGGCGCACGAGCTTCGAAATCCGCTCACGGCGGTCAAGGCGGTGCTGCAGCTCGCGGAAACCCCGAGCGAGTTGTCCGCCCGGGACTTGCAGGTGATCAACGAGGAGGTCCGTCGGCTGGAGCAGTCAGTGCAGCGGTTCTTGGACTTTGCCAGGCCGCCTGACCCGGAGAACCGTCCGGTCGAGCTCAACAGGTTGCTCGGCGACAGCGTCGAGTTGCTCGGCCGCCGGGCGGAGATGATGGGGGTGGATTTGCGGTGCGAGCTTGCGGGGGACGAGCGGCTGGTGATGGCCGATGTGGCTCAGCTCCGCCAAGTGATCCTGAATCTGATTTTGAACGGTTGCGACGCGGCGTCCTCGGGCGGGAGCGTGCGGGTGTGGCTGGAAGAGTCGGATCCGCAAGTGGGGCGGCGACGAAAGGGTTCGCACGGGGGTGCACCGAGGGAGGATGCCCAGGGGGGTGGCGGGGACCGTCGGGACGGATCGGTGCCGGAGGGCGGGGTGACCTTGGTCGTCGCCGACAGCGGCCCCGGATTGCCGGGGGACTTGGGGGATCGGATTTTCGACCCCTTCGTGAGCACCAAAGACACGGGGCTTGGGCTCGGGTTGTCGATTTGTCGCCGGATCGTCGAGGCGCATGGCGGGACGATTCGGGCTGTGCGGACGCCTCGGCGGGGGGCGGCGGATCCGATGACCGAGCTGCGGGTTTGGCTCCCCGACCGGCCGATCGTTCCTCAGGAGGTTTCTCGGCAAACAGCCGCGGAGAAACCTGCGGTCCGCCCCGAAGTCGTGTCCTCTCGCGGAGACTTGTCTGGTCGCGAGGACATGAGTCCTGCTGGGCACGGGGTTCGCGGGCACGGGGTTCGCGGGCACGGGGTTCGCGGGCAAGTCGCCGAGTTCCGGGTTGGTTCCGACGGGATCGGGAGCGGGTCCGACGGGATTGGGGGTCGGGAGCAAGTGGTGACTGAGACGGAAAGCCGAGCGAGTGCCCCATGCCGCACCTGTTGATTGTCGACGACGAACCCAACGTCTTGTATTCGTTCGAGCGGGCGTTGGCGAGCGATGAGCTTCAGATCACGTCGGCCCAGACCGGCGGCGAGGCGATCCGGGTGGTGGAATCGTCGTCTCCCGACGCGGTCGTCCTCGACGTCCGGCTCCCGGACATGACCGGTTTGGAGGTGTTCGAACGGATGCAGCGTGCGGACTCTCGCCTTCCTGTAATTTTCGTCACCGCGCACTCGACGGCCGCGACCGCGATCGACGCGATGAAGCAGGGGGCCTTTGAGTACCTGCTGAAGCCGGTCGACATTCACGAGCTTCGCGATTTGGTCGGCAAGGCGCTCGACATCAGCCGTCAGCGCCATGTGCCGGCGTTGTTCGGCGACGAGGCGGGGGAGGGGAGTGACGGTTCGGCGACGGCGGACGCCGACCGAATCATCGGGGACTCGCGTGCGATGCGGGAGGTATATAAGGCGATCGGGCGCGTCGCATCGAAGGACGTGACGGTATTGATTTTGGGGGAGAGCGGAACGGGAAAGGAACTGGTGGCTCGTGCGATCTACCAGCACAGTCTCCGTGAGGAAGGGCCGTTTTTGGCGATCAATTGCGCCGCGCTCCCCGAGACGTTGCTCGAGAGCGAGTTGTTCGGTCACGAGCGGGGCGCGTTCACCGGGGCGGACCGGCGGCGGATCGGCAAGTTCGAACAGGCACACGGGGGGACGCTATTCCTCGACGAGTTGGGGGACATGAACGCGGCCACCCAGGCGAAGGTGCTCCGCGTGTTGCAGGACGGTCGTTTCGAGCGGGTCGGCGGGGATCAGACGATCGAGACCGACGTGCGGGTGATCGCCGCGACGAACCAGGACCTCGACGCGAAGATCGCGGGGGCCGAATTTCGCGAGGACCTGCTGTATCGTCTCAACGGGTTCACGATTCGTCTCCCGCCGCTCCGCGAGCGGATGGAAGATCTGCCGCGGCTGATCGAGCATTTCTTGATGCGGGAGCGGCCCGATGACGCGGCCAATTTGGCGATCAGCGAGGAGGCGTTGTGTCGGCTCCAGGCGTACCGTTGGCCGGGAAACGTTCGTGAGCTTCACAGCACGATCCGGTACGCGGCGGTTCACGCCGTCGGGTCGGTGATCACGCCCGACGCGTTGCCCGACCCGTTCCACGAACCGATGGCATCGCGCGAGTCGGCGTCGGGTAACCGGACCAACGGCGCGGCGGCGGATGGCGCGGCGGCGGACGGCGGCGCGGCGGCGGACGCGGTCCTGCGGCGTGAGGACGAATTCGGAGACGTGACGCGGTTCGTGCGAACGCTTCTCGCATCGGGGGAGGGGAATCTGTTCCGACGGTTGCGTGATCGGGTCGACCAGATCGCGTTGCAGGAAACGCTCGATCACGTCGGGGGCAACCAGGTCCATGCCAGCCAAAGGCTCGGGATTTCTCGATCGACGTTGCGAGCCAAGCTGGCGGATTTCGAACCCAAGAAAAACGACCCCGAACCGTCGAGCAACGACGGGGCGGGGTCGTGAAGTTCAGCCGGGGCGGGCGGCGGTCGCGGAGGTGAAACCGCGCGGGTGACGGTCAGAAGGTGATTTCAAGCGTTTCTTGAGTTCTTGAGCTTGTGCGGTCGACATCGCCGGCCACACGACCAGATCAGCGTTTTCGCTGGTGTGAAGGATGCTTGCTAGCACTTTGGGGTCTGTGGTCAGGGAAGTTTGCCGCGTTGCGGCGGTTGGGAAGCCTGGGGACGCGGTCACCGGGCGGTCGTTGGCGAGGCGAAGCGGCAACGAAAAACCCCGGATCACCAGGTTGCGAGGGTGATCCGGGGCCGTGTTTGTCGCGGGGTTGCCGCGCCGTTGCCTGCGGGGTGCCGGGCGTGAGCGCGAGCCGCCTTAGAGATCCATGTCGACCACTTCTTGACCTTGGGCGGTCGACATGGCACGCCAGACGATCAGGTCGATGCTGTCGGAGGTGAACCGCACCGAGCCGTCACCGAGGGCCGAGTTGACGCCACCGGTGTGGCGGCTCCGCGAAGCGAACATCGTCGGGTTGTCGGCGGTCGAGGCGTCGCAAGGCATCCCTGGGACGGGGTTGCAGTAGTAGCTCGTATAAAGGCGATCCGGCAGCGGCGAGTTGGGGGCGAGATAGGCGGTGAACCCGGTCGCGTCGCCCCACCAGGTGAAGCCACGGAGGTCACGGTCTTGGCCTTGGCGGACTTCGCTGACGAGTAACGTGTTGCTCGTCCCGTCGGTCATCGTTTTGAAACCGAGTTTGTCATTCCGATTCGGCGAGAACGGCGCTTCCCCAAAAATGACATCGTTCAGATTCGCCCGCTGGCGGTAATCCGTGTTCCCGTAGTTGACCGCGTAATTGTGGTTGGTGATCGGGCCGATCGGGGCGTTGTCGGTATCGCTGGGGCAGGAAAAAGTCTCGAATCGCCGAGAGGTCACGTCGGTACGATTCGGTTCTGAGCCGTACCGCGGTCCCGTGTCGTCGTTCCCACCCCAATTCACATAAAGACGAGAGACGTTCTCTTGTTCGACGAACGGCAAGATCAGCGGCTGCCACGTCCCCCAGCAACAGCTTGATGTCCCTGGCGGGAATCGGCTGTGGGTGTCGTGGTAGTTGTGCATCGCGAGGGCGATCTGTTTCAGGTTGTTGCTGCAGGACATTCGTCTGGCGGCCTCGCGGGCTTGCTGGACCGCGGGCAAGAGCAAGCCGACGAGCACGCCGATGATGGCGATCACGACCAGAAGTTCGACCAAGGTGAAGCCGACCCGTGCGGCTTGAGATTTTCGAACGTGCATCTCGAAAATTCCTTTGAGAATGAGTTGCCGAAAAGACCAAGGATGACGGCGTCGGCCGTCGGACTAGTTGCTGTTGACCTCGAACCGCAGGTCGACGGCGCCCTGTTCGCCGATGTCGGCGGACAGTTCGGTTTCGGTGTTGTACTTGGCGGGGATCCGTTCTTCGGCGACCTGGCCTTCCGCTTCGGGGCCTGGCGGTTCATCGGGCTCCGCTTCGACGCCACCGCTCGATGCGAAGATTCGGACCGAGTACTTCCCTGGCTTGGCGCCTTGGGTGGCGGGGATTTCGAACGTCCCCTCGCGGATGACGCCGCCGGTGACCGTCCCCTCTTCGCCGTCGGGATGGAATTCGATCGATCCTCGATCAAGCGGTTGGCCATCGATGGTGACTTCACCGGCCACGGGCACTCGATCGGTGGCGGGGCCGCCACAGCCGATCAAGGCGGAAAAACAGAGCAAAGACCCGAGTGCGAGAACACGTCGACTCGGCCGCCTAGCCTTCGACACTGCATATTCCATAACCGTTCCCCGAGAAGTGATAAAAGAACTTAAGAGAGGTTTCTAACACTTTGGGGCTTGTTGTCAAGAAAATTCTCCGCGTTGCGGCGGTTGGGAAGCCTGGGGACGCGGTCACCGGGCGGTCGTTGGCGAGGCGAAGCGGCAACGAAAAAACCCCGGATCACCAGGTTGCGAGGGTGATCCGGGGCCGTGTTTGTCATGGGGTTGCCGCGCCGTTGCCTTCGGGGTGCCGGGCGTGAGCGCGAGCCGCCTTAGAGATCCATGTCGACCACTTCTTGACCTTGGGCGGTCGACATGGCACGCCAGACGATCAGGTCGATGCTGTCGGAGGTGAACCGCACCGAGCCGTCACCGAGGGCCGAGTTGACGCCACCGGTGTGGCGGCTCCGCGAAGCGAACATCGTCGGGTTGTCGGCGGTCGAGGCGTCGCAAGGCATCCCTGGGACGGGGTTGCAGTAGTAGCTCGTATAAAGGCGATCCGGCAGCGGCGAGTTGGGGGCGAGATAGGCGGTGAACCCGGTCGCGTCGCCCCACCAGGTGAAGCCACGGAGGTCACGGTCTTGGCCTTGGCGGACTTCGCTGACGAGTAACGTGTTGCTCGTCCCGTCGGTCATCGTTTTGAAACCGAGTTTGTCATTCCGATTCGGCGAGAACGGCGCTTCCCCAAAAATGACATCGTTCAGATTCGCCCGCTGGCGGTAATCCGTGTTCCCGTAGTTGACCGCGTAATTGTGGTTGGTGATCGGGCCGATCGGGGCGTTGTCGGTATCGCTGGGGCAGGAAAAAGTCTCGAATCGCCGAGAGGTCACGTCGGTACGATTCGGTTCTGAGCCGTACCGCGGTCCCGTGTCGTCGTTCCCACCCCAATTCACATAAAGACGAGAGACGTTCTCTTGTTCGACGAACGGCAAGATCAGCGGCTGCCACGTCCCCCAGCAACAGCTTGATGTCCCTGGCGGGAATCGGCTGTGGGTGTCGTGGTAGTTGTGCATCGCGAGGGCGATCTGTTTCAGGTTGTTGCTGCAGGACATTCGTCTGGCGGCCTCGCGGGCTTGCTGGACCGCGGGCAAGAGCAAGCCGACGAGCACGCCGATGATGGCGATCACGACCAGCAGTTCCACCAAGGTGAAGCCCAAGTGGTTTTTTCGGGATTGACGGGAATGCATAACTAATCGTTCCTCAGATGAAATGAATGATGAAATGGAAAGCTAAGAAGAGAACGCGAATTTGAGTGACGGCTCGAGGCGATGCGGCACTAGGAGCTCGTGATCTCGAACCGCAACGACTCGGCGCCCTGATCGCCGACCTCGGCCGTCAACTCCGTTTCAGTATTGAACTTTGCGGGGATCAACTCTTCCGAGACGACGTTCTCGGCTTCGGGCCCGGGACCCATGTCAGGATCGACCTCGACGGAATCTCCCGAGGCGAAGATCCGCACGGAGTATTTCCCCGGTTTTGCCCCTTGCTCGGCGGGGATCTCAAATTTCCCGTCGACGATCACGCCGCCGGTGATCGACCCTTCGCCGTCGGGATGGAATTCGATCGAGCCTCGGTCGAGCGGTTGGCCGTCGAGGGTCACCTCGCCGGCGAGGGGGACTCGATCACCCGTCGGCCCGCCGCATCCGGCGATGACGGAGAGGGAAACGAGGATCCAGCTTGCGAAGCGAATTTTCGTCGGCCGCCTAACCCCTGATGAAGGGTGTTCCATAACGATTTTCCAAAATTTTAACCATGGGGAGAAAACAAAACGGTATCGTACATCGAATCGCGATCCGCCATTCGGCTTGGCGACGGTCGAGAAATCTTTGATGAGTTCATCTTCGGCCCGCGAGCCCTCTTCAGTTCTCGCCCGTCCTGTGCGGTTTTCGCCCGCGATTCACGGCGTGATGGGGAGAAATGCTTCACGAAATTTGGGCTTCGCGTGAGGCAACCGTCCCAGATTATCACGGGGACAAGTCGCGACGCAAATCAGGTGCCGATACGAGGGCGGCGGGAGACGTTGGTTTTCGGCGTGGCCTGGCGAGTGTCATCGGTGGAGGGTGCAACGGGAGTGTGGACGCCGTTGCACTGGGTTCTTGGTGAACGGGTGCCGTTTAGCGCGGCGTTCGCGAACTTTAGAAAAAAAGGGGGCGGGTTCAGAAACACGGCCGCCGGAGCGTTGCCGTCGATCGTCGATGCGCTCGGTTTAGGCATGCGAGCGAGGGTTGTCGTCGTTTTCAGCAGGGGGTTCCCCTGTGCGAGACTGGATGCCGTCACCTGGCGTCGGGGCGGCGAGCAGGACGACGACGCGGGCGGCGATCGCGGCAGCCTGGCCGATCGCGCCGATCCCTTCGCCGGTTTTTGCTTTAACGCTGACGCGGTCGGGGGTGATGTCGAGGAGTGTCGCGATCGTTTCTCGCATCGCGTCGGCGTGGGGGGCGATGCGGGGCCTTTGGGCGAGGACGACGCAATCGAGGTTGACGACGTCGAGCCCATGGTGGCGGACGCGACGGATCGCCTCGTGGACGAAATCGCCGCTGTCGCGGTCCCGGTTTTCTGCGGCGGTATCGGGGAACAGGCGTCCGATGTCGGCTTCGGCGACGGCACCTAGCAGCGCGTCGGTGACGGCGTGGAGCAACACGTCGGCGTCGCTGTGTCCGATCGCGTGAACTTCGGCGGGGATCTCGACGCCGCCGATGCGGAGCGGCCCGCCGTTGCCGAGACGGTGCGAGTCATAACCGAGGCCGACACGGATCGGGGGCGGGACGAAAGGGGGCATGTGGGTGCTCAAAAGGCGTGCGGGGGAGGGGTGCGGGGGTCGGTCCGCTACGAACTTTCGGGAGGGCCTCTACAATAGCGGAAGTGGTCGCGTCCGAGAGCCACCGAGTCGGGATCGTTTGCCGACGCGGATCGTCCTCGCGCCCGTTTCGCACGCCATCCCGCTGGATCCCGCTGGGCGGCGATTCCCCGTCACGATTTGATAGCTTCCTCATGCCGATCATCGAAGTCCGCCAGCTCGTGAAGTCTTACCGCGTGTACCGAAAGCGGGAGGGATTGGGGGCCAGCGTTCGCGGGTTATTCCGCCGGCGGTACGACGAGGTCGAGGCGGTGAAGGGGATCGATTTGAAGGTCGAAGCGGGGGAGTTCGTCGCGTTCTTGGGGCCCAACGGGGCGGGGAAGACGACGACGCTGAAATTGCTTAGCGGGGTGATCAACCCGAGCGGCGGGGAGGCGACGGTGATGGGGTATGTGCCGTGGGAGCGTCGCGATGACTACCGTCGCCGGTTCGCGTTGGTGATGGGTCAGAAGAACCAGCTTTGGTGGGACTTGCCGGCACGCGAATCGTTCCGGCTTCACCAGCAGATTTACGGCGTCCCGAGGGAGCAGTTTTCACGAACGCTCGACGAATTGAGCGACATGCTCGACGTCACCCGGTTGCTGGGCCAGCCGGTCCGGGAGTTGTCGCTTGGGGAGCGGATGAAGATGGAATTGATCGGGGCGTTGTTGCACAGCCCCGACGTGTTGTTCCTTGATGAGCCGACGATCGGACTGGACGTGATCGCCCAGCACAACATCCAGCAGTTTCTCCGCCACTACCAGGAGACCCAGAACGTCACGATTTTGTTGACGAGTCACTACATGAAGGACGTCGCGGCGTTGTGCCGACGGGTCGTCATCATTGCGGGGGGGCAGATCGAATATGACGGGTCGTTATCGGGGATCGTGGACCAATTCAGCGGCAGCAAGATCGTCACGTTCCAGTTCGCCGACGGGCATCGCCCACCCGA
>JAWLFY010000188.1:0-8640 GCA_041685355.1 Pirellulaceae bacterium | reverse complement strand
TGTCCGCGTTCGCTCGCATCCTCACTTCGGACATCGCAGCAATGCCTCCAAAACCTACGTTCTGGGCAGTTGCCACTAAAATCGCGGAACAACCAAAAACTCCACCGCACCCGTGTCACTCCATGCCTAAAACGCGTGCAAGCCGAGCCGAGCCGGCGGAGAAACCTGCTCAGTTTTCGCTCAGCTCAACCCCCGAAAGGGGAACGCGGAAGTCTCATCCGGAAGCAACCGCCGACCGCTTGAAAGAAATTCCGGATCGATTAGGGTGATCTTAGTCCCGCCAACGACCGCTAGCCCGGAACCTCCCCCCACTGCCCCCGGATCGGTTTGCGGGCCTGCGAACGTCGCCGTCCTTTGGTTCGCCGTTTGCATCCATCTGAAAGAAACGATCGGTGCGGAGAAACCTTCGTTAACAGCCTGGGTTTCATCTATCACACGACATCGGTTCGTCGACCGCATCAAAGTTTCTAAAGTTACCTACGTTTAACGTTGCCCGTCGTGGTTTCACTTCCGGGCTCAATTTATGTTCTCATTGGAGGATCGAATGCTTCGCTTTCATCGTCACTCTGGCGATTCCCGGGTGAATGCCCGTCACAATTCTCTCCCCCGTCCGGTACCGACACGTACCGCGTTCACGCTGGTTGAGTTGCTGGTCGTGATCGCGATCATCGGCGTCTTGGTGGGGTTGCTACTCCCCGCGGTCCAACAAGCTCGCGAGGCGGCACGCCGCATGTCGTGCAGCAACAACCTCAAGCAGATCGCTTTGGGGTTGCACAATTACCACGACACCTTCCGGCAATTCCCCTATGGCAGCAAACGAGAAATTGCCGGGGATACGCAGCGACGAGACACTTGGTATCAACGGCTCCTGCCGTTCGTCGAGCAAGGCCCTTATTACGAGCTCTATAAAACCACCGACGCGCAACCCGGAACGTCCGCCTGGATTCATAATTATCCCGAAGAAATCATCGGGATTCCGGTCGAAACTTTCATGTGCCCCTCGGATCCCGCAGGCCCCGCGCGAGGAGGCGGTGGGAGCGATCGTGGTTTCCAAGGGAATTACGCCGTCTGCTCCGGCGGGGGGACCCCCACGGTGCCGGTGATCGCCAACATCACCGAACCGATCAATCTGAACATGCACCGCGAAGACGCGGGCGGAATGTTCGGGCTGCAATCCAACCGCAAGTTCCGCGACTGCAACGACGGAACGTCCAACACGCTGATGGTTAGCGAAGGCATCATCCGAGGTAGCCGCGGCGGAAGCTGGGGCGGGCTCGGCGGTTACTGGGGCGGGGCCCCCCACGGATCGTATGGCTTCTCGACGGGCGAACCGCCGAACACGACGGTCCCCGACCGCGTTTACTCTTGTAAGTCGACGACGTTCCCACGAGCCCCCTGTGAAAACGGCAACGCCGACGGCCTGCCCGGGCGGTACAACTTCGCCCGAAGCTATCACACCGGCGGTGTCAACGTGGCCCTCGTCGACGGCTCGATCCGATTTGTTACGGAAAGTATCGACCGGGACACCTGGCGAAACCTCGGAAACCGCAACGACCAAGGCGTCCTCGGAGATTGGGAGTGATTTTGATGCCGAAAGCTCTCCCACTCTCGCTCTGTGCCGGCGTCTCCGCAGTCGCTTGCTTGTTGCTCGCCGGCTGCCTCGGTTCCGGTGACGGCCTCGTCCCGGTGACGGGCGAGGTGTCGTTCGACGGAACTCCCGTCGAGGACGGTCGAATCCAGTTCCGGTCGCTCGAAGGGGACCGACGGGCATACTCCGGCGTCATCGAAGACGGCACTTATAACGTCCGCGTCGAACCCGGTACCGCCTCCGTCGAAATCCGAGCCTCGCGGTTGATCGAAGGAAAGTTCGACGAGTCCAACCCGGGTGAACGGGCGCCGATGGGCGAAATGTACATCCCCGAGAAGTACAACTCCCGGACCGAATTGGAGGTCACCGTCGAAGGGTCCGAGGTCAAGAAGGACTTCGAACTGACTTCCTAAACGACCACACATCCGATGACGTGAACAAAGGCTTCCCGCGACCCTCGTCGCGAGGGAGCCTTTTTTTATTCGATGAACAGATGCTTCGACCGTTGTTGCACCGCCCTCCCGGTGGCACGATGACGCTCCCGGTGGCACGATGACGCTCCCGGTGGCACGATCGCGCTCCCGGTGGCACGATCGCGCTCCCGGTGGCACGATCGCGCTCCCGGTGGCACGATGGAGTTGCCGGTGGCACGACGCATGCCAGCCCGCCCCCCGATTCGAGAAAGTTGCACCCATGAAACGTTCGGCTCGGCCCCGCCCACGCCTTCTCCCCCTCCTGTTCGTTGCGGCCCTCACGCTCGCCGCCCCGGCTGCCAACAGCCAAGACGCGACTCGATTCGAACCGAAGCACGTCGCGGCGACTCGGATGGTGACGTCAGCCGCCGTCAGCCCCGACGGGAACCACATCGCGTACAACGTCGTCGTGCCCCGGTCCCCGCTCGTCGATGACGACGGGCCGGCTCGGGTCGAACTTCATCTCGCGAACCGACTCGGCGACGACGAACCTGCCGACGCCGCCACGGAGGAGGACGCCGGCTGGACAACGCGCCGCTTTATCGGCGGGAAGGTCAACGTCGGATCGCCCCAGTGGTCCTCCGGCGGCGACGCGATCTACTACACGGCGAAGCGAACCGGCGACGAACACGCCGCGATCTATCGGATCCCGGTCGACGGAGGCGAATCGGTCCGCGTTCAGCAACACGCCACGTCGATCCGATCGTTCGACCTCTCGCCGACTGACGATCGGATCGCGTTTCTTGCCAAGCCGGAACAAGATGCCGACGAAGTCAAACTCGCCGACGAAGGATTCTCGCAGGAGATTTACGAGGAGGACTGGCAGCCCACCAAGGTTTGGATCGCGGACGCTTCGTCCGTCCCCGAAGACGAATCGGGGGCCAGCTCGGACCTGACGGCGACCGATCGCGGGCCGAGCGGGGGAACCGCCCCGCGGATGCTCGAACTGCCCGGATCCGCCCACGACGTTCGCTGGAGCCCGAACGGTCGTGAGCTCATGGTCGTGCTCGCGCCCACCCCCTCGGTCGACGACAGTTACATGTTCAAGCAGGTTCACATCGTCGACGCCGAAGCCGGACGGATCATCCGCACCATCGAACACCAAGCGAAGTTGGGCCAGGTCGAATGGAGCCCCGACGGAAAACGGATCGCGATGATCGTCGGCGAAGACCTCCACGATCCTCACGAGGGCCGACTGTTTGTGGTGTCCGTCGACGGCGAGTCGGAACCGGCCGATCGGACGCCCGACTTCGAAGGCCAAATCAACCGCATCGCTTGGATCGACGACTCCCGCATCCGTTGGCTTGCCGCCCAAGGGACCGGGTCGAAATTCGGTACCGTTACCCTCGCCGACGACGAAAGCCCCCTCAACAACGAGGAACCACGAGGGATCGATCTCGGTGAATCCGTCTTCGAAAGCTTCTCGTCGGTTGGCGAAGACGGGCCGATCGCGCTCGTCGGACACGCCCCATCGCACCCGGCGGAACTGTTCGTCGCCGAGCCGGGCGGATCGCCACAACGGGTGACGAACGTCAACCCGTGGCTGGAATCGATGCGGTTGGCGGAGCAGAAAACCGTACGCTGGACCGCCCGCGACGGGCTCGAGCTCGAAGGGGTGTTGGTCTACCCGCTCAATCACGTCGAAGGCCGGCGGTACCCGACGATCATGTACGTCCACGGTGGCCCCGAAGCACACGAGTCGAACGGATGGGTCACCAGCTACACCCGGCCCGGCCAGCTCGCCGCGGCCCGCGGGTTCGCCGTTTTCTACCCGAACTATCGGGGCAGCACCGGACGTGGCGTCGAGTTCTCCAAACGTGGCCAAGCCGACGCCGCAGGCGCCGAATTCGACGACCTCGTCGACGGGATCGATCACCTGATCGAAATCGGAATCACCGACCCCGACCGCGTCGGCGTCACCGGCGGGTCCTACGGCGGTTACGCCTCGGCATGGTGCGCGACGTACTACTCCGAACGATTCGCGGCGAGCGTGATGTTCGTCGGCATCAGCGATAACGTGTCGAAAGTCGGCACCACCGACATCCCCGAAGAGATGTACCTCGTCCACCACCGAAAACGACTTTGGGACGACTGGGACTATTTCCTCCAGCGGAGCCCGATCCGCTACGTCGAGCGCAACCAAACCCCCACGTTGATCCTGCACGGGAAACAAGACCCTCGTGTCCACCCGTCGCAGTCGCTTGAGCTGTTCCGCCACCTGAAAACGCTCGACCAAGCTCCGGTTCGGCTCGTGCTCTACGAGGGTGAAGGACACGGGAATCGGAAAGCCGCCGCCCGCCTCGATTACAACCTGCGAATGATCCGCTGGATGGAACACCATCTTCAAGACCGGCCGACCGATGCCCCCCCTCGGACGCTCGATTACCGAGCCGCGATGGGAATGCCGTCACCCGGCGACGATGAGTGATCGCACCCGGCGACGATGAGTGATCGCACCCGGCGACGATGAGTGATCGCACCCGGCGATGCTGAGTGATCGCACCCGGCGAAGTCCCCAACGCGATCCCCGAACCGGATGACCGGGACGCCACATCTTCGGCGGAGCACAAACGTATACGCAGCGCTCCGCAAAATGCTTGACGGGCGCGATCCGCCCGCATAGCCTTGATGGACTCTACCGGAGCCGAATCCGGCGACTCGTAAGTTCAGGGAGGCACACGCTGATGTTGATGAGTACGCCCCAAACACGGACTTTGGTGGTCAATCCCGCCTTCCTGCAGGAGATCAAGGACAGTCACACCGACCTTTGGCATTCCGTGCACGAACTTCGCCAAACCTGTGAACGGGCCGCCGGCCCGCCGGGTGACGCGGACGCATCCCAAACGGCCAAACGTCTGGTGAGACTCCTGGATGACCTCCGCGAACTGCTGGGCTTGCAGTTCGCGCTCGAAGAAGCGTACGGGTTCGTCGCCCTCCCCGGACCGCCGAACGGCTCCCGGACCGGCGAACTCTCGGAGCTGATGCAAGTTCAGCATTGTTCGCTGTTCCTGCGACTGAGCGATCTCGCCGAACGGGCAGAAGAACTCCAGTACCGCGGGATGGCCGAATGCGAATTGGACAGGTTGATTTCCGAAGCGACAGCGTTCGACGCCGCGCTCCGTGAACACGAACGGCTCGAAACCGAGTTGATCGAACGTGCGTTTGACGGTCAGTGACCTCTCTCGCTTGCTGATGCCCCGCCTGCCGAATGAATCAATCCCTCCCCAAGGACCGAACCGATGTTTGGCGATTCACGCACCAAGCCGATGGAAATCCTGCTGGTTGAAGACAGCCTGATGGATGCCCGCGTCACGATTCATGCCCTGCGGCGGAGCGGGATCCACCACCGTCTGACGCTCGTCCGAAGCGTCGCCGAGGCGATCCGGTTCCTCAACCGGGACGGAATCTTTACCCGCGCCCCCAAGCCCGATCTGCTCCTGCTCGATATGATGCTGCCCGACGGAACGGGGACCGAAGTCCTGGAGGCGATGGGCGAGACCCCGTCGGGAATCGGTAAGACCACCACCGTCGTCCTCACCGCCTCGGACGACGACCAAATCCGCAATCGCTGCGCCGAACTCCAGGTTCACGACTACATCAACAAACCGGTCAGCGAAGAAGAGTTCTTGCGGGTCGTTCGCGACCATAAGAAATTGATGATCCACAGCACCCCCGTGTTGACCCCGGCGTAGCTGCCGGCCGAGCAAAGTCAGCGTCGCTGGCGAGTACATGGCGAAGCCGCCTCCCTTCGCGACGTCGTGTTTCCCACCGCTCCGCGAGGCATCATGCTCGGCACCGTTCGGACCACGCTCCCAAAACTCGACCTCGCCGATCCCGATTCCACCGTCTCCGGGGCGGCGCTCGTCCAAATTCATCCCATGAACCTCCAGCGGGGGCCGGTCTCGCTCGGCGAAATGCCGGTGCGAATCGGTCGTAGCCACGAGTGCGATATCGAAATCGACGACGCGTCGGTCTCGCGGAAACATGCCCTGATCCGACGCGACGGCGACCGATACGAGATCGTCGACCTCGGTAGCACCAACGGCATTCGGGTCAACGAAGAACCGGTCGCGTCGACACCGCTCCGCTCCGGCGACCGAATCCGTGTCGGCGCGGTCGTGTTCCGGTTCTTGGCCCCCGATGACCTCGAAATCCGCTATCACGAGACCGTCTATGCGATGATGACCCGTGACGGGCTCACCACGGCGTTCAACAAACGCTACCTGATGGAGTCCCTCGGTCGCGAGGTCGCACGCTGTCGCCGACACCAACGGCCGATCGCCCTCGCACTTCTCGACATCGACCACTTCAAACAAATCAACGACACCCACGGCCATCTCGCCGGCGACGACGTGCTCCGGCAACTCGCCGAACGGCTACGCGGCGTACTCCGCGAAGACGAAATGCTTGCCCGGTTCGGCGGCGAAGAGTTCGCGATCGTGATGGTCGAACTCGACTCGTCCGCCGCCGTCGCCGCCGCCGAACGATGTCGCCAAGCGATCGAAGCGACCCCGATCCCGACCGCCGCCGGACCGATCCCCGTCACGATTAGCCTCGGCGTCGCGGTGCCTCCCGCCGGCTGGTCCGGGACCGCCGAACAACTCATCGAACTCGCCGATCAACGCCTCTATGACGCGAAAAGCGGTGGACGAAACCGGGTCGCGAGTTAACGTCGTTCCGCGGACCCCGAAAAAGGGGTTCATCCCTTCGAGCAAAACGGCTCATCCCGACCCGGCCGAGAACATCCCCCCGATGTCTTCCAGGATCAGGTACAGACAGGGGACGAGTACCAGGATGATCGCGGTCGCGAACAAGATCCCGAAGCCGAGCGAGATCGCCATCGGGATGATGTACTGGGCCTGCAGTGAGTCTTCAAAGATCAACGGCGTCAGCCCGCCGAACGTGGTCGCCGTCGTTAACATGATCGGTCGAAAACGACGGAGACCCGCTTGAGAAATCGCGTCGAACGCCGAACTCTCGCCACGACGTCGATTCGCGTAGTCGATCATGATTAACGAGTCGTTGATCACCACGCCGGACAACGCGATCACGCCCATCAGACTGACCAGGGACAAGTCGTACCCCAGCACGATGTGCCCGATGACCGCCCCAACAATCCCGAACGGGATCGCCACCAACACGATCAGCGGCTGGACATAACCCCGAAACGCGATCGCCAGCAACGAATAGATCACCGCCAACGCGAGCCCAAACGATCCCCACAGCGACGCGGTGGCCTGCCTCATCTCCGCGTCGCTCCCTTCGAAGCTCCACGTGATCCCCGGAAAGTCCGCGCGAAGCTGCGGCAACGTTTCGGATCGAAGCGCGCTGATCACCTGGGTCGTCGCACGCTTCGGCTCGACATCCATCGAGACGTTGATCACCCGACGACCGTCCCGGCGGCTGATCCGCGAATACGCCAACGTCTCCTCCACGTCGGCGACGTCAAGCAGTGGCACCTCCGCCCCCGTCGGCGTCCGAATGATCAAATCTTCCAGGTGATGGATATCCTCCCGTTGGTCTTCCGGAAGCTTCACGCGGACTTCGATCTCGTTCGTCCCACGCAACAGACGCAACGCCAACGAGCCGAAAAACGCGCCGCGGAGCTGGTCGCCGAGGTCTTCGTCGGTCAGCCCCAAAGCGCGACCCTCAGGGCGCAGCCGAAAATCGTACTGGGCCTTCCCGCGGTCGTTGTTGTCGCTCACGTCGCGGGTGTTGGCGAAACCTTCGACACGCTCGACAAACACTCGCGATGCCTGTTCCAGTACCCCGATGTCGCTGTGGCTCAGGTCGACGCTGATGTCCCGCCGCCACCCGCCGGGGCCGCTCTCGGCTTCGAACGTCACCTGATCCACACCCGGCAAGTCGCCGATCGAATCCCGCCACAACGCGATGACCTCCTGCGCGGTCATGTCCCGTTGGTCCGGCGGCTTCAGCACGATCTCGACGTCAATAAAGTCCTGCCCGCGGACGTTGGTCTTGATCCCCTCGGCGACCCGATCGAGGTTGTGCTCTTCGAACATCCGCATGCTCGCCTGGGTAACCGCGTCGGCGATCTTCGCCGCCTGGTCCTGCGTCGTGCCGACCGGCATCCGCACGCCCGCTTCGACTTCATCGGCCGAAACCTCGGGCATCAGGATCATCCCCATGTGCGAACTGGTGGCGTAGCCGCCGACCACCAAAAACAGCCCCAACGCCGTGCATGCCGTGACGTAACGAAACCGCAAGCAAAGGATCAGGATCGGGCGATAAACGATCTCGACGACCCGGTTGAACGCCCGACTAAATCGTTGCTGCCCACCATGAATCCGGGCGCCCAGACCATGAGATCGCCGTCCCGCGGCCCGGGCGTGGGCCAAGTGCGCCGGGAGAATGAACAGCGACTCGAGCAACGACAAGGAAAGCACGATGATCACGACGACCGGCAACGGCCCCCAAAACTTCCCGGTCTCGCCCGGAATGAACAGCAGCGGGACGAATGCCACGATGTTGGTCAAAATGCTGAACGTGACCGGACCGGCAACCTCTCGCGTCCCCTCGATCGCCGCGACCTCGTTGTCACCCTCCGTCTGACGCTTT